>CADCOC010000300.1 GCA_902802945.1 uncultured bacterium | reverse complement strand
TCTCATTTAAACAGCCCTACCTTTCTGTTGGACTCAGTATCAAATAGTGCGTGGAGCGGCTGCGGCATTCTGCCACGCCACCGCCGCCACGCCGCCGGCAATCATGGCACCGACAACAGCAATTCCAATTGCAATGTTCCTGATTTTCATAGACACCTCATTCCTCCGTTTCTTTCTTAATCCTGTTAATCCTGTCTAAAGACCTACAACTCCACCTTGATCATATCGACAAGCGAATTGAAGTATTCCTGACTCCAGATGTCGAGGCAGGAAGCATCCTTCAAAAACGGCCGAACATCTTCACGCGCCGACTTGAAGTCTATTGTCGCAATGCGCTTCCTGAAAGCGGCGACAAGAGCATCTCGGGAAGACAGATCGGTTTCTGGTGCCACTTCTCGGCAACGTTCCACTAAATGCCCCAGATGACACGCAAAGCCATTCCTCACATACCATTCAAGATCGTACCAGTCGCGCCCCTTGGTCCGCGTGCGCCAGGCACGGAAAAGGGCAGCGCTGACCTTGCCGGCAAACAGATCGCCTATCGAATAGGTACGAATCCAACGCGACACCGGCTTGACCAGCAGCTTCTGCTCTGTCGAAAAACCTGGTGGAGGCGCGATATCGACCTCTATCTTGACCTTTAGCTGCTTTTGCGTCGTGAAACCTATTTTGAACACTTCAGACGATTCCTTTAGAAAAGCGCTCTCCACGGACGAAGGCCGTCCCTTGTGCTTCATTTGGATTTCCACCTCCTTCCCCGCGAGAGCGAACTCCTCCTTTATCGCCGGAAAGTACGACTCAAAATCAAACGAGGGGTTTGGCTCGAGAAGAGAAAAATCCATGTCCTCGGAGAACCGCTCCATCCCATAGAACAGATGCAGGCATGTTCCGCCGTAGAATGCCGCCTTCTCGAAGAAGCCCCCCCTTGCAAGTCCCGCCAACGCAATGAGCTGCATAACCTCCTGCTGAACGGCAAACCGCTCTGCAGCAGTCTTTGGCGCATAACTTTCTACCATCGAATCGTAGAGTGTCATGTGAACATCCTTTCCAATGCCTTCATCAAAAGCGGCTTGTGTCCGCATTCCGCCATTTCTTTCAAAACCGCCTTGTCCGGACTTCCGAACGCGTCAAAATCAAAGCGTATGTCGTCCTCCAGAAACGACCTGAGCGAATCGGGATCCGCCATTTCTTTCAAAACCGCCTTGTCCGGACTTCCGAACGCGTCAAAATCAAAGCGTATGTCGTCCTCCAGAAACGACCTGAGCGAATCGGGAGACGAGATTCGCAGATTGCATCTTGCAATAAGCAAATCGCCAAGCGCCTTTTCCGGCGATGCAATGAGGAAGCCTCCTTCTCCAGTATTCAGAGTTCTAACCCCTATCGGAAACCAGTTCCCGGGTACCGTACGATACGAGAAAGCCCCGAGCGGCGTTGCATACCGCTTCGCACGCTTTGCACAAGCTGACATCGTCTCGTCCACGCGTTCGGGGATGAGGCCGTACATCGAAAGCGCCGTCTCAAATGACACGTACGACGGACTGTACAATGCATTCGCGATGACACGCAAATCAAGATCACGACCGCTGATTCTTGGCGAAAGGCAATAAAGGCCACGCTTTATACGGACAAGACTGCCTTCATCCACAAGCGCGGCGATTTTGGCAAGCACGGCAGAATAGTCACCCAATTCACCAGCGATAACATCGGTGGTGAATGGTACAGCACCAAACTTCAGCAATCTTTCTCTTTGCAAAATATCCACAGACAATCAACTCCTATTTGATTGACTGCGCACATTCTACCAAAAACAGTGTCTCCAAGTCAACCCCCTCCTCGTTGTCCTGCCAGTCCCGGACAGACTTCGGCGGAGTCTGGATTAGTCCATTCAAAGGGGAACGTCCGACACTTCTCGGGCTTCACAGGATTTATGCGGCAGAGGTTGTCCTCCGTCAGATAGGCGCACGAGCCGTCCGGACGGCTCTTGAGAATCAGGCTCTTGCGGTCTGGCGCGACTTCAGTCTCTCGCGCGATGAACTCGGCCTCGTCCATTCCAAGAAACGCCGCGATGCGCGCAATCTCCGCGTCCGAGACGCGCACGATTCCGTCCTTGATGCGGCAGCACGCCC
>CADCOC010000299.1 GCA_902802945.1 uncultured bacterium | reverse complement strand
CTGGCGTAGGCGCCTGCACGCGTCCCCAGAGGTGGTATTTCCCGGCATCCTTCACCTCCAGCTGCCAGGACACGCTGCCTGGCACGATCCCGCGACCGCCAATCTCGCCTGGTGTCCACACGTACGCTCCACCGCTCGCCGAGCTATCCTTCTCAACACGCATCTTCCGCGCCACGACGCCCTTCTCCGCCTCCCAGCGTACCGGGCGGATACTTCGCACGTAAACGCGGTTCTCCTCCATCTCCTTCTTCATTCGTTCGAGTTCCGCCCGGTATTCCGCAAGGCCCGGCACGTTGCCGAGGATTTCCATGCCGATGTCACGCCCGTCGACGGCGAGCACGGCGGCGGGCTGCTGCGGCTCGATCTTCTCCGGCGCGAAGAACGGCGAGTTGGCGGCGAGGGCAAGCGGTCCCTCCTCGCCACGCACGCCAACTTCCACGCGCGCATCGTCTGCGCGCGCCGTTGCGGCGGAGGCGCGGAACGCGACTCGGAACGCGGCGAACGCGGCCGGATCGGCTGCATTGTCATCCACGCGCACCCAGAACGCCGCGCCGGGAACTGGCGCGTCGGAAACCAGGAGCCCCCACTCGTCGTGGTGCGCCACGGTGAGGCGAAACGCGCGCACTCCGGACGCGCCGTCTCGCACGATGGCGATGCGCGCCTTGCCGTCGCGCACGTCACGCGCCCACGGCACGCGCACGCCGCACGCTCCAGCGCCGAGGCGCACGAACACGGCGTCGTCCTGGTCAAGTTCGCGCGCGAAAGGCGGCGCGTCGCCAGTCACCGGCACGCGTTCGTCGTTGACGAACACCTCGTCGACGTCGCACGGGAACACGATGTGCGATTCGAGCGTTGGCGTCTCTGGAGGGATGTCGCCTGGACGGTACGCGACAAGACCGAGCGCATCGCGACCGCGCTGCGCACCGGCCCAGAACGGACGGAGATGGAGCGTCTTCTGGTGCGGACCGTTCCCCTCGGGAATCTTCTTGCGCCCGTAGGGATCGCGCCGTCCGTCGGCGATGAAGTAGGCGCGCGGGATGCGGTTTGTGGAGGCGAAGTCCACGGACAGCGGGATGTCCATGTTCCAGTAGTTTGCGCCAGCGGTGCCGAGCGAGACGTTCTTGCCAGTCCAGAGCACGCGCACCTTCTCTGGTTCCTCGCCCCACATCGACACCACCGTGCGCGGCGTGCGCGCGGCGAGTTCGCGGATGGCGGCGTCAGGACGCCACTCGGAAAGCTCGAACGGCAGTGGCGGCGTCTCGCGCGTGCCCGGCAACGGCGCGGCTAGCCCGGCAACGCGCAGGTAGGTGGCCATGCCGCCAAGTCCAAAGAGATAGTCGTAGTCGCGGCTGTGCGCGCCGGCGAGGCGCCCGGACGGCGTGAAAGACGACGCGGCCACGTCCACGTCGCTCCAGAAGAGGCGCAGCAGTCGCTCGGCGCGGTCGATCACTCCCTTGTCGCGCGCGAACTGGCGCAGGCGGTGGAGGCAGTTGAGGTCGACTGCCGTGTAGGTAGGGCTACAATACTCGCACACTCCGCATATCGCCGTGTTGAGGATAAACTCGTCGAGGCGCTTCACGCCCGCCTCCAAGACGTCCGCCCGGCCGTACGCCTCGCCGAGCAGCACGAGGTTGACGGCGTTCATCAGCGCGATGTTCGTGTAGGAGCTGCGCACGCGGTGGCCGAGTTCGCAGAGACGGTCGAACTTGGCGCGCTGGTCTGGCGTGAGCCGATCCCGGTAGTCGCGCGCGATGAGGGAGCCCTCCTGCATACAGAAGTCGACGGCATTGTGGTCCATCACGAAGCCGTCGCGCGCGTACCAGCGGAAGTTGCCGTACGTGCGAGATTCCGGATTGCGGTCCTGCAGCTCGGCGGCCACGTCGAAAAGCACGTCCAACTTTTCCAGTCCGACGTTCGCGCGCAGGATGTTGTAGGCTCCTGCTAAGAGTCCTACGCTCGAAAGCGTGCGGTCGCGCCGCTCGGCCTGTCGCACGAGGCCGCGCAGCGTCCCGTCAGCGCGGGCGCGCACGGGATCTGGCGATGGCCGCGCGGCGGACAACGCGATGGGGAGCACGAGGATGGCAGGGATGAGTATTTTATGGTTCATGTTTTCGATCCTGTCCTATTTGACATCATGCAACGAACAAAGCGGATCAGAAGCGGGCAGCGCGGGAGGAGCCAGAGTTCCATCTTGCCGTCTGCCCGCGTCTTGACCGTAGCCTGTCCCCTGCGATTCCCGCAGATGAAGACGGGCAGGCCGGAGATGGAATCGGCCACGAGCACACGCGTCTGTCTGTTGAGACTGTCGAAGGCCGACTCGGGCGCACGGAGCGTGACGCCCGCGAGAGACACCTCGCCCGAGACCGTGAGAATCTCGGCCGTGTCCGTGAAGCGCAATTCCGCGCCGTTTTCCGTCTCGAGCCCAGCAAGCGTGAGGGCGTAACGCCACTCGAACGCGCCCTGCGCGCCGACCTTGAGCTTCGTTTCAGGCGAAATGCCGCCCGGCACCGCAAGTGCGCCTCCGACAACCTCCAGCGTGCCGGGACCGGCCACAGGATCCTCG
>CADCOC010000298.1 GCA_902802945.1 uncultured bacterium | reverse complement strand
ATGGCTAAATACGTGGTGCTCAGCATATCGTCGGCTATCCCGTGCGCCATTTTGGCGATGATATTCGCCGACGCGGGCGCGACCATAAGAACGTCGGCTCTGTCGGCGAGCGACACATGCGCCACGTCAAAGGCGAAGTTCCTGTTGAGATATTCCACCTCCTTTTCGCTGATCTTGCCGTCGGCGACAATCACTCTGAGGATCATGCTGAGAAGATCGTTTTCGTAAAACGCGCCCATTTCGCCGAACTTCTCCTTGTCCCATGCGCCAGTTTCTTCAATGGCGTCACAGCCAAGGTGAAAACGTTCATACTGGAATCGGAACGCCTTTGTCAAGTTGTCAATGCTTTCCAAACTGAACTCCTTATGCGAGGACGAGCCTTGCGACACACTTTCGCCCAGCTTCCAACGCTTTTATTGTACCATAACGCTCATGTACCCGCAACCCGCAGAATAACGCACGCAGAGATTCCAAGTGGGCTAGGTTCCTTCGACTTCACCGCCACAAAGACGCCCGCGCAAAACGCTTTCACCTCTCGAATCCGAGACTTGGTCACGCAAAGGCGACATGTACCCACCCCCCCGCGTGGAGGAGTTTCCGTTCACGGCCTGTTTATACCGCGGAGCGCCGCATCCCCGCACCAGATTCAGAGAAAGTGTTCGCGGGCCATCCTGCGAACCGGTAGGTCCGCCGCAAAGCCGCCTATCGCGGGCAGGCCGATTATCAGGACCGCCGAGAAGAGAATCTTCGCCCACCCCTCCTGCGTGACCTTCCGCGACCGCCTGCCGAGCCGCTTCAGGAAACCCGTGTCGAACACCTGCCACAGGGCGTAGGCTATTTCCATGATGACGTAGACGTTGTGGCTCGCCTTGCCGTCGTTGCAGAACGTGTGTTCAAGCCCGAATCCCAGGTGTTTCTCGGCGTGGAACCCGTTCTCGATGTTCCATCGGCGCCGACCCCACGACGCGACCAGCTCCGCCCGCGCCCCGTCGTTGACGGGCAGGCTCGTCAGGAACTCGCCGCAGTAACGGGTACCACTGCTCGCACGTGACCACCCACCCCTCAAGGGGCTCGTCAGAGTCGTACTGCACCTCCGTCGCGTCGATCCACGCGCCGCGCCCCACGCACTGCTCCGTCCCGTCCTCGGCCTTGCGCAGCATCGCGTACGTGCTGTCCCTCTCGGCCATCGCGTCGTGCACCTGCCGGTGGACCTTCGGCGACGAGCCCTCCTTGAACACGAGGACGTAGTCCCAGTGGTTCGCCTTGCAGATGTCCACGACCGGCCGGGACGCGTAGAGCGCGTCGCCGAGGATGCAAACCGGGAGGTTCGGGAACGCCCTCTTGAGCCGCTTCTCAATCCGCCGGAAGGCGTTCAGCTCGCAGTCCTGCTTCTCCCTGTCGCCCTCGTACGGGGCGACCTCCTCGAAGAGCACCGGTATGTTCCATCCACAGGGCGTGACAATCCGCACCTCCAGCGCGTAGCGCCTCTTCTCCCTCTCCGGCAGGGTCGAGCTCCGGACGTCTTCGCGGAGCGTCCCGTCGACCGCGAAGACCAGCCGCCCGCAGAGACGCGCCGAGTCGAACCACTTGCCGCGCACGAGGTACCGCACGAGGCCGAGGAGCGCGTTCTCGAGCCGGACGGAGTCCGCGCGGGCGAACCTGTCGTGCCACGTCTGCGAGCAGGCCGTGTGGAGATTCGGGTCGTCGGGCGAATAGCGCTGGCCCGAGCACTCGAAGACCGTCTGCGAATACGCCCGCGAGTTGCGGGTCATGTCCATCTGGTTGCGCGAGTGGAGGTGCTCGATGAAGCCCAGGGCCACGGTCCAGAAGAGCGTGATCGTCGAATAGACGCAGCGCTCCTCGTCCTCCGCCGGGAGCAATCCGACGAGGAGCGGGTTCAGGACCTCGCGGAACGGGCGGATGAAGTCCCTCAGCGCGCGGAGCGCCTCGCCGGGGTCCGGCTGCTCGGCGGGCGTGCGCCCCCGGAACGAGAAGAACTTCTGCCCCCAGTCTTCGCCCGCTCCCTGCCCGAATGGCGAAGGATTGACCGCGAGAAGTCGCTTAAGACCTTCAAGAGGGTCTTCGCGGACTTCCATCGCCGCGTCCAGTCCTCTACCTCCGCCTTCATGTCCAGCGGGACGTAGTCCGTCCGGGTGCGCCCGTTGACCTTCCGGGTCAGCTGGTAGTGCACCGCCGAACCCGCGCGGACCTCCGACAGGGTCCCCTCGATCACCATCCCGTCCGTGAGCAGCTTCTTGAGCTTGCTCGCCTCCCGCCTGTAGGCGGCCGTCTCTTTCTTTTTTTTCATGGTGCAAGTAATTATACTTGTATTTTCGGCGGAAGTCAAGGGGCTTCTCGCACTTTTCGACAAAAAAGTTTTCGGGCCGACCCGCCGCCATGGCGAAATCGGCCCGATTCTGGCGCATCCAGACTGT
>CADCOC010000297.1 GCA_902802945.1 uncultured bacterium | reverse complement strand
GTCGTCTTGATCGAATAGCGTCCGTTCACGTCCTTCGCCGCGTAGCCATAGGCGTCGCATCCAAACCCTCGCGCCGTGAAGACCGCGCGTCGGACGTGGTCGGGCTGCGAGACGATGATGAACGAGTCGAGCCCGAACACCTTCTTCGCCCGCACGACCGTGTCGAGCGTGCGGAATCCGGCGTAGTCGCAGACGATGCGATCGGCGGGCACTCCGGCCTTCGCAAGCGACTCCTTCATGTCGGACGGTTCGTCGTAGCCCTTCACGTGGTTGTCGCCGCTCACGATGAGGCAATCGACCTTGCCGGCCTTGTACAGCTCCGCCGCCGCGTCGATCCGCCGCGAGAAGTAGAGGTTGTTGAGTCCGTTCGGGAGCGTCCTCACGCACCCCATCACGACCGCCACGCGCTGACGCGGCACCACGTCAATGCTCGCGCCGTCGAACACGCGCCCAGACGATACCGCATAGACGGCAATCGCCGAAGCGCCCCATGCAAGCACCATCACCGCTACGGCAATTGCCACGTACTTAATTATTCTCCTGCCTCTTATCGTCAGAAATACTCGTGAACGGCGAATTCCGCCTGTTCGACGAAGATGCGTTTGAACGCCGAGAGGTTGTTCTGCTCGTAGAAAAGCAGAAGCGCCGCGCGGTAGTCGTTCGCGTCAACCGAGCGGAACGTGAGCGGACAATGTCCGTAAGCGAGCAGCAGGGCATTCGACACAAGGCGGCTCGTCCGCTTGTTGCCATCCTCGAACGGCTGGATGTAGGAAATGAGAAGCAAAGCCAGCAGCGCCTTTTCATACGGATCGGCCTTGCCGTTGATCAGCGCGCACATGTCATCGACAGCTTCCCTTATCTGCGATTCGACATCGAGCGGCTGATACTTCGTGCCAGTGATCCTTACGCGACGATGGCGCAACGACGGTTCAACGCCCATGTCTTCGACCAGGACGGAATGTATGTCCTCAATCCGCGCAAGCGAAAGCCTCTCGAAATAACCGGGATTTGCAATGATGGCCTTCAGTGCGGATTTGTGGTTCAGGAGCATCTGGGCTTCCGCGTGTGTGCGCCCCTTCGCTTCCTTGAGGTCCTTGAGCAGCGTCTCCGTCTCGATCAAGGTATAGGTGTTTCCTTCTATCTGCGATGACTTCCAGCTCAAATCGATTCCGAGACGCTCGAGTTCCCGGTTGTACGCAACTGATCCCGGCACCATTTCCTTCATGTGCGCCGTGAAGAGTTTCTGGCACTCGTCCAACCGCGCCTTTTCGTCTGCGGAGAAGATGTCGATCTTCGGCAGTTCCGTGCGAATCAAATCGAAGTTGTAGCCAGTCTGGACATCTCTTTTGTCGATGTCTATGGCATAGTAGGAGTCGAGGTTGACGGTCCGAAGGATATGGGCCTTCGGCGTTATGGCATAGACGGTAGAGCGATTGTTGCCGTGCGAGACGATGAGTCCGTTTTCAATGCCTCTGGCAATCTGACGCTTAACCGTTGCCGAACTGACTTTGCTAGAAAGGCGTCCTTCGACATCCTGACGGCTGGACATCGGATGGTACTGAAGATACTCAAGAATCTCATCGATCAACTGCATGTCAACACTCCTTGCGGCTCAAAACGATCCTATTATACCAAATCTGCGGCTCATTGTGAGCCGCAGATTGGATATTTCAAAGGGGAAATGAGCCGCAAATACCTTGTCCGCGACATCCCTCTCATTTGTCTTGCCGCACCCAGATGAGCTTGTCCGTATCATAGCCGCGCCGTTGCGCTTCGGCAAGAAGTTCGGACTTCACGTTTTCTGGCAAGCCAGGCGTGCGCGAGAGAATCCAGAGATAATCCGCGCTGCCACTGCCGACGAGGGAGTGGGAGTAGTCCTTGTCGATCAGCATCACGCGGTAGTCTGCGTAGAACGGGCCGAAGAACGAGACGCGCAGGAGTCCGGGCGTGTCTGTCGTCTTGCCCTTGCCGATCGCGGTCTTGGGCTTGCCGTCCTTGACGCCGGAGTTCACGACCTTGATCGTGCCGTCCGCATTCTGCGT
>CADCOC010000296.1 GCA_902802945.1 uncultured bacterium | reverse complement strand
CGTCGCCCACGACGCAGAGAGCGGCAAACTTCATGACGCGGCCGCCCTTCGGCGGGTAGCCCCAGAGGTCGACCCGCGCGTCCGCGATCGGTTCGCCCGATTCGGCGTCATAGACCGTGCCGCCGAAGTCGCCGCTCTCCACATTCGCGATCACGAACATGCCGAACCGCTTCTTGGTTGTCGGCTGGTTCATGACGGCCATGTCGCCGATCGTGTACTTGCCGGCCGAGTCGCCGGGCTTCGTGCGGTAGAACACGTCGGGGAAGCTGCGCATGATGCCGCGCCCTGGCTCCTCCCAGATGCCGTACCCCTCGCCGATGTCGAACTTGTGCGGCTTCTCCATCACTTCGCCTCCTTGACAGATGTCATATATCCGTCGGTCATATATCCGATTGACCTGATCGCGACTTCTACCTTTTGCGCGGCGGTGTTTAGTTCGACCGCCACGGAAGAAGCTGGTGTATACGGATCTGCTCCGATCATTTCGCCGTTTTGTTCAAACCAGTCTGCAACGGCAATAAGGCGGTTGTACGCCTGGACGATCTGTCCCTTCTTGAACTGCACGTTGTTGCGTTGTTCTTTTGTTAACATCACGCCTCCTCCGCCTTGGCGGCTGCACGCGCCTTTCTGTACGTCCGCCACGCGGCGCGATGGCCGCGAATGAGATACCTGCGCATGGCTACGAGAGCGCATTCGATCGCGAGACGCTTGCTGGAGCTTTCAAGCGCAAAAAGGACGGTCCCTCCCGTTTGCGCCAGCGCGCGAAACTTCGGGACGCCGTCCGTCGCCGCGCCCGTGCACCACGGCTTGACCGTCAGCTCGTAGACGCGGCCATCCGGCTCCTGGTCGTTGTGCCACCAGCACAGGAACTTGTAGTAGTCCTTCGCGTGGTACTCGTGGAACTCGATGTTGAGTTCGGGGATGCTCGCGAGCGAGGCGGTCGTGAACGGCTTCTCGCCCGGCAACATCTCCGGCGCCTTGGGGTCAACCGGCTCGGCGGCGGGCGGGATGTTGAACGGCGGATTGGCCATCACGGCGTCCAGCGCGGCCTTGGGCGTGCGGTACTCGCCAACGGTCTCCTTTTCCGGGCAAACCAGATTGCGGAGCTTGTTGATCGCCTCGCCGAGTATCGTGCCGCTCTCATCGAGGGTCGGGACCGGCTTGTCGATCGGCGTGACGGCGGATAGAGCCTCCACGGCGAGGCGCGCCGATTCGGCGAGGACTTCACGCATCTGGTTCACCGCGATCTTTTTCTGTTCTTCGGGTATCATGATTTTCTCCTGTTGGTTGTTGGTTTTACTTGTGGCAGCTTATTGCCACCAAGATGATTAAGATGTAGCCGAGCATGGTTAGGGTCTTGAGGGTCGCTCGGAGGTCGTCCACTAGGGCGTTCGTGTCGCGCAGGACGCACGCGAGGCGGTTGTACGCCTCCACCACCGTGCGCGGCGAGACGATGTTCCCCGTGTCGCAGTCCACGATCATGCCCTTGCCTGCGTATTTCAGACGGTTCATCATGCCGCAACCCTCCTCATGGGCATGCAGTGGAGATAGTAGCCGGGCGTGTAGCGGTCCGGCGATATCCGACGCATCGCGAGCGCGTCCATGTGCTGCACTACAGCGGCATAGCCGAGAAGCGAAAGCTGAACATACGAAATGTCGCACGCACGCCCGTCGATATCACCGGCGTGAAGCAGAATGTCAGCCTGCCGCACGCCGTCTGCCAGCAACTTTTCCGCCCCTTCGATCAGCAGCACGGACGAGCCGCACGACGGGTCGGAGAGGCTTATGACCTTGCCGGGCGTGTACTCGATTCCCTGGCATCCAACCTGCGCCATCATCCGCGAGACGCACACCGGCGTCAGAAACTGCCCGTTGTGCGTGTTCGCAGCCCCAAGCGCTTCGAGCGCGTGCCCCAGGAAATCCTCGCGGTGGCGCTCCAACGCCATCTGCACCATCGCCAGCGCGATCGGGAAGTGGACGAACTCGTCCTCGGTGTAGCGGCCCTTGATCTGGGCGTATTCCGCCTCGATTGCCTTGTGGTGCTCTCCATTCGTGAGCGGCGATTCGAACGCAAGCGCCATCGTCCGCACCATGTCAGCGAACACCTCCACGGCGTAACGGCCGCGCGCCGCAGCATGCACCTCTTTGATAAAGAGCTTCTTGAGTTCTTCGTTTGTCATGCCTTCGCTCTTTCCTTGCGCTCACGGGCGATCTTATTCAACACGCGAACCCATTTCCGCCACTCGCGTTCGCAATCCTCCCGCGTCCCGCGAAGCTGTTCGATGCAGTCAACGCTTATCCTGAACTGGTCGAAACCGTCCACCGTGCGGCCGGAGAAATAGATCGCGTGCGCGCCGATGTTGCGGCGCTTGATAAGTTCCCATACACCGCTCATGCCTCACCTCGCACTGTTCGATATTCCAACACGTCGCCATGGCCGCCGACGCCGACATACCGCGGGTCGCACGCTTGCGCCGCGCGCCGCTGCTTCCACCGGCAGCTTGGGCAGTAGCGGTGTTCCACATAACCCTCCGAGGCGTTGGCTACCTTGGTCAGGGAAAGCCGCTTTTCCTCGAACGTCAGCCCGCAACGGCGGCAGCGCTTCACGATCTTCGCAGGTTTCGCGGGTCTCTTGGGCTTCTTGGCTTCCGCCTGTCTCCGCTTGTATGCAACATGGTAATCGTGCGCCCTCGCCGCCTTGCACCCCTCGCAGACTTGCGGTGGGTTGCCGCCACGACGGGACCGTTCGCGCGTGAACTTCTCCCCGCACCTCACGCAGACGAACTCCACCACCATCACGCCACCTCCACTTTCACGCCCATGTGGCGGAGCGCGAGCGCGATATTCGGGCTCGCCTTCCGCTTGCCGTGGA
>CADCOC010000295.1:1319-2840 GCA_902802945.1 uncultured bacterium | reverse complement strand
TAGCATAAGTCGGTTGCCCTGTGCAAGGGGGAATTTCACTTTTTTAGCAGGGTAGGCGCGGCTCGGACTCTATCAGGTCAACAATCGGCAATCGCACCCCAAAAAACATAACATGATTCTTAACACTTTACATTTTACACTTTACATTTTACACTCTCTGCGACGCCGGCCTTGAACTGACGCGTCTTGCCGTTGAAGGAAAGGCCCACCGCCCAGACGGGCTTGCCGGCGGCACGGTACGGCGCGGCGTATTTCTTGCGCTGCACCTGCGACATCGCGACCTTCGGCGGCTTGTTCACCTTAAGCTCGAAGATGTAGGTGCCGCAGGGATGGTCCGCCACGATGTCCGTGCGTCCGCCCGCATGCGACACCTCCTGCTCCACGCGGAAGCCCTGTCCCTGCAAGAGGAACTTCAGGCAGCGCGCGTAGGAAAGCTCGTGCGGCTTCCCTTCCGTGGAACCATAGACGGCGCCCGCGTAGAGCGCGGCAAGACCGTCGAAGAACTCCGGCCACCGCGCGCTCTGCAGATGCCCACCGATTTCCGACGCCCATACCACGTCCTTGTTCGCCACGAGTCCGCTCATCAGGCTCGAGAAATCCTCCCGTACCTCTGCGTTGGGGATTCCGAGGGTCAACCTTTTTGTCTTCTTGTTGTAATCAAGTATCGTCAGATAGCCGGTCTGGAAGAGCATCCCCACGACCGGGAACTTGCGGAGATCGGAAACGTCCAGCATCGCTTTCGAAACGTTTTCCAATTTCTCCGGATCAATCGCAAGGACATCACCTCTGGCGAGCATGTTCATCAGGAATGACGCCTTCCCCGTCTCCGCCCAGTAGAGTTCGAACTCGTCCTTCTGGTTCGCCATCGTGAGATTGATGGAGACTGGATTGTAAACATTCTCTCCCTTGCCAAGCCAGAAGCGGTAACCATTGTAGAGACGCTTGATCTCGGCGCGGTACGCCTTCGCCGAAAGCCCCATCACCTTGCGGTGCGCCTCCATGTGCTCGGAGAAGTAGCGGTCAAGCTCGTCCTCCGTGTAGCCGAGCATCGAGGCGTAGGCATCCTCGAAGGAGATGTCGACGAGCGACGAAAGCGTGGAGAAGATCGAGAGCTTCGTGAATTTACTGACGCCCGTGATCATCAGGAAGCGAATCTTTCCGGAGCGGTCCTTCATCTGCCCGTAGATGGGCGCAAGTGAGGAACGGACGTGCTCCGCCACTTCCACGTTCTTCAGAGCCTTCGCCACGGGGTCGTCGTACTCGTCGATCAGGATGACGGGCTGGGTACCCTTATCGGCAAGCTTGTCGATTGCGATGCCGAAGTTAGCGGAAGGAGTCAACTTATCATCGTACTTGACACCTGCGCCTGCGAGGGATGCCTTCATGCACACGGGGAGGTTTTGCGCGAATGTATCGTAGTCCTCCGCCGCGCACATCCCCATGTTGAGGTGGATGACGGGGAACTTCTTCTTCCAGTCCCAGTCGGTGTCCATGATGGCAAGCCCTTCGAAGAGCTCGCGC
>CADCOC010000295.1:0-1314 GCA_902802945.1 uncultured bacterium | reverse complement strand
CTTATCGACATACACGTAGCCCCTGCGGCGGATCTCGCCGAAGTCGTTGGAATCTTTGTTGACCGTCTGCATGGCGCATATTATACCAAAAATCCCCGCTGTGCGCCGTACTATTTCAAGTGATGTCAGATTCGTGCGCGGAAGCAATCACCGGAAGCGGATTGTGAAGCCTTTGGGCACGTAATTGAAGAGCGCGTAGTTGCGCGCCAAGACGCGTCCGCCGCGGTCGTAGGCCACGAGCGAAAGGCAGTTGCGGCGGTTGTTGCCCACCACCAGCGCGTCGGCGGCGAATCTTCCGCGCACCTCTCCCGCCTGCGCGTCAAACGTACCGAGGACGTGTCCGTTCAGGATCGCCTTGACCCTATAGGCGCGTCTGACGCCGACCGTGAAGACGCTCCGGCCCTCTTCGATGCGGGGCTGGATCTCGAAGGCGTCCGGCACGTAGGAATGCGTCTGGCTCGAGTTCCTAAGCGACGCCATCAGCGTCGCCACGTCGACGAACTGACGGTCCATCCACGCAAGCCTCTTCGCGTGGAAGTTCTTGAGAATCGCCACGTCCCCGTCGAAGGTGCGCGTGACGTTCGCGGTGTCCTTGCGCGGTGCCCACAGCCGTTCGTCAATCTCTGCCGACCGTCGCACGGTGGCAATCGCCTGGTCGAACGTTCCGCCGTCGGCATACGTCGCCGCATAGCGGCCGCGTACTTCCCAGTATCTTTCCCAGACGCGGAGACAGAACCACGGATCCGTCGTCCACTCGCGGTTCATGTTGGCCACGCCGCCGCCAGCACTGCGCCACCTCTCGCAGGTGTTGGGGACCGTGCGCGAATACGAGCCCCAGTCGTAGTCCCACACCGGACCCCACGTGAGCTTGCCGCCGCGGTCGATGTAGGCATAGCGGCTCTTCTGGCCCATGTCGCCATTGTCGAAGAGCTCGTTCACGAGGAAAAAGTCAACCATGGAGTCCACGTCGCAAAGTTCGCTCCAGTGGCGACCGTCCGCCGTGCAGCCGTCCCACGACGTGATTGCCGAGAAGTAGTTCTGAAGGTAGTTTTTGCTCCAGGCGAGCATCTTTGCCGAGGTGTTGAGGTATTCGGGACGGTTTGCCATCGTGTGCATGGTCAGCGAACCGGCGGCGACGTCGAAGCAGGTCACCTCGTCGGCCTCCGTCGAAAACTCGAAAATATACCCTCCCGTGATGTCGATCGAACCCGGCTGGGCGTCCAGCGCGGCGTCAATCGCCGAGAAGTCGATCTCGCTCGCGCCGTAATCTTCTGCGGCGTCCTCCCAGTCGTAGATGTTGATGCGGTCGGACGC
>CADCOC010000294.1 GCA_902802945.1 uncultured bacterium | reverse complement strand
ATTGCCGTCCGAAACTGCGCTTGCGCCGGTCACTCCGGTGTCGGCAATCTCTCCGTTCACAACCGTCACGTTGGGGCAGAAGCGCGCGTGGTCCACGGCGTTGTTGTGCTCAAGCTGCCAGCCCTCGAGCGCGCTAGCGGTCATGCGGACCGCGCAGATCTCCGCTCCGCTCTGGAGTATGGCGGCGTTCGAGTTGTTGTCGTTGCGTCCGCCAACACCAAAATTCGTCAAGGTCGCGTCGATTCCCGATACGGTTATCGAATGGAACCTGTTCGTGCCGTCGCAATAGCCGGTGGCCGTGTCGCCATCGCACACAACCGCAATGTACTGGCGGGTGTTCCACCTGGTCGGAGACTCGTCCGAGGCAGGGATCAAAGCGTCGTCGTTCCAGGCGGCAGAGAGATATTGAAGCCCCTGGACAAGCGGATGGGTAGAATAGTTTTTACGGATGTCAACTCCAAGCTGGCGATGGGTGAGGTCGCCTGCATAGAACCAGGTCTCGTAATCGGACGTGGGAGGGGACACATAGGAAATCATCATCTCCAGCGTGAACTTCTTCGCATACAGCGCGTTCATCACATCGACAGAATCGCCGCGGAAAATGGTTGAGCCGTTCGCCACCCAAGCGTCGTTCGTGAACCCGGCGACGCCACCGTATTTGCTCAGGTCGAAGCCGCCGGCGAGGTTCTTCCATGTCGTCAG
Organism: uncultured bacterium; assembly: GCA_902802945.1. Classification (GTDB taxonomy): domain Bacteria; phylum Verrucomicrobiota; class Kiritimatiellia; order RFP12; family UBA1067; genus RUG572. The sequence continues at coordinate 2,193 of CADCOC010000294.1, read as the reverse complement.
GGAGGACGCGTGCGCGGCGTTGGTCCCGGCGTTGTAGATGCCATCGAAGTGGCCGATGAGTTCCGTCGTCTGGATGTAGTCGCCGACGCCATATTGCCTGACGTTGCCCGTCTGCGACCACAGCCAGGTAAGGCGCATCCGCCCGTTCTCTACGTTGTTCACGTAGGTAAACGAATTGCCCTGCTCGGTCTTGAAGTAGTCCCACTTGCCGGTGGCCGCATTCCACTTCTCCACCTTGTGGCCGACGGCAGACCACACGAAAAAGCCGTCCGTCACGTTCGTGGCGGCGAAGGTACGGCTCGCATTCACCGTGTAGGAGCCAGGAATCTCGACGCCCTCGAGCCCGCGCGCATTCGCCGCGATGACAAGGTCACCCCCGTGCTCGCCGGGAGCGTATGCGCCGTCGATCGGACTTGCCGCCCATTGCCACTCAAGGCGACGGAAGGCGGCAGGCGTAGGATGCGTGTAGGTGAAGGCTGTCTCCACGCTGTTCGATAGCTCATTGCCGTCATTGTCGTACAGCTTCCATCCCGTGTAGGAATAGGCGACTGACCCATACGCGTTCGTCCACGGCGTAGTACCGCAGGAGACGGCCACATGGTCGCCGGCGACGAGACCGGAGACGTTGCCGTATCCCGGCGACGGCGTGGATAGGTGAGGCGGATTCGCCCGTCGCCAAGGACGTCCTTGTCCACGGTATAGGAGTTGACGAATTCCAGTATGTCTGTGACCACCCATGCCCCGTCGGTCAGCTTTTCCACGGTGAGCTTCGGCGCGTAGTAGGCGCCGGGCCGGTCAATGTCGTCCGCCGTGATCGTCCATGTGCCGGAAAGGAGATCGTAGTCGCCATTCGGAGCCGAACTCGCCCCGTTCTCGCCCGTTTCGCCGATGGCGCCGTTCACCACCGTCACGTTGTTGCAGAAGCGCGCGTGGTCCACGGCGCTGTTGTGCTCGAGCTGCCAGTCCGCGAGCGCCTGGGAGGTCATGCGGAGCGCGCAGATTTCCGCGCCATTGATGAGTTTGTTTCCGCTGTCGGAGGCGCGCACGCCGACGCCGACTTGCGTAAGCGACGGCGTCACGCCCGGGACCGTAATCGAATGGAACTGGTTGGTGCCGTCGCAATAGCCGGTGGCCGTGTTGCCGTCGCACACGATCGCAATGTACTGGCGGGTGTTCCATTTGGTCTTGGTGCCGCCCCAGTTCTGGACGACGGCGCCATCGTTCCAGCTGCCTCCGCCAAGATACTGGATGCCCTGGATGAGCGGATTTTGGCTGTTGGCGCTGCGCATGTCCACGCAAAGCTGGCGGTCGTTGTTGTTCCCGAGGAACACCCAGGTGCCATACGAATTACTGCCGATCTGCGGCGAGGAGATCATCATCTCCAGCGTGAACTTCCCCGCGATCAGCGCGTCCCGCGGACCGGCGGATGAACCGGTGTAAAACGTCGATCCGTTCGCGACCCAGGAGTCGGCCGAGAACCCGGAGGTGCCGCTTCTGGTCAGGTTGAACTTGCCGGCCAGGTCAACCCAGGTGCCGGGAGAAGCCGCGTGCGCGGCGCTGCGGCCGGCGTTGTAGATGCCGTCGAAGTGGCCGACGAGGCCGGCTGTCTGGATGTAGTCGCCGAGGCCGTACCGCCTGACGTTGCCCGTCTGCGTCCAGAGCCAGGTGAGGCGCATCCGACCGTTCTCGGCGTTGTTGGTGTAGGCGAAGGAGTTGCCCTGCTCGGTCTTGAAGTAGTTCCACACACCGTTGCCGGCGTCCCACTTCTCCAGGCTGTAGCCGACGGGCACCCACGAGATCGGGCCAATGGTCAGGTTGGTGGCGGAGAAGGTGCGGTTGTCGTCCACTATATATGGACCGGGCGGCTCGACGCCCTCCAACCCGTGCGCGTTCTGTTCTACGACAATGTCGCTCGCCTGCTCGGGGGCGGTGAAATCGGCCCCTCCCGACAAGTCGCCGTAGAAGACGTCGTTCACCGTGTCCCAGAGCCCGTATTTCGACACGGACGTCCCTTCGTTCGCGTCGGCGATTGTCGCCCGGCAGGGACGGAAGTTGCGGATGAGCACGCCGTCGTCATGGATCGTCATGCCATAGAGACGCGCGGTAAGCGGACGGTTGGAACCCATGTCGAGTCCCGTCGCGGTGTTGAGGAAGAAGACTGTCATGGACAGCGACGAAGTGAATGTCTGGTTC
>CADCOC010000293.1 GCA_902802945.1 uncultured bacterium | reverse complement strand
CAAGATCTGCATCGACCACATCTACCAGAAGTACGGCGCGGAGATGGCGTCGTCGATCAGCGGCGACGACATCCGCACCGTGATGCGCTACTACGCCGACCCGAGCGCGGTGCATGTTGAGAACGTCCGCGTCGTCGATCTGCTGTGATGGTTAGTGGCTAGTGGTTAGCCCCAAATCCGCCCCTGTGCGGGCTTCCGCGCCAAGGGGCGGCCGTTGCCCGTCACGGCGCGCGGAACGCGCCAGCGGGGCGGGAATCGGGCTTTACGCGCACGAGCGGAACTACATCTTTTCCATCAGCTTACGGAGCTGCTCCTTCAGCCGCTCCAGCTCTTCCCAGTCCTGCTGTTCTTCGGCGTAGGCGATCAAGCCCTCCAGCCGTCGTATCTGCTCGATGTAGTTGTCTCTCTGCGGCATCGCCATGATTCACATTCCTCTCTTGAGCGCGGCGATGATCTTGTTGCGATCTTCTTCCGAAAGCTCTTTCTTTGGTTTGACGTTGGGCAGTACCGTCTTGAGGGTTTTCTCCATCACGAGCAGCACGGGATGCCTGTACAGATCCGTGGACTTGGCGTACCACCCGACTGCGCAAAGCACGGGATGCACATAGACGTTGAGGCCGGTCAAATCGCCTATAAGCTCCTTGGCGGAAAACGCCGCCGCCCTTGCCTGCGCGATTTCGTCGCACTTGGTGTGCTTCATGCCATTCCAGAGGATTGAGTTACCGTCGTATCTCACCTCCGGCGAACCCTTGGCAGGCTTCACGTAATTCTTTGTCTCAATGGCAAAGATGCCGTTGCCGCCGATCAGAAGATGGTCGATGTTGAACCGCCGCCCGTCCTTCTCCAGCGGTATGTCGTGGAACACCGTATAGCCGATGGGGATGAGATCCTGCTCTATGGCCTGTGCAACTATGCGCTCGCCTTCCTCTCCGCGTCTGTAGTTGCGAAGCATCCGTCGTCCTTTTATCATCTTGCGCACGGCATAATACGCTGTTGTTACAGCAAAAAATACTCCAATCCAGATGCTGGGGGGCGTTTTGAGATAAACGTGCATGGCCTCGATGATCAGTACGCACCATCCCATCATCATTAGCATAACCGGATCTACAACCATATCCGAAAAAATCTTGTCGCGCTCCTCCCGGAGTGCCTGTCCGGGCAAACGCTTGATACTTCTGCCGATGGATTTTACTTCATTTGCCATAGATTTCCTTTTCTTATCTTCTTCGTTTTACGGTTCGTTCTCTTCTTCGGCGGGAAGTTGCTCTAGCGCGAACGCCTTGAAGAACGCGGCATCACCCGACGGCGCGGGGAGCGACAGAACGACATTGATGTTTGTCGTACCCCCGTCAACCGTGCTCACGGTTATGTTGGCGTTCGTCGCCTTAGTCTGAATGGAATCCGTCACGTCATTGATTGACGCAATGTGCTGGAACGCGACTGGCGACGGACGGCTTGCAACCTTGATAGTGTTGTTGAAGTCGTTTGATAGGGACGTCGTGCTGCCGTATGAAAGCGATGCGTCGAGCGAGAGCAGGAAACCGCCGTAGCCATCCGCGGAAAAGGTGGTGCGAGGATATGCTTCTCCGGGTCCTCTCAAACGGAGTACAAGGTGAAGCGTTGCCTCCTTCTGGATGTTGTAGTCGGCAAGCGTCCGCCCGTCCTCCAACTGTACGCCCGCGAAAATCAGCCTCTGCTGGTCTGGCGGAATTCCCTCTTTCTCCTGAATCTTCTGCTTTATGTTCTCTATGGTGTCGTTCGGTTCGACCTCAAGCGTAATTGACTTGCCCGAGAGCGTCCTCACGAATATCTGCATGGCGGATGCATTCGCCGCCACGCAGGCGAAAACGGCAAGGATTAAGAGTCTGGACAACATCCTCATGCCCACATTCCCCTCAGAACTACGCCGCCAGCTCCGCGACGCGGCTTGTGCCGTCAACCTTCAGGTGGAAGCGGACGTGGTACGGCGCGCGTGTGTTGGGGATGCGTTCGTCGTCCCGCTCAACGGTTGCATCGGTTCCGAACTCGTCCTTCGCGAACTGCAACGCCCGTTGCATCGCCGCCTCGGCGTCGTCTGCCGTGACGGGCAGCTCGTCGAACTTCTCGATGATGAGCGACGCCGCGTTGATCGGGTACATCGCAACCGACGCCACCCAGCCGTCCTTTTCACAGGCGGCCTCCATCCGCTTCTCGATCTCGCGCTCGATCCGCGCCATCTTTTCAATGTTTTCCATCATCCGTTTCTCTCCTTTGTCTTTTGTCCTCTCATCACCGCCGGAGGTAGTGCTCCTTGTGGCGGCGGTTGTTCTCGACCAGCTCGTCGAACGTGACGGGCTCGTAGTTGTTCACCTCGACCGACGCGTTGAGGATGCGCTCGTGCGTCGCG
>CADCOC010000292.1 GCA_902802945.1 uncultured bacterium | reverse complement strand
CCACGTCCGACGCGCGGTCTTCACGGCGCGAGGGTTTGGATGCGACGCCTATGGCTACGCGGCGAAGGACGTGAACGGACGCTATTCGATCAAGACGACAATCCGCGAACAGCTTGCGAAGATTGCCGCAGTAGCCGACGTCGTCCTTCGCCGCAGCCCCAAGTTCCTCGGCCCGCGCGAAGCACTGCCAGACGTTCTCAAGGAGGAAAAGTAAGATGAGCATTCCCGTTGATTTGAGAGGTAAATGGCTATGACAGAAATCATCCAAAACCAGACGAAAGGCGCTTGGGTGGATGGACGGACTTAAAGTTGATTTCAAGGGCAAGACCCTCTTGGTCGATACTGGGCTCATCGACGCACGACAGTTCTTCACCGTCATGGCAGAGCCGTTAGCAGGTACGCTTGAAATGTTTTAGTGTACATGATGACTACAATCTGCATGTAGGCAGTGAAAATATGTGAAGATTCTTTTGTCTTAGGTTATTGCTTTTGAAGCGGTTTAATGCTAAAATATAAGATATTAAATCAAGGACGGAGTAGGATGTTGTGAAACAGAAAAGAACATTGCTGATGCCTAAAGCCCAAAAATCCTTGCGATTCTGGGCCAGAACCTGAAGCTCGCTCGCATACGCCGGCGGATATCCGCTGCCATGATGTGTGAACGGGCCTGTGTAAGCCATGCAACGTTGACAGCCATTGAGCAGGGCAAGCCATCGGTTTCAATGGCCGGGTATATGTCCGTTCTCTTCTGCCTCAACATGCACACCGACATTGAAAAGGTCGCGGCGGACGATGTCCTTGGACGTGAACTGCAGGACTTGCAGCTTCCAAAGAGGGTTCATGCATGAAGCGCATAGAGGTTTTCATTTCCGAATGTGATGGTGATAGACGCATCGGGACGCTCGAATACGACGAACTTCGCGGTAAAGAGGTCTCGTCGTTTGAGCTTGACGAAGATTTCGTCCTTCATCCGTCCGTGTCGTTCCTCGGGCCGGACATTGGCCTTTTCCGGGGCAAGCAGTACCCGACGCTTTCATTTGGCTTCGGTCTGTTTCAGGATGCAGCACCCGATTCTTGGGGACGCAAGATCATCCGCCGCTGCGAGAAACGCGGCAATCTCCGAGAGAGCGATTATCTCTTTGGCGTGTTCGACCTGACCCGCGTTGGAGCGCTCCGTTTCAAGATCGAAGGTTCGGATACCTTTGTGAACACTGACGGAGATAACCCTGCCCCGCCTTGGACAACGCTCCGTACGCTTGAGGATTCCTCTCGTCGGTTTGAGGAGGACGATACCGACGAGTCAGCGCTTGCCGTTCTTCTTCGTCCCGGCACATCCCTCGGCGGCGCACGTCCGAAGGCGAGCGTGACCGCTCCGGATGGAAGTCTGTGGATTGCCAAGTTCCCTTCCAAGGAAGACGATTACGACGCCGGTGCATGGGAATATCTCGTTCACATTCTTGCCGAGAAGTCCGGCATCCGCGTCCCGGAGGCTCGGGCACAGAAGTTTTCAAAGACTGGAACGACGTTCCTGTGCCGCCGCTTTGACCGAGAAGGGGCGCATCGCATACCGTTTGCTTCCGCTATGACCATGCTTGGTTGCGAAGATCGGCAGGAGGACGGCAACGGAACATACATTGACATTGCAGGGTTCCTGATGCAACATGGCGCGAATCCCGACGCAGATATTCCGGAACTCTGGCGACGCATGGCCTTTTCACTTCTTGTCTCGAACACAGACGACCATCTGCGCAACCACGGATTCGTGTCGGAGAAGGGTAGATGGCGTCTTTCGCCCGCCTACGACCTCAACGTGAACGTGAAGCGCCCGCAGTCGCTCTCGCTTGAGCTTGACGCCGGTGTGCCGATCGAGTCCGTGGACACGCTCCTTGACGGCGCAGAATACTTCAGGCTTGGCAAGGAAGAGGCGATCGAGGAGCTTGAACGTATCCGATCAGTAGTCAGCCAGTGGCGCGACGTGGCAGTGCGTCTTGGCATCCCGCGCCGTGAGCAGGAGGAAATGTCCGTATGCTTTACGAAGCACTGACAAGTCACTGAATTACACCAGAAGAAGAGAATGGAGAGGATGCGACAATGAGTTGCCATGAAGAGGAGTTAATTTGCATCGGTGATGCTAATCGTCGGTTGTGAAACAGGTGTGCAGGCGCCGTGAACGGCGAGTTGTTCTAAATACCATGGCGGGGACTAGGTGATGAAATTGGATGATTTCAAGTGCCGGATGTGCGGGGCGTGCTGCCGCATCAAGGACGGAATCGTGCGCGTCTCGGACGCGGAGATTGCGCGCATCGCGGCGTTTCTTGGAATG
>CADCOC010000291.1 GCA_902802945.1 uncultured bacterium | reverse complement strand
GCAAACGCGCGCACACGCGCCGTTTTAGCGCGGTTGTAGGCGGTTTTATGGAGGGTGAATATGGCCATGGTCATGCTTTATTTATCAGCGCACATTTGCTGCGCAAGTTTAACGACAGTTTCTATGAATTGCCCTGTCGGCTCGACAAAAGGCAAAACATCATCTTCTGAAATGTCGTATGCGTCGTCATAATCTCCCGTCCATAGCGGGATTCCGTCTCTCATCACGTTTTTGTAGAAAGGTGTGCCGCGCCGTGCGTCCCAATCGCGAATCGTGTACATGATAGGGTTCACCATCATGTCGGCACCCCATCCGAATTCACAGACGGGGTAGCTCACCTCGTCCATGTCGGATCGGGTTATGCGGTCTTTGTCAAGAAGGATAAGCACGTCCCAATCGCTGTCGGGACGGGCGTCGCCGCGCGCACGTGAACCAAACAAAATGGCCCTGCTCTTCCCCGGCGCCGCCTTGGCCAACGTCTCGCCGATGAAACTTGCGAGCGCACCGCCAACAGGCGCAAACGCGCCCACACGCGCCATGGAGGGCGGTCATGTGCATGTTTTACAGTGCCTTGATTTCGTCGGCGGTGAGGCCGGTCGCCGTTGCAATTTGCTCGACGGAAAGATTCATGGCCTTTAGGTTGCGGGCGGTCTGGATTTTGTCTTGCCGCATTTTTTCAATGGCCGCATCGCGTTCCGCCGTAGCCGCGTCGAGTTTCGCCGTAGCCGCGTCGGCTCGTGCCTTTTCTGCGTCGCGTTCGGCTAGTGCCGCATCACGCGCACGCACTGCACCCGCCGCACGTTCTAGTTCTTTCGACGCACGCTCTAGTTCTTTCGCAGTGCGCTCTAGTTCTGCGAGTTCCCCCTTCCGACGGCTGACGTAATCCCAAAAGCCATCGTAGGCGGCCATTTCCTCCTTGCTGTAGGCGGACTCCCTCACGATCTCCAGCGCCTGCCCCGTCTGCGGATTGTCGAGTAGGTCTTGTGACACCTCGTCCGCGCCGTCGCGGTCGATTTCAGTCAGGAAGCGAAGCCACAGGACTTGCATCTTCTTCTCAGCAAGGTTCTTGGCCCTGAACTTCGGAAGCTCAACGAACACGAGGTGCAGCCCGTCCAGCACCCTGTTGGAGTGGAGATAGTGGACCATCCGGTAGTAGTGGTAGTAATCGTCCAGTTCCGGCTCAATGGTGTGGTTGACCAGATTAAGCGAATAGACGGGCTGAAGCGAAGCGTACACCTCGCCTTTTTCAAGCTGCTTCACATACGCCTTCGAGGCGTTGAACAGAACGCGCTGCTTGAAACTCGCCGTCCAGCTCATCTGCATTTCGACGATGAACTTGCGTCCGCCCGTCTCCTCGCAGCGCACATCCACCGAAGTGTCCTTGTCAATCGGAGTGCGCGGCACGAGTTCCGGTGGCAGATACTCAATCGACTCCACCTTCTTGCCCTTGTCAAGCGGCAACAGAGAATTAAGGAGGCTAATGACGAGATTCTTGTGCTCGCCAAAAACCTTCTTGAAGGTCACATCCGCCTTTGGATCAAGGTATTTTGCCATCGCCTTATCTTTCTGTATCAGAGTATGATTAACCTGTCACCGCACATTGTACCAAAAGCCTTGTTCGTTTGTCAACGGGCACAAACGCGCAACGCGCCAACACGCGTTTTAGCGCGGTTGTAGGCGGTTTTATGGAGGGCGGGCGTCATTATGTTTATCACGCCACCGACGGCCGGAGCTTCTTGACCTGCGCGAGCGACAAGCCTGTACATTCAGCGATCTCCTTCAGCATGAGCTTGCCGTTGGAGAGCAATCGCTTCGCCGTCGCGATCATGGTCTCGCGCTTGCCTTCGCGCTTGCCTTCGCGCTTGCCGCGCACAACGCCGCGCGCCTCGATTCTTTCCATTGCTTCGCACATATAGTGCCTCCCTTCTTCTGAATTCTTGAATTGACTGACTTGCCTCTTGAGAATATCGAAATACATTTCCGCTGCGTTGCTGCACAGGAAATCATGCATCAACTTGCCGATGTCGGATTTGCTGCGCGTCGCACCGTTCACGTAAATGATGTGCGTACCATCATCTAAATGCTCACCAGACACATTCTCTATCCGATCATACACATACACGTCTTGCCCACGCCCCATCACGTCGTTCTCGGTGATGAAGATGACGTATGTATCGCGCAGCTTGTCAAAGTCCTCGCCCGACTTGAGCGCGTTCGCGTCCATCAGCGCGGAGTTGTATCTCGCGCGCTTCGGCTCGGCTCCGTCTTTCGCGCGCTGTATCTCAATGTCGTATTCCTTGCCCTTGGAATCCCTCGCGAATACGTCAAAGCGAACACCGCGCCCTTGAAGGTTCTTGATCGGGTATTCGGTCTGCGACTTGACAACCTTCAAATCTTTCTTGCCGATGATGATCTGCAAAATCAGCTCAATGCACTCCGGCGCGTTCTCAAGGCACTTCGACATGAAGGTGTCGTCCATGAGACGGAAGTGCTCTATCTCCGCAAGATACTTGGGATTCATGAC
>CADCOC010000290.1 GCA_902802945.1 uncultured bacterium | reverse complement strand
GGAGTCTGCTTGCCGTCGTTCGGCGGGTTTGCAGGAGCGAGTCTCGTCCTTATAAAGTCTTCGCCATGCCTGCGAACCGTTGCCATCCCCTTCTCTGCGATATACTTCCGGTCAGAAGCGGAGAGGTGGAAACGGCTCCTGAACTTCGACTGAGCCAACCGCGCAAATGCCAAATCGTAATTCTTCACATGTCTTTATGGGATTTCGGCTTTGTCTTGTCGGCGATTTTCTTCAAGTCACCTTCCGTCACGCCAGCTGCCACCGCAGTTCCCGCCGTCAAAAGACTGCGGCGGAACGGTCGGGAACAAATTCGGGAATAAGCTTTTTGATCTTCGACCACACGCCGCCGGAGGCTACGCCGAGATCGTAGTTCGACTGAAGGTTCAGCCAGAACTGCGGCTCCATCTTGAAGTACTGCCCGAGGCGGAGCGCCGTGTCGGCGGTTATGGCACGCTTGCCGCGCACTATCGCGTTGATGCGCGGCGCCGGGACGTGCAGATCCAGCGCCAGACGAGTCTGGCTGATGCCCAGTGGCGCCAGAAACTCCTCCTGGAGTATCTCGCCCGGATGTATCAAGTTTCTGTTGCGCATAGTTACCTCCTTAATGATAGTCCACGATTTCAACATTCTCTGCATTAGTTCCGCTCCAGCTGAAACATACACGCCATTGGTCGTTAATGCGCACGCTCCACTGACCGGCTCTGTTCCCGCGAAGCTGCTCAAGCCTGTTGCCCGGCGGCACTCGAAGCGTCTCAACCATCGTTGCAGCCGCCAGCATGTCAAGCTTGCGCAGCGCCACACGGGCAATCGACGCAAACCTCCGGTTCACGCCTGTCTCGTACAGCTCCTGCGTATCCTTACACTTGAATGATGAAATCATGCGCATAGTATATTACGCACCGCGTAATATGTCAAGGGGGTCAAAATGAATTCAAAAGTGAAACTGGCGCGGCAAATCCGCCGCGGATGAAGCCGCCGCGCAACGGAAGCCCAGGAGATCGGCCGTATGGAGACGCGGCTTCCAACCGCGTTAACATGTGACCGAAGCGGACAAGCTGAAACGCAATTTCAGTCCGGCTGCTGTCCGTCGTGCGCCTTCCATGCGCATTCGGTGATCTTCATGTCGGTGAAGACAGCAGTGAACGAGGAGTCCTCGGGCGAGCAGGCGTAGATTCCGAAACGTATCTCGTCCGCCGCGGCGCGCATGTGGCAGACGCGCATCTGACTGAACTCGACGCCGTCATGGGAGCACTCGATGCAGAAGTCGTCCGCTCTTCGCGAGAAGCGGTACCACATCGTCTTCACGTCGGCAGGAATCGCCGTCGTCGCCCAGTCGGAGTATCCGTCGTTCGTCACGACGCTGCCGAGGTGCTGGAAGCTGTCGTTCTCGTACTCCACGGACGCTTTCAGCCAGTTCTCGCTGTCTAGATACATGACGACGCCGCACTGGTCGAAGCGATGATGACTCTGGGAGAAGTCCGTCTTTACGACGAAGCTAAAGTACTTCTCCCCGGTGCTCATCTGCAGGGCAGGCGCGTTGTCGTTGCGGAAATGGTAGTACGTGCGTTGCCAGAGGTCGGTGCGCGGAGCGGTTTTTATCGAGATCGCGCCGTTCTGGACGGAAAAGCCCGCGGGCTCGCGCGTCCACTTTAGAGAGGCTGCATCTATGCATCCGCCGTTGGCAAGCGCAATCGCGACCGCATCGCCGCGTTCATGCGCAACCTCCGGCAGGCTCGCGCACGACGTCGCAATCTGACACGCGCCGACTGCTATTATCGTTTTCGACAGTTTCTTCATTTCGACCCTCAATTCGTTTATGCGTCAATTATACCAAATCCCCCTCTTCCCGTATAGCCGCGCACCGCGGCAAGTCTGCACGCAACAGGGGGTCCGTCGCGCGGGGCCTTGCGGCTGCTTCGCAGTTCGCGCTACGCGCTCACCCGACCCGACGCCTTCGGCGCGGGCGCATCTCGCGACGGACTGCAATCCCCGATTCCTCGGCAGCTATATTGCCCCCGCATTG
>CADCOC010000289.1 GCA_902802945.1 uncultured bacterium | reverse complement strand
ACAGCAGCGCATCACGAGTTTCGGGCGGTTCGTGACTGGGCAGCTTGACGTCCTTGACGCCAACGGGATGCCTCACAAGTTCGATCCGGCACACCATGCGTGGATGCTCGACATTCCGTTGACGATATACATCTGCGAGGGCGAGGGCGACGACCCCGAGGCGGAGATAAAGGACTGGTTCCGGACAATAAACATCGCGGGCAAGCCACTCAACGACCAGGAGCTCCTGAACGCGACGTATTCCGGGCCGTTCGTCACGGCGGCCAAGGCGGTGTTCAGCAACTCGTCGAACGCGAACATGCAGAAGTGGAAAGCCTTTGTGGCGGGGGACGAGAAGCGCCAGGCGATTCTTGCAAAGGCGCTGGAGTGGGTATCGAAGGGGAATGTCAGGGACTACCTGAAAGACCATCGTTACAGTTCCGAGATCACTGAACTTACGCAGTATTTCGAGAGCGTCATAGCTTGGATAGACGGCGTGTTCAAGGAGACGAGAAGTGAGATGTGCGGGCTTGAATGGGGGCGGCTCTACGAAACGTACCATGTGCAACCGTATGATCCCGACAAGGTCTGGGAGCGCGTCGAATCTTTGTTCGCCGACGCAGACGACGGCAAGATACAGAACAGACGCAACATCTTCGAGTACGTCCTTGGCGGAGAGGTTGACAAGAAACTGCTGAAGGTGAGGATGTTCAGCGTCGAGATTGCGCGGAAAGTGTACAGGAGACAGACCGAAGAGGCGAAGACGCGAGGTGTCTCGAACTGCCCAGACTGCGCAAACGGACACGAAGCCAATGCAAGGCGCATCTATGCCTTTAACGAAATGGAAGCCGATCACGTCTCCGCTTGGTCGAGGGGCGGCGACACGACGGAGGCGAACTGCCAGATGCTGTGCAAACACCACAACCGCGTCAAGGGAAACTGCTAGCCACTTCCACGGCTGCGCAAGTTTTGATAAACTAACGGGGAACTGCGATGAATCAAGTAATCATAGATGCGATTAGAAACGGGCTGATGTGGATCGGTCTGGGCGCGTTGCTGTTGATTGCTGCTGTGTGTATGTCCGTCGGATTGCGCCGTGTGAGCAAAGCACTTTATGTACGGTTGAGTCCAGCCGCCGTCGGCGTGTTCGCGGTTGCGGCGATATTCGCCACTTGCGAGGCACAAAAGCGGCTGCTGCGCGATGGCGGCGGCGGTCGCGGGGCGACCGCCCTACCGGGTGTGACTGCGGAGGAGATTGCGCAGGGGTGGCGGCTTGAAAGCGTCACGACGAATGAAGCCGTTTCATATGCGATGCCGACGAACGGCGTTGAGTACGCGCCGTGGTCGTTGGGCGGCGGTTATGAAATGCACTTTCCGCTTGACCTTGGCGACTTTGCTTTTTCGTTCGGTACAGGCGTGGTGCGCCGCTTGGACGTGCTTTCAGGTGGCACGGTGGAGTCGTTGCCGAGGCAACGGGTGGAAGGAGGGTGCTATTCGTCGATGATGTCGATATGTGCGGCGCGGGAGTGGGCGTCGATCGTGCCGGGGGTGGGGAGGTTCTGGTGGGTGGATGCGGTTACGGCGGTCGCGGGGCGACCGCCCTACCGGGGGAAGATTCTGACGTGGGAGAATGTGTATGCTGGGCGCGACCGCACGGGGCAGTACAATGCGCAGATTGAGTTGCAGAGCGATGGTAACTTTACGACGCGTTCAAACGACGTGGAACGGGTGTATCGGCGCGTGTTGCCGTTCGACCTCGATAATGACGGATTGCCGAACACGATAGACCCTATGCCGGAGGTGCCTGTTGTGCCGTCTGCGTGGAACCAGTCGGAAGAATGGGCGGCGGTGGCGTTCCCGTCGAACGCCGCCGAGATAGCCGCTATGGGTGGCTATGCCGCGTGGGCTGCCGCGCGGGGTGCCGATCCCGACAGGCGTCTCGTCTCGCTCGGCTTAGCGTTCGACGACGGGAGCGTGCGGCCCTCTCTGCTTGATTTCGGCGGAGTCGGCTTAGCGTTCGACGACGGGAGCGTGCGGCCCTCTCTGCTTGATTTCGGCGGAGTACCCGTGGTGGCGGATGGTGCGGCGGAACTTGTGTTCGCCATCGACTGCGGGGCGAGGGTACCATTTACGCTCACGTCGGGACGGCTCGACTCTCTTACGGTGACGGCGACGGAGCCGCCGATGCGGTCGGGAGAAGGCATGACCACGACTGAGAGCAGCGAGTTCCTGGGCAACTACGGCTATCCGCACGAACGTACCGTGAACGACGTGAAGGTGCACCTAGACGGCCCGCGCTCCGGGTGGCTGTGCCGCACGGCGGGGGTGTCCGTTGAACCCTCCTGGTTGCCGCACTTTTTCCCTGACGATTCTGTCGAACTGACGGCGGAAGTATCGGGCTGTCACTCCAACGCCTAC
>CADCOC010000288.1 GCA_902802945.1 uncultured bacterium | reverse complement strand
GGTGCAGGCGCAAACGGTGTCTGGTGCTGCGGGTGAAAACGATACTGGGTATGTGTACATCGGGCGTACCGTCAGCAACGACTACGCTAATAGATATGCCTACGGCTGGTGGTCTTATGTGGTGCTCTATGATGCCGACGGCGAAGCTTTGCTTGACTGCATTCCGGCAAAACGTGTTGCGGACAACGAGGTCGGTTTCTATGACAGGGTGAAAAAGTCTTTCGTCCCGTCATCAGGCACGGACTCATTCATCGCGGGAACGGTCACAAACGAAACGCCGACTGTCGCCGTCAATTCATGTAGTACAGCGTTTACCGTCACGACGATTCCGGGAATCATGGTCATCGTGAAGTAGGGGAACGTGAAACTGTCGGTTAGCGGAACGGTCGATGCGCTATGCACAGGAAAGTGATAAGCCTTGCGGCAATTTTGGTGGCTCTTCGCATGTGTTCTGCGGGGCCGATTGAGGACGGATTTTCGAATCCTCCTGATGAGGCGAAGCCGCGCACGCTCTGGCATTGGATGAATGGACATGTCTCGAAGGACGGCATAAGGGCCGACCTCGAGGCGATGAAGGATGCTGGACTGGGCGGTGCCGTCGTCTTCAACATGTTCTGGGGTCGCCTCGCCCCTGGGCCTGTGCCGTTCAACACGAAGGCGTGGGATGAACACATCAACTACGCGGCGGACGAGGCCGAGCGTCTGGGCCTCGAGCTTACCCTCACCCATGGCTCGGGCATGAGCGACGCCGGAGGCCCATGGGTCTCTCCGTCCAATTCGGTGTTCCACCTGACATGCTCCGAGACGCGCGTCGGGGATGGCGAGACATTCCGAGGCCGTCTGCCGCGCGTGACGCCAAAGGCACCCGAGGAGTGGTTCAACGGATTCTTCCGCGACATTGCCGTGCTCGCGTTCCCATTGCCGCCTGTCGAGGCAATGGGACCACAGACGTTTGATGTCCGTCGAGAGGGCCTCGACCGCATCGTGTCGGCCGGCGGAGAGGCCTTCACACTTCGAGGTGTCTGCTTCACGGTCAAGTACTCTGGAAACGGCCCCTGGTATCGCAGGATGTATGCGGACGTCGCCGCTTCGGACGACGGCAAGACGTGGCGGAACGAGGGGAAGTTCGATGTCATGATCTCGGACGGCGGGAAACAGATGCACAAAAAACGTCCTGTATTCGCGGCGTTCAACCGTCCCGTTACGGGAAGTTACATCCGCATTAGGCCGGATTTCTGCCGTGGCGGTGGCGCGGCGGCATCGTTCAACAAGTTCAGGCCGGAGACGCGGCGTGGGGTGGAGAACCTTGAAGAGCGTTTCCTCGCGGTGCGGGGTCCGTCGTCTGGCGACGTTCCAGCGTCGGTGAACGACGAGGGGAATTCCGGCGAGTCCATAGACCCCTCAGATGTCATCGACCTCACGAAACTGCTCAAACCGGATGGAACGATTGAATGGACTGCGCCCAAGGGAAGGGGAGATTGGGTTGTCCTGCGTATAGGTTACCGCGCTACCGGCAAGATGGTCAGTGCGACGACGCCGACCGGCAGGGGGCTTGAGGTGGACAAGCTCGACCCACGAGCCGTGGGGCGCCATTTCGCCGCGTACGTCGGCAAGTTCGCCGACAAGAAGGCCGTCACGGGAATTCTCAATGACAGCTGGGAGAACGGTTCTCAGAATTGGACTCATGGCCTTGAGAAGAACTTCGAGAAGAGATACGGATATTCCATTCTCCCGTACAGGGTTTTCCGCAAGGTAAACCACTACGTGCTGAAGCGCATGGCGCGATTCCTCAACAGGAAGAGCCAGCGGTACTACCGTCTGAAGTTCGCGAAAACCTACTACGGCGAAATGACGCACTACGGCCTCTACCACCTCGCGTGGGCGGACGTGAGGAGGGCAAGGTAAGAAATGCCGAAACGGAATTGACAGGGAAAAATCGTATAATATACGTTCAACAGCCCAAGAAAGGAAGAAAGCCATGACAACAGGAAAAGCACTCAATGGAAAGCCGTATGCGGGAAATCCGCACG
>CADCOC010000287.1 GCA_902802945.1 uncultured bacterium | reverse complement strand
ACGAGCGCGGATACCGCGCCATGCGCAGGCGCGAGCTGCGCTGGATTTATTTTTTCAGTAATCAGTAATCCGTAGGTCGCCGGACAGAGTAAATGCAACTGTGGCAAGGTTAAATGCACCGTAGTCCCAAGGGGTTGCATTTGAACTGCCATGGTTGCATTTAACCTATGGCAGCAAGTGGCATCGCCTCCGTGGCGGGCGCTGCCGTTCGGTCTCGTCGCTCGGTTTTGCGCTTCCACGCCGAAGACAACGGGCCGTGTTCAGCCTGCCGTGCCTCGGCGTCAACCTCTGGCTGCGTGCAATGCGCCTCCTACGCCTGCAAAACCTCGCTCCTCACTCACGGCACGCCCGCCCCGTCGGCTTGCCGCGACTCCGTCCGCGACGTGTGCGCCCATCCGCCCGGTCTTGCATTCCGCCGTCGCCATGTCGTATAATGCGCACTGGCCCCTCGAGACAAAAGCTCCCCCAGCCCACCGCGCAAGTCTCGTTTGCGGCGTAGTAAATGCGCCTGGGTGTCGGGACGGTGTGTCAGAGGGCCTTTACTTCATCTCTATTCCGACCAGCCTTGGCTTGAGGACCACCTCCTTCTGGTCAATTTTCGCGATGTGGAGCTTCGCGGCCGTGCCCTCGCCATAGAGGAACTCGAAGACCTCGTACGGGGTCTTGTCGTCCAGCGTGCCGCGGACGTAGGCGTTGACGTGCGAGAAGGCGAGGTCCGCCTGCTCCTGGGTGAGCGAGTCGAAGGAGACGCCCTTGGGGAGGATCTCGCGGACGATCTCGTGGTTGCGCTCGAGCTGCGACTTCTGGTTGGAGTTCATGGGGTCGCAGAAGAACACCCTGGTGCGCTTCGTGCCGTCCTCGCACTCCTCTATGCGCGAGGGGAAGGAGAACTCCGTGCCGCGGTCGGTGAGGATTACGGGGAAGAGCCTCGCGAACAGCTCCGTCCCGAGCTCCGCGTAGAGCCTGTCGAACACCGCGACGACGCTTTCCGCGCACTTGTTCGGGATCAGGATGCCTATCATGAAGCCCGCCCTGGGCCAGTGGAGCGTCAGGATGCAGACGCCGCCTATGCGCCCGATGAGGAGGTCCATGTAGACAGGTCCGACGCCGGGGTGCTCTGAGAGAAACTTCCCGTAGTCCACGTACGCGCGCCCGACGTAGCAGCCGGTCTCGACCTTGTGCTGGTACTCCTTCGCGAGCGACTTGCGCGGGCGCACCATGCAGGCGCGCTTTAGGTCTCCCCGCTTCGCGGAGAGGACGCCGTAGTTGACGTAGCGCTGGATGGTGCGCTCGTGCCTGATGAGCTTCGCCGCGTTGGTGACGCAGATGTGGTGGACGGACTGCCCCGCCTTGACCTTCGGGGAGACGAGCTCGTCGATGTAGTCGCGCTCCCAGGGTTCCAGCGCCGCGCCTTGGCGGCTCTCCTTCAGGACCCTGCGGTAGTCGTCCTGCGCGCGGCTCGCGACGTAGAAGAGCTTGCGCCTGTGGCAGCGCCTCTCGTCGGGGCAGCCGTTGCAGACCTTTGCCGTGCGCAGGAGCCGCTGCGAGCAGTCGATGTACTCGACCCTGTCGCAGAACCTGCTGCAGTTGCGGTAGCTGCACCGGACGCACGGCGCGCCCTTGGCCGGGCAGTCGCCGCAGACCCCGG
This sequence comes from uncultured bacterium, assembly GCA_902802945.1. Taxonomy (GTDB): domain Bacteria; phylum Verrucomicrobiota; class Kiritimatiellia; order RFP12; family UBA1067; genus RUG572. The sequence goes on along the minus strand of CADCOC010000287.1, from coordinate 389 downwards.
TGAGCCTGCAGTCCTGCCGGTGTGCGCACTGGTTGGCGCGCCCGTAGCACCCCTTGAAGGACTCGTAGGTGTGTTTCCTGATTTCGCGGGAGACCGTCGAGAGGCTGACGCCTATCTCCTTCGCGATCGTCCTTTCGGACTCTCCGGCCGCGAGGCCGAACTCGATGCGGCACCGTTGGGTGCCGGTCATCTGCTTCTTTCCCTTTGTCATCTCTGTTTCCTTTCATGTTGCCCCGCCGGAATTGGCGGAGTCCGCAAATGATAGCGGAAACCCCGTGGCAGGTTAAATGCGACGGGCCGCCCCCATGGGGGCGTTGGGGAGGTTGTCCTCCTTGATGGAACTTTCTTCTCTTAGGCTCTGCCTATGGCAGAGACAATGCAACCCCCTC
>CADCOC010000286.1 GCA_902802945.1 uncultured bacterium | reverse complement strand
AGGTGGACACCCTCCCACGAGGACCGTGTCACGGGTTCGCCGGCACGCCTGCCGCCCTCCGGGCTCAGGCCGTCATATCGCCGTCACGCCGCAGCCGCGCCAGGACGACACGCTACCAGCCGCGCCTCCGACGCAATTCCTCCACGGCCTTGAGCGCAGCCTCCTTCTCGTCGACAAGCTTCCTCGCCCGTGCGATGACCTGCTCCGCGATGTCCGGCAGGAGCGCAGGCGTCAGGTTGACCTTCTCGGCCGGGATCTCTGCGAGGCCGAGCTTCCGCGCCGACGCGACGTACTCCTCGCCGTAGCAGAAGCGCATCATCTCGAACGCGCTCATCCCGCCGAGCTCAAGCCTGTGGTAGCTGTTGACGTGCGACAGCACGAGGTCGACGTCCTTCTGCGTCAGGTCGTCGAAGCTTACGCCCTTGACGAGGACCCTGCGCATCTCGTGGTGGTTGCGCTCGATGCCCCCTTTCTGCCCGGGCTTGCCCGCGTCGCAGTAGAACACCTTCGTCCCTAACGCCTCGAGCGTCTTCGGGTCGCTGAACTCGGTCCCCCTGTCTCCGAGCAGGATGCCGAAGACCATCGGGAACTGCACGTCGAGGAACGCCGCGTGGAGCGTCGCGACCGCATCGCCCACCGACGAGGCGTCCTTGTGTTCGCAGAGGATGCCGAACATCATCATCGTCTGCACGTTGAAGAACGTCACGATGACCTTGCCGCCCCTGCGCCCTTCGAGGGTGTCCATCTCCGCGACGCGCCCGATGGCGTCGGGGTCGGACCCGAGGAGGCCGACGAAGTCCTCGAACAGCCTTCCCTTCAGGCAGTCGCGGTCCACCTTGTGCTCCTTAGCCTTCTTCCTGCGCGGCCTGACCATGCACGCGCGGGGCTGGTCGCCGCGCCTGCTCTTCTCGAAGCGCCCGTCGTTCAGGTAGTTGTAGAGCGTCCTCACGTCGCAGTTGAACATGGCCCGGTTCGCGAGGTAGACAGCGTAGAGCGACTGCCCCTTCGAAAGGCCGTCCTTGATCATCGCGTCGTAGCGCCGCAGCTCGTCGCGCGTGACTATCGCGCCCGCGTGCGCGTCGCCCCACGCCTCGCGCGCGAGCTTGTCAGCCCGCTCGGCCGAGTAGTACGTGTGCATCCGCGCGCAGCGGTCGACGTAGGCGCAGTTGTTGCACACGTACGGCGCGCAGTGGTAGTGCTCGCGGCACCGCTCGGGCTCGAACTCCTCGCAGTACCGGTTGCAGAGCCTGCACTGGCCGCACTTGCCGGAGCAGCCCTTGCCGCCCGTGCACACGCCGAAGACGCCGCACGTGTGGCGCTTCGCGCACCAGTTCTGCCCGCCGAACCGGCACGACCACTCGAGCCTGTCGTAGCGGTACGCCTTGATTTCGCGCACCACGGTCGAGCGGGAGACTCCGGCCGCCTTTGCGATTTTTCTGATTTTGTCCCCCACGCGCAGCCCGTTTTCTATTATAATACGCTGCGAGAGGGAGAGATGTTTTCTTTCCTTCTTCACCTGGTTTCCTATTCTGTTGTTCTTGGTTATGGCCGTCACGCCAACAATCCCAAGGTAGCAGGCAGCAGAATAGGAAATCTTTTCGTTTTGCGCAAGGGGGAAGTTGTCGACATCGGGGCCAGGGGCCCTGTCCCTCCCCCGGACCCCCACCCCGCGGCGACCCAAGCTAATACGGCCGGGCTCCCCTGAAGGGCCCGGCCGCCGCTTGGGCACCCCGCCGCGAAAGGACGGGCTACCTCTTTTGAAATCCCAGATGGACACCCTAAATGTCCATCTGACTTTTCAATTCACAATAGGGATATTTTAGGTGCAACGGGCGATTTATGCAAGGATACGGCAAACTGCCCCGCATCTGCGCATAGCGCATATATTGGCGTATATGTGTTTGCGCCTGCGTCGCGGAGCGACGCAACCCCCTGCCAAGCGATCCGTTCACTACAGGGGCCACCCTACTGGGGGTCCGTCGCTCCGCGACGGACATTCGCAGCTATCGCACAGAATCAAAAGAATCGGGAGCGCGCGAGAAAAGCGAA
>CADCOC010000285.1 GCA_902802945.1 uncultured bacterium | reverse complement strand
AAAAAAGATGGACGCTACGTCAACCCCTCCCGCCTCGTGATGGGCACAAACGCCGTCTTGAAGGTGGGAGCGAATGGCCCGTTCTCGCCATCGGAAGTGGATTGGCATGTAGTGTCGGGATCGGCACAATTGGTACGCAACGGATGGTATGCGACCGTCACGCCGACAGGGACTGATACCGTAATCGTCGAGGCCCGCTTCAACGACGACGAGATACAGCCACGCTTCGTCGTGCCCGTGGTACAGCTCCGAACGATTCCCGTCAGGGCATTCGTGGTCGAGCCACCAGTTCATCTTATTGAAAAAGCATGGGATGATCACGACATTGTATCTCACATTGACAAGGCCAATGAGATTTTCAGTCAAATAGGTGTCCAGTTTCGACTTGATGGCATTCTGCATAACGTTGGGACTTCCAACGATTGGGATCTGTGCATATATGAGGATCAGAGTTATGGCACCAAATGGGGAGAAATCCTGATTGAGGACCATACCGAACAGTACGAGCGGTTGGTCAACGTTTACACAAACAGGGATTGCATAAAGATATTTTATGTTGGGACTCTCAGGAAATCTTCTAAAATTCAATATGACGGGATTTTTGCCGAATGGAAGGCGGAGGGTGTTTTAATGCCCAAAGGGATGTTGGAAGAAACTCTTGCGCATGAACTAGGACATGCCCTAAGGTTATCGGACATATACTTGAACAATTGGTATGGTGTATCGGAGCAGCCGACTCGTCGGGTTGACCTTGCAGAGCAGGGTTTCCCCCTCGAGAAACGGTTCTTTGGTGATTTTGATCATGACTGGGGACGGGAAACAGGACGTGGGTTCTATGAGTTGAACGATACGCTGGGAACTACGCTAAAGAAGTTCCTGATGTTCGGTGTATATCTGGATTTGGACAATGTCGGATGCGACATCCCGTCAGATACGGTACATGGGATTCCTGCAGGTGCGACGACTCAGGGGGACGCACGCCAGATAACAATTGGTGCCCGGGAGACCGAGCGACACGCAAACGAGGTGTATTCACGATGAAAGCAAAACTTAAAAAGAAGTTAATGTTCCTCATGTTGCTGGGAGGTGTTGGGCATGCAATGGCCCATACTTCCTTCGAATCCAACGAGGTTGCCCGCACGATGTTGGAAGTTGCCACCATCTACAACGGATATCACGGATGTAAGACCGGCGATGTCCTGATAAATTACGGTCTCCCACAGGTATTCTTCGGGCGAATAGACACGGGCGAAGGTTGGACTTATGAGGGACGTCAAGCGGCGTTTGACCAGTATCTTAATGATCTAGCCTTGACAGACTATTTAAACCCAACTAACAAGGCGCATTTCTGGGGATATTTGGCGGTGTCTCAATGCCAGTGCATGGGCTATACGAATGCAGTTCCTTCTCTGCGGGTTCTCGCACTGAACACGACTTGTCCAAGTAGGATTCGGTTGCGTGCAATAGAAGCTGTAATCGGAATGTCTGAGATTTCTTCAGGAACATTTGATTTCGTATCTTCCATTATAACTAACACCACTTCATATTCGCTTCAAGAAAGAGGTGTGGCTTGCGGTTTGTTCGCACAAAAAATATTGACTTCTGGAACTTTAGTCGACGAGCAACAAGCGGTTTGTAATCAAAGCGTTAACTTCTTTTATGCTAGACGGTTAACTGACGTGGCAGGTGCGCCAATCCTTGATCGCTTGTTCATGCAAGAAATCAACGGGTATGAAACAAGTTCCAATAGATTGGAGGTTGCGCTCCATGTATTGTCATTCTCGGACAGTAACTATCTTGTCAAACGTCATTTCACCTCAGTCACCAACCAGCTTCTTTCCTCTGGACAGCCGCTTCCGTGGATTGAAATTGGCGCGGGCGGTAATTGACGTTGAAGGAATAAACGCTCAATGAAAAGAGCCAGAATTATACTTATTGCCGGTGCGGCAATGTTGTCCGAGGACACGATGTATGCAGTGAGGACTATGCTGCGGGTTGCCCAGAAACCGTTTCAGGACAACTTGACGTGGGACTATGAGGTAATCGAGCCCGAATACTATCTGCCAGAGGTGTTCTTCGGGATCCGGCTCAAGGGCGACTGGCCGGTCGAACGGCGCACGCGTTTCATGTCACAGCGCGTCCCGACGGGCCATTAGGCGGGCTTTCACGTCCGACCAGTCGTAGACGGGAATCTTGCCTTCGGCGTAGAGACGTTCGCGGCGGGCAAGCTCGTGTCCGTGCCATTCCGGCGGCGCGTATGCACCGGAAGCCGATTCAAGTGACGACCAAAGGTAGTCCATCACCTGAACTTTCTGCGAGACATCCATCTCGTCGATTTTTTGCATTACAGCTGGCATGTTCCATCTCTCCGTTCGCCGTTATTATAGCAAAAAACGCTGGTGCATGGAAGGTGGTGTTTGAATGTGCCAGAAAGTGCCTACAACAAGGAGAAACGAAATGCAGACAATAGATGAAGTGAGAGAGCATTGCCGGTTTGTCGGCAAGGACATTGAGAAGGCCGTTGCAGTCGGCATGGATTTAGGCGAATACTTCGGCGGGCAAGCGCCGATGTTTCGGTTCAAGGTCGATAAGGACGGTACTGACGTGAAGGTCGGCGGCGGCGAAATGGGTGGTGATGACTCGCACCTGATCATCTCGGAACGCGGCGTCACGAAAATCTACGGCGACGAGATCGTGGGCTACGCCTTCGATCCTGAAACCCGCGCCGCCCTGGTCGACTTCTTCAACACGCCTTATTACACCTGAAGCTGTCAAAACAGGTCTTGTTTTGACACGAAATGAGAAAGGAAACACCAATGAGAAAGATGATGATCATGGCTGCGGCCTGCCTGATGGCCGCAATGACGTTCGCGGCGCAGTGTGCGGAGAAGGCGCAGGATGGTGTTCAGGGCAAGCGGCAAGCAGATGTCGTGGTCAAGTTGCCGGGCATACAGAAGATTGACATGGAGAACCTGCTGGACGTTCCGGTCGGAAGCACGCTTCTGGACACGGGGATCAAGCGCGTGACGCAGGAGGAGGACGTCTTGCAGATCGAAGTCCCACTTGAATGGAGCGAGAAGGCGAAATGCCGCGCGCTGCGCGTCTCGCACCTGCTTGTGGACAATCGGCGGCTGGTCATCCTCGGCGGCCTTGGGAGCAATGTCTATCCGACGATTGCGGAAGGTGCGCTCGCGATGACGAACGAGGTCATTTCCGCCGTGTGGAAGGTGTCCGACGGCAAGGCCATGGTCGTTCCTCTTCGATTCGATAAGCAGAAGGGCTACTGCGAGATGATTTTCACATGGAAGCCCGACCCCAAGAAGAACGTCGAGCGGGAACTCGTCGTCCGCGGCTTTGCTACTGCGAAAAGGCAGATGGCGGTCTGCACGTGTCTCCACACGAAGGGTGACACCCTGCGGGCGGATTTCGCCCCGCCAAAATAATAGCGAAAATCCGATTTCGCCAATTCGTATCATTCAACAATCAGGAAATATGATAAACTAACGGGGAACGGCGATGAGTGTACTTGAAACCATAGATGCGTTAAGGAACGGGCTAATGTGGATCGGCCTGTTGGTACTGGCCACGATTGTGGCCGGTGGCGTGTTCGCGTTCCTACGCCGTGCGGTGCGCAGCGTGGTTGCGTGGGCTTGGCGTTCCCGTACGTGGCTTGAAAGGTATGCGCTCATTGGCTTGCTCTCCGTCAGCCTCTTATTTGGCGGAGGCAAGACCAACTCCCCGCCCCTGCGTCTGATGCCGCTTCCGCCATCCTTGCCGCAGGCAGTTGTCTCGGACATTACGCAAGAAGAGGTAGCGCAAGGGTGGCGCGTCGAGAGCGTCGTGACGAACGATGCGGTTTCGTATGCGATGCCGACGAACGGCGTTGAATACATGCCGTGGTCGCGAGGCGGCGGGTATGAGACGCACTTC
>CADCOC010000284.1 GCA_902802945.1 uncultured bacterium | reverse complement strand
AGCCCTCGGCGGGCACGGCGGAGTCCGTCACGTAGCGGATCTCCGCGTTTTTCGTCACGCCCCCGGTTTCGACCAGCTTGGCCGGCTGCGGCACGAGGGCGACGGCCGCGAGAATGAGAGAGATGTTCATGCGCGCATTATACCATGTTTGCGGCCGGTTAGGAACAGGTTGCAACAAGCTGGACTTTCCCCATTCTTCATTGAGGGGCGCGAGACGCCGTGAGATAATCGCCAAATAGCGCGGCTGCTGGCGGTTATGCGCCGTTTTGCCGTCTCGTCTTGGTTCGAGGGCTTTGCCAGATTCCGCTGGAATCCGCGAAATTCGCATGGAACACCGCCAGTCGCCATGCGCCATGCCGGGCAGAATCCCGCGCGATTCCGCGCCTGCCGTGAAATATGCGTTTTCAGGAAACGAAGTGGCTTCCCTTCGATGAATCCCGTATAATGCGGGGTGACAAAAACCAAAGAAAGGAAGCCGACGTGAATGATAGCACAGCCGCGTACCGATTGCGAGAACAACTTAAGAGATTCGTGGGGATAGTTTTTCCCCATGTCCCAAAACCGCAGAAAGAGTTCCTCGGGCAGATGTTTTTCGGGATACAGGCGGGCCAGACGACGGTCCTCAGCAGGATCGCCCGCGAGCTCAAGGAGGACATCCTGCTGAAGAAGACGGAGGAGAGGCTGTCGCGCCATCTTCTCGCCGAGGGGCTGGACGCCGCGGTGCAGGACGCGGTGCTGGCGCACGGAGCCGCATACGTCCACGACGACACGATCGTCTCGATAGACCCCTCCGACATCCAGAAGCCGTACGCGCAGGACGGCGGGATGCCGCTGCTCGCGAAGGTGTGGGACGGGAGCAAGGGCCGCGTGGGCGACAACCTCGGATACAACCTGTGCTTCGCCACGGCCTCGCCGAGCATGAGCCGGAGGATCGTGCCGCTGCACATGACGATGTGGTCCGCGAAGGAGGATGGGTTCACGAGCGAGAACGACAAGGTGCTGGACGTGATAGGGAAGATCGCCGAGGCGTGCGGAAGGCGCGGCATATACGTGTACGACAGGGGCGGAGACGGGAACTGGCTATTCGACTTCTTCGTCAAGGAACGTCTCGACTTCATCGTCAGGCTCGTGGGAGACCGCCATCTCCTGCACTGGAACGGCAGGCGGCTCGCCGCAGACCTCGCCGAGACGTGCGAGATGAAGTGCCGCGACCGCGTGACGTTCAAGAGCCACGGCAAGGAGCTGGATGTGCCGATCGAGTACGGGTCTCTCCCGGTCCGCCTGCCGGAGCATCCCGACGTCGAGCTTCGCCTGGTCGTCGTGAAATGGCCGAAGTGCGAGAAGCCGATGATGCTGCTGACCACGCTGCGCGCGGCCCGGTCCCGCAAAAGCCTCCGGCAGGTCGTCGAGGGGTATCTCACGCGCTGGCGCGTGGAGGAGACGATCCGCTTCGTGAAGCAGGCCTACGAGGTCGAGGACGTGCGGCTTCTCAGGTTCTGCCGCCTCAAGGCCATGGTCGCCATCGTCCTGGCGACGGCGTACTTCGCCATGGCGTGGCTCGGCCTCGGCGACAAGCTCGCGGTGCTTGCGGACCACGTCAAGCGCGTCTCGAAGCGGATGTTCGACGTGCCGGACTTCTTCTTCTACGCCATCGCGGACGGCCTGCGGACGCTCTTCTCGCGCCATGGCAGGTGGAACGGCCTAGACGGCCCCGACAAGGAGCCGGAAGAACCGTGCCAGATGATCCTGGCGCTGTAGCCGCCACGCCGGAGAATGCCGACGGGCGGCGACGCCAGAGTGGTAAGGCGTTTGCGCGATCGCTCGGCGCGGGGTCGCCTCGCCAGCCGTTTTGCCGTTTGGGGATAGTCCAGCAAAAGTAAAGTTGTCCGCTGGCCTCGTTTTTTGGTATAATATGCCAATCAAAAGTTTGAGGTAACGAGATGTCTGAAGAGCAACCGAACACGACAGAAGCAGCAGCCGACTACAACGCCGCCAACATCCAGGTCCTGGAGGGCATGGAGGCCGTGCGCAAGCGTCCCGCAATGTACATCGGCGACACGGGCGAGCGCGGGTACCA
>CADCOC010000283.1 GCA_902802945.1 uncultured bacterium | reverse complement strand
AAAGGGTGTACTTGTCCGTGAAGGCGGTACGCGTGGTTTTTGGAAGGTGACACTACGAAAAGAGGGTTGAATTCTTTTCGCACGGGGTTGAAGTTGGAAAGTTTGTTGATGGGTTGAAGGCGGCGGGCGTGGAGTTCTTCGCCGACGTGCCGGATTCGCTGCTGAAGAGTTTCTGCACGTGTGTGATCGGCACCTGTATTGTGAAAAAAGCTACTCCACCACTTCTACTCCACCAATGGGGTCAGACCCTTTGAGCCCCTCCACTTGGGACAGACCATCTGGGACCCTTGCAACGAAGGGAATGAATAAATGGGTGAAAGCATAGAGGATTTGATTCGCTTTGGCGAGGATTCGGTTCGCGAATTCAAGTCGATTCGGATTCAGGGAAAGCGCGTGGCGGAGCCTGATGCGCGGGAAATCTCGGATGATTTCGCGTCAGCGGCAAATGCCTCCGGTACGACATTCCTTTTCGGCGTGAACGACAAGACGCATGCGATTGAGGGCGTGCCGTTTGACAAGTTGGAGATAGCCGAAACATGGCTGCGGAACATCTGTAACGATTCCGTAAAGCCAGCATTGCCGGCGACAATCAGAAAGATTGCCGCGCGTAATTCGGCGGGTGAAGAGCGGTGCGTAATCAGGGTTGATGTGCCGAAGAGCCTTTTCGTCCACGAAGGGGCTCATGGTTACTTCTACCGCATTGGAAGTTCAAAGCGCAAGATGTCGCCAGAAATGCTCGCGCGTCTTTTTCAGCAGCGCAGTCAGACTCGGCTTGTGTGTTTTGACGAGCAGGTGGTCTCGCAGGCGGAAGCGGGTGAACTCCTCGCGCCGCTCTATACGCGCTTCCGCACGGAGTTGTCGTCTGCCGATGACAGTGAATTCTTGCGCAAACTTCATTTCATCGCACCTGATGTTGATGGTGTCATGAGGCCGACCGTGGCGGGCGTCCTGTTCGCGACGGAGCATCCGGAATCGTATCTGCCAAGCGCGTTCATCCAGGCGGTATGCTATCGAGGTGTCGAACGCAACGCCGACTACCAACTTGACGCGAGGGACATAACTGGGCCGCTTGATGTTCAGATAGAGGAAGCGTGCCGTTTCGTCGAGCGAAACATGCGCATCGCGGCGATAAAAAATCCGGCGAGAATCGACATCCCGCAATACGCGATGAACGCGGTGTTCGAGGCCGTCGTGAATGCGGTCGCACACCGCGACTATTCCATCTCAGGGTCGAAGATTCGGTTGCACATGTTCTCCGACAGGTTGGAAATCTTCTCTCCTGGCGGGTTGCCGAACACAATGGCGCTGGACGAAATCGGCGAGCGGCAGTTCGCCAGAAACGAACTTATTTACACATGCCTTTCAAGGTGTCCTGTCAGGAAACGTTTTGCCGAAGTTAAGAGGGAACGGATCATGGACAAGCGCGGGGAGGGTGTACCTGTAATCCTTTCCGCTTCCGACCGCCTGTCGGGAAGACAGCCGGAATACAAGTTGCTGGGAGAATCTGAGCTCCTTCTCACCATCTATTCTGTTCCAATCGACGACAGAAAGAAACTACGTGAGATGATTACGTCTTCTGGTGAGACGACAAACAGTGGCCACAAGACGATAAAAGAGTCTGGTGAGACGATAAAATCCAACAACGGGGTGATAAACAAGGTCGGAGAGACGATAAATCATGCTGCCGAGACGATGGGCGAGACGATAAGTGATACGATAAAATCCAATCCGGGCATATCGCTTATTGGAATCGTCGAGAAAGTAGGGAGAAGTCGGGCTACTGTTGCGAGGATTGTTGCTACCCTGAAAAAAGAAGGTTGTGTTGAATATCGAGGCAGCAAGAAGACAGGCGGCTATTTCAGCATTTCATGAATTGTAGAAGCAGATTGGGGTCAACCCCTTTGACCCATGCATGTCACACGTCCCGCTCGTCCCTCGTCTCATGTCTCACGTCTCCATCACCAACTTTGCGACAATCCCTGGTACAAGAAGAGTCCATTGACACCCCGCAACAAATAGGTTACACTATGCGGCAACGCGATGGTGGCTAAAACATCAGAAAGCGAAGGAATGAGGTATTCGGCTGCATACCCC
>CADCOC010000282.1 GCA_902802945.1 uncultured bacterium | reverse complement strand
GCAGGCCATACCGTTACGTTCGACTCATGGGTGAGCGCCACTGCCGCCACGGTCATCAAGGAAGGCGAGGGCGAGATGATCATGCAGAGCCGCCTCAAGCAGCACACGGGCGGCACGATCCTGAACGGCGGCCTCACGACCGTCAAGCTTGCGGGTGCGCTCGGCTACGGCACGGCGACGGTGAACGATGGCGCGACGCTGCGGTTTGCGGACACGGTGCTCTCGTTCGCCTATCCGATCGTCGTGAACGCGGGCGGCATTCTTGAAAACGCGGTGACCATTGGCGACACCTCCACCCTTACGCTCAATGCGGGTGCGATTCTCAAGCCCACGCAGAACGCATTCTTCGACCTTTCCTCCGGTACGCTCGTTTTGCCCGAAGAGGGAACGGTCTCGGTTGATATGACGGGCTTCACGTTCGTGAACGGCGTCGCGACGCCGCTCCTCACGGGTGTTGCGTCAGGCGACGAGGCGAAGTTCTCGGCGCTCGTCCCGGCGGGCGTCACGGGTTCGTTCTCCGTCTCGGGCGGCGTTCTTTCCTACACGGCCACGTCAGGCGGCAGCGCTGCGGCGGACCTCTTCTGGAATCCGGCTGGCGACGCCACGTGGTCAACTGCCGTCGCGGCCTGGACGAACGCGGCGGGCGAACAGGTCTCGTTCGCGCCCTACGCGAACGCGACGGTCGCCGACGCGGCGACGATTGCGCTTCCCGCCGACGTTTCGGCGAACGACGTGACGATTTCCGCGGACGGCGACGTGGCGCTCAACGGCGCGGGCAAGCTCGGCGGCCCCGGGACGATCTACAAGAAGGGCGAGGGTACGTTCACGTTCAACGCAACGGGCGGACTCGACGCGCAGCCGATCGTTGTCTCGAACGGAACGTTCAGGCTTGGCGACGACCTTCCGACTCGCGCTCTCGGCGCAACTGCGGACTCTTCGCCCATCATCGTGGAAAACGGCGCGACGCTCGACCTGAACTACAAGTCTGCCGCCGCCAGCAATCCGCATTACGACCCCGTCCGCTCCTCGCTCACGCACGACAAGCTCATCAAGATTGCGGGCGACGGCGTTGACGGCAAGGGCGCGATCATCAGCACGAACCAGCAGTGCTATATTGCCTTCGGCGACGTGGAACTGACTGACGACGCGACGATCGGCGGCACGGTACGAAGCGACTTCCGCCATTCGACCTCCTACGGCCATGTGCGTGGTACTACGAGCAATTCGCTCACTGGCCCCGACAAATGCCTGACGGTCAAGAACACGGAGAGGCTCGTCATGGTCGATACGACGATCAATGTCGGCTCGATTCTTGTGACGGAAGGGGGAGTCCTAGAATTCGAGCATCCGGCCGTTCAGAACGTGCCTGGCGGCATCCACCTTGCGAACGGCACGTTCTCACTCTACAATGGCAACGGTGAGCCGAACATCTACGCCGACTCCGGCAACAACATCATCCAGAACCGCTATTCCGACAGCCGGACAATAAGCGGTTCGATTACGATTGCCGAAGGTGCCACGCTCACGCACAATTCAGGCACCATCACGTATTCGGGAGCGATCAACGGCGCGCTGGGGGTTTCGGGCGGAACTGCGAATCTGGGAGGCGGCGTGCCGGCGAGCGGCTGGACGCTGAACGGTTCCATGGGCTCTGAAATCGTGCGCCTCCGCCAAAGCGGCACGTACACTGGCGCGAACATCAGCGCCTACGCCTTTGGCATTGCGGACGTTGCCGACTCCACGGTTGACGTAACGTTCCTCGATTCGACGCTCGACTTCTACAACCTCTTTCTCGGCTGGGGCAGCGGAAACGGCGCATCGGCTCCTTCCTGCTACGTGTCCATCGGGCCGGGCACGACGCTTACGACGAGGAAGATATGCATTGGCGACGACGGCACGAGCACAAGCAGCAGCATCAAGTCCGTCATGTCCGTCGATGGCGGCACCCTGAACGTCACGAACACTGACTTCTTCATCGCGCACAACGGGCCGCATGCGGACTTCATCATCAACTCCGGCGTGGTCAACGTTCCCATGGCGGCGATCAGGTTGCGTAACAGCAGCAATGCGTTCGGCGGCGGCAACACCTCGCGCTTCATCCAGAACGGCGGCACGTTCAACTATGGCGGCTCGGGATTCCTGGCGCGGTTCGAG
>CADCOC010000281.1 GCA_902802945.1 uncultured bacterium | reverse complement strand
TGGAAGAGCACTGGCTCAACATCCGCAGAGATTACAAATCCCTGATTTGTCGCGATAGCTAGCCGACGGTTTCGCGTCGGCATGACTGGGGCGGGCGTCCGTGGCGGGCTCCCGCCCCGAAAACTTTTTTCGGAATTTTTCGCGTTTTGCCCTTGACTTCCGCCGAAATAGTCGGTATAATTACCGACTATGAAAAAGACTACACAGCTGGCCGGCTACAAGGCGACGGTCTCGCGCGTGCGGACGCTTCTGCTGCGCGAGAGGGTGGTGTCGGGGACGCTCAACGTCCAGACGGTGGGCAACGCCAGGCGCTACACGCTGACAGACAAGGTGGAGGGGAAGACCCGCTGCCTGTACGTCCCCGTGTCGATGGAGGCGGAGGTCCGCAGGTACGCGGAGAACTGGAGGGAGCTGAAGTCGCTCATGCTGGAGATGAGCGAGTGGACGCGGAGGCTTCTGGCGGAGAAGATCGCCGCGACGACCGGAAGAGGCGCAGGCACAAGGAAAAACTCCGGAAAAGGCGCTGCGGGCGCCGGTCGAAAGGCCGCAGGAAGGCCAAGAAGGCGGAAAAGCCGCAGCGGAAGCTGAAAGGGCGTCCCGGGCGGAGGCCGGGGAAGAACCCCTGCGGGCGGAACGCGGCCGAGAAGTTCTTCTGCTGGATACACCCGATCCTGTCCGGGATAAACGGGCTGTTCTCGCTCGCGCTGAAGCTGCGGGACGAGGCGCACGCCCTCTACGACAACGCGACGCTCCTCTGGACGGTCGTGCTGGGCCTCCTCTGCCGGCGGACGACGCGAAACAAGATGGACGGCGACCGGAACGACCCGGCGTACGGCCCGAACGTCATGCTGCTGTCGCAGCAGGCCGACTGGATCGACGGCGAGGAGAAGACGGCCCCCTGCACGCAGCTGGTGTTCAACTGGCTGAAGAAGGTGAAGATGCGCTACCTGGACATCCTCCTCGCCGAGGTGTTCAGGTCGTTCGTCGAGGCAAAGCTGCTGGAGAAGGCGCTCTTCTGCGGGTGCTTCGTCGTGGTGCTCGACGCGACCAAGGTCGACGAGAGGTGGGGATCCGGGCTTTCCGGGCACAGGCGCAACCGCATGGCGCTCGAGGCGAAGGTGATAACCCCGTGGAAGTGGGCGCTGACCGTCGCGGTCGTCCCGATCAAGCCGTGGAGGAACGACGCCGAGAAGCAGGACTGCGAGCTCAAGGCGCTCGACCTCATGGCGAAGAGGCTCAAGAGGGTCTTCGGGCGCAGGGGCGTGATCCTCATGGGGGATGCGCTCTACGCCTGCCAGAAGGGGATGGACACCTGCAGGAAGAACGGCTGGCACTACATGTTCGTGTTCAAGGAGGGGCGTTCCTCCTCCGTGTTCAGGGAGGCGCAGGCGCTCATGGGCCTCGACCGGGACAAGTGGGGCCCGATGGTCGGCAACTGCCGCGACAGGGGCAGGATCGTGGTCGGCGGCGTCAGGTGGGCGAACGCGGTGCCGTTCGGGGACCACATCGCCAACGTCGTGGAGTGCAGCCAGCTGGTCGCCTCCGACGACGCAGGGGCGTACTACGGGCAGTTCATCACCGACCTCGACGTCAACAACGCAAGGCGCGCGGTGGAGATCGCCCGCTGGGGGCGGCTCAGGTGGGTCATCGAGAACAGCTTCAAGACGCAGAAGCGCGACGGCGAGGACGGGTTCGGGCTGGAGCACACGTTCTGCAAGGACGAGCACGCGAGCCGCGCGGCGCACATGCTGATGCAGCTGGCGCACAACCTCTGGCAGGTGTTCGAGTCCGGCATCGTCAGGAACCTCTCCAAGGGCGTGAGCCGCCCGACGCAGAGCCTGTGGGCGAGGAAGCTCTGCGATGCGCTGCACTACTACGACTTCAGCGAGATGGAGATCGTCACGGTTTACCTCAACCACGAGTACGAGCGCACCATTCCAGTGGAGTGAATGGACGAGGTTCGCCCGGCCACCTCTGGTAAAACGCCGGGGACTGCATGTCCGATGGCACAATCGGTCTGGGGGCGTTTGCCCTTAAAAGCCGGCCAGCGCCCATTATGCCCCGGCGGGGGGCGTCCCGACCGTCCGGCGGACGCGCGGGAGTGCGTCCCTCCCCCCGTTTTGTAATTTCTGCGTCAAGTTGAAGAGATTTGACTGCGGGAATCCGACGACTTCCACCGACTGGCCGCGCGAC
>CADCOC010000280.1 GCA_902802945.1 uncultured bacterium | reverse complement strand
AAAGGACATGATAGCAAATCGCGCCTGAAATTGGGACTATGCCGTTAGGCTGTCTCCAGTTTCAGGCGCACTTGTTTTCGGATTCCACCCAAGAGGCGACATTGGTCTCACCAGGAGCGGAAATCAGTTCATCGATGCGCCACTTGTACTTCTCTATCGGACTCATGATGCAACCGACTTGGACTTCCTTTTGACCTCTCATATAGGTCAGCAGCAATTGAACGTCAAACAAGTTCGCCTTTCGCCGCTTGCCTTTTATTGTCCATTCCAAATGTTTGAAGATGCGTTCAAGGGAAGCATCCTCGCCTTCGCCATATTCGACATTCTCAAAACAGGCAGATGGATAAAAGTCCGTCATTTGATCATGCCATTCTACCGGCACCCAATCCGCCGGATCGCCCAACGCCTTTGGAAGAATCCGCATTTTCATGCTTCTGTCCGCGTGCCCACTGGCAGGATCCTGCAAATCGGGATGAAGCCTTATGCATACATTATCACCAAGTATGTTACCATCTGCATCGATATACCTACCATTCACCCAATACCTGTTCCCGCGTGGCACCACTTCCCATTGATAGCACAACCAACATTCGCAAGGCTGGCTTTTCGTCCTAACAACTTCCACCTTGTCGCCTTTTCTCCAAAGAGTCTTTTCTGGGCGGCATCTGACTGTTGCAAACCTTGGCAGTCTCAACTTTTCCGCGCTGACGCAGTGCCGACAAAGGACGGATTCATCAAGAGCGACGTCGAGACCGAGTTCACGAAGAGTCGCGCATCCTTTGCGATACTCCGCAATAAAGCTTCGCGGTTCCCATTCGCTAGTCGGGTAATGTGTCGTCTTCCCGCACTTCTGGCAGACATGGGTGTAGTCCTCCAGCTTTGGCGGCGCAAGTTTCGCTTCAACCACCCCCGCAAGCGCGAGGGATAAAAAGAAAATTGCCTTTGTCAGTTTCCGCATCCTTCATCTACTCCTTTCGCTTGCCGCCGCAGGACGCGTTCTGCCCGCGCAATTCCGTCTTAGAATCGTTCCTTGATGCGCAACGGCCCACGGAGCCGAACACCGCTACGCCACGCTTCTTTGAATTCCGAGGCCTTTGCCTCGCGCACTTCGCCCGTCTTGGCACTTATCGCGAGCATCCCGTACTTCCCCTCTGAGATTCTGTTCTTACAGACAATCGTCTCGTCGTCCGCCCAGACGTACGTTACAAACAGGTCGTCCGCCACAAAATCGGGATGTGTCTTGGAAAGCCGGACATGATGTACCTGCTTGCAGTCCATGTCATATATCCGCACGTCCCCGTTCACTGTCTTCACGGCAAAATATGCTGCGCTCCATCCAGGCACAAGCTTAAGTCTCGAAGCCCTGTGGTCCCGTTCGCTGATGATCTTCGTGACAACGCCATCATGCCCAACACGAAAAACACCGCCCGCATCGTCCTTTCGTCTGCGTATTCCTCTGGGCGGCGGACAGGGTACGCCATTCGGATCCGTACGGACATACGGGCCATGCCGCGCGAGGACGACGATTCCGTTGTTGCAGTAGGCGAAGTGGAGAGAAGTGGATTCATCGCCCCAATCCTTCTCTCCGAAGCGAACAATCGAGTACCTGCCCGTCTTCAAGTCATAGCGCCGAAATTCCTCATGGTCTGTGTCCGTCATGACATATCGGCGTTCCGTGCCATTGATGATTACTTCGACAGTGACATAGTGCCACAGATAGAGTCCGCCGCCGCTGACTATGAAACCCGAAGGAGAGACTTGTAGATACCCTTCCAGCTTCCGCTCCCATCGCAACACCCCGGAAAAATCGTACTCCCGCAGAACATACAGACCGTCATTTTTGCCGTTCGCAGGTTTAAGATCCTGTAGCGTATGAAAGCACTCGTTCTTCGGGTCGACGACACCCGCGAATGCTTCGCGCCATGTGCTGTCGGTCCCAATGCTCCCCCAGACTATCTTGTCGGCATCCCCGTCGTAGATGACCACGTCCGATCCGCGACAGCCGCAGATAGCCGCCGCCACAAGCGCGAAAGATAAGACGAGAATTGTCTTTGTCAGTTTTTTCATGGTTCATCTACTCCTTTCACTTGCCGCCACAGGGCGCGTCAGTTATAACAAAATAGTGTTCAACAAAATAGTCCGGTGCCGAGACTCTTCCTTCATTGAGCCAGGCGGGGACTCCATCGGCCTTTATC
>CADCOC010000279.1 GCA_902802945.1 uncultured bacterium | reverse complement strand
GAAGTATCGTCTGATAAGGGTGCGATTTTAATTCGTTGAAACATCGCTGAGGTCGCGGCGGTATCTGGGCGCAGGGCGCGGCTGCGGGCCCGACAGCTCGGTCAAGCCGTTGTTTCGTCGTCGCGACGCCTTCCGCGCTTAGACAACAAGCCGTGTTCAGCCTGCCGTGCCTCGGCGTAAACCACTGGCTGCGTACGAGACGCCTCATACGGCTGCGAGGCGAAACCGCCTCTTGCCCGACTGTCGGCTCCCTCCGCCGCGCGGCGTCCGCATTGGCTTCCCATTCGGTCTTCATGCCGCGCTCCTGAGCTGTGCGATGATGGCGCATACGCACGCCGCGTTGTGGTGGCGCCAGTGCATCCCCGCCTGCTTGCACCTTCTTGCGACGAGGATTCTCGCGGCGGCCTCTATGTGGCAGGACGATATGTAGTATCCGTGTTTCCTCAGCCATCCGTAGCGCATGTTGCCGCGCCGTTTGTCGAGGTAGTTTAGCGCGTCCTTCGCCTCTGGCGATGATTCCAGTTCCCTTGAGAACAGCCGTCTGATCCGGTCCACGGCGGAGCCTGCGCCGTGGCGGAGCATGATGGCGCGGCATGTCCTGAACTCCTTCGCGGCGTCCGCGATGCCGAGCTTTTCGCAGCAGGTGTTCAGGTATCCGGCCGCGTGCATGAAGTCGTTCGTGAACTCGGCGAAGGGCAGGGCGTCGCGCATCGCCTTCTCCAGCGCCTCCTCCCCGTCCGCGACGCACTGCACGCGCGGGACGGTCCCCGAACCCCTGGAGACGGCCTGCTCGCGGATGAGGCTCGTCAGCTCCCCGATCCCGAGGTCGGTGACGGAGTACGAGAACGAGCCCGCTATCGGGATCGGCACGCCCTTGTCCGTCACGTTGACGTATTCGCATGCGCTTGTCACCCTGAGCTGGCGCGACTTCGCCTGCGCGGAGTTCTTCCCCCTGACTCCGGCGGTGTCCGCCTTCGTGCAGGGAGGGTTCGTCCCGTCGGCCATCACGACGAGCGTGCGCGGGACCCTGCGCGCGCCGTCCGGGGTGCGCAGCTTCGCGGCGGGGTACTTCCGGACGTCCTTTCCCGGCTTGCGCAGTTCGGCCAGCGCGGCCTCTCCGGCGCGCAGCGTCTCCTTGCGCAGCTTCGAGACGGAGATGTTTCCGCATCCGAGCAGCGCGAGAGTGTCCTTCGCCTCCCTGAACGACCCCTGCGTGACGGCGAGCCGCGTCGCGGTCTTCGACGCGGACGGCGTCATCTTCCGCTCGACGCCGAAGGCCTTGAACACGTCCGTCCCCTCCGGGCTGCCGACGCGGTACGGGTGTCTCGCTTCGCACCACCCGAAGCGCGTGAAGACCTGCTTGGTGCGTACTCCGTTTGCGCCCGGGGCGTTCGACCTGAAGGAGATGGACGACATGACGCCGCCCACGTATTTCGCCATGTCCTCCGACACGGCCTTCGCGAGGTCTTCGTCAAAGCGCGGCAGCGCCTCGCGCCTCTCCTTCGAGCCTGCCCGCTCGATGGACTCGACGAGCTCGATGACGTTGACGAGGCGCGGGCGCGGGAGGATCAGCCTTCGCCTGCCGTTTTTTTTAGAGCGGCAAGGCTCTCCTCGGTCACGAGGCGGACATACTCCTTCTCGAGCTTCCTGTAGCGCCTGCCGTCGGCGATCAGCCTCTTCACTCTCGGCACGAGGCTTTCTGGGACGTTCCTGTACTTGCGCTCCCCCCGCGCGCCAAGGCTCTGGAACTTCCAGTGCGGCTTCGCCTTCCTGCGCGTCCCGTCCTTGAGGGTGTAGCTGTTCGAGCTCGAGGATATCGACCCCTCGGCGAACTCGGTGATTGAGGCCATCTCGGCGACGATCTCGGAGATTCTTTCGTGCGTTTCTTTGGTTTTCATGTGCGTCCTTGTGTATGCCTTCACGGTGAAGGCACATATTATATCAAAATTTCCGCCGCCGCGCAAGGGGGTGTTTGAAGAAATTTTGCGCAGAATCGGATATCGGCTGTGGGGCGGGCGAGCAGGTCGGGGCAATTCCCCCATATATCAGTAATAAGGGGTCAACTGTTTGCAATCGCACCCTTTGTCGTACCCCCGCTTTGACTTTTGCGGCATTATTTGGTAGAATATACGAAATTTCCACATAGACAGGATAAAAAAACATGGCAAAAGAAACTAACGTCCGCAACAACATCTGG
>CADCOC010000278.1 GCA_902802945.1 uncultured bacterium | reverse complement strand
GGCGGGGCGTGAGGCCGGGCGAATGCCGACGCGCGAGCGCCCTGAGCGTCGTCAGCAGGCAGAGAGCCATGAAGCTCGTGAAGATGTGCGCCTCGATGCGGTCCTCAAGCTGATGGTACACGGGTCTCAGGCCGAGATCCCCCTTCAGTTCGCGGAAGGCGTACTCTATCTCGCCCTGTATCATGTATTTCTTCCAGAGAGTCTTCGGGTCGCAGTCCTCCAGGTTCGTGCGCAAGAGATACGTGCCCTCGTCCTTCGCCCGCGCTTCGCGTATGCGTTCCCAGTCGAGGCTCCACCGGAACGTTTCCGGCGTCACCTCCTCGTCGGCTTTTGGAATAGCCAACGAGATCATCTTCCATGCCCGCCCCGCCTTCGCCTCCGCGACCGCGAGCCGCGAGATGAGTTCGTCGCGCGTCAGCCTGCGCTTCGACGGCTCGGCCTTGCGCCACTTCGGCCTGCCGATGCGCGCGTCGATGGCGAACAGCGTCTTCATCGCGCCGCGAATCTTCTTTGCGCGCATGGACGTCTCCTTGAGCAGCCGCGCTTCGCTTCGCGTCAGCACGAACGTGTCGCCGGGACTGCCGTTCTCGCCGGACGGCCTTGCGACCTTGACCGATATGCCTTTCTGGACTTCCTGCCATTCCGCCTTGTCCAGCCTGTCCCCGATTGCCTTGAGATGGCCTCTTGGCGCCCCGACGAGGTACTTATATCCGCTTTTGCGCATTTCCCCGAGCGTCTTCTCCGTGGGCACGCCCCTGTCCATCAGCCAGAGATTCCCTATCCTGCCGTACTTCTCCTCCAGCTTCCTTATGAACGGCATCTGCGTCTCCCTGTCGTTCGTGTTGCCGGGCATGACCTCGTATGCGAGAGGGAAGCCGTCCGGCGTGAGGACGAGGGCGATCACGACCTGGAGGCAGTCGCCGCGCTTGTCCCGGCTGTAGCCGTAGCGCTGGATGTCGCTGTCGAGCGCCTTCACGCCGTCAACTTCGAAATACGTGCTCGTCAGGTCGAAGAGCACCACGTCGCACGTCGAGCCGAAGAGGCCCGCCCAGCGCTCGCGCAGGAAAAAGAACAGCGCGTCCTTGAACGAGAGTTCGGGACGCCTCTCCGCCCGGGGCTTCTTCCACTCGTCCGAGGGCCACATGACACGATCGAGGCAACTGTAGAGCGTCGAAAGCCCCGTCAGCGCGCCAGACCCTACGAGTTCCTCGATCGCGGTGTTCGCGAGCCAGTTCGCGTGCATCGCAAGTTCGCTTCCGGGATCGGTGAGGCGGTACATGACGATTGCCTTCAGAATCGCCAGCCAATCCGTCCCCTTGCGGCTCGGTTCGAGCCGAGCCTTCCAGAAGCCGTCAAGCCCGAGCATGTCCCAAAGTTCCATGCCAAGCCAGACCTCGCCCCAGTTGCGCATGTTGCGAACGGCCAGCCTGTCCATGCGGATGCGCACGACCTGGCCGTCGTCCGTCTCGGGGGCGCGGTCCTCCGGGAACAGCTTTAGCTGGTGCGGCTTGCCATCGTCGCCGAACGCCTCGACCGCCCGTTGCCACTCCGAACGCTGCGAATCGTTCAGCTCGCCAAGGTACAGCGCCCTGCGCTGGAACACGCGCCTGCCGGCACGCACGTTCTCAACCATGCTCCAGTATGTGTGGACTTTGCCGTCCTTGAATCTCTTTGTGGCTCGAAGAAACATGCCGGTATTATCTCATATCCGGCGGAGATTTTAAAGAGGGTAGGTCTTCACTACACGGCTTTTTGCAACAGCAAGTGTCCAAATCGCTCGCCACGCGTCTAACTTTTGGAGTTATCCGCGTGAAAAAAGTTGAAACAAGGCGCGAATGTGGAAAGGCGGGCTAACTGGGGCGCGCACCACATGGATACCGCCATTCGCGGACTCGGCGAAGAGCTCGGCGGGCCCGTATCGGTGGACGCGACGTGCGAATACCCGAAGGGCCGCAAGCTGTGGGACGTCCACGGCGAGTGCGACATCGCGTGGAACTACGCTTCCGGCGCCGTCATCAAGATGGGCTCCACGCGCAAGTATCCGTGCGGCGTAAGGTTCTACGGCGAGAATGGCGATTGGGTGTTCTGCGGATTCGCCGGCAAGCAGACGAAGAGCGACCCCGTGGGGGTTTCGAAAGACAAGGTCGCCGGAATGCCCATCGCCGCAAGCCGCAAGGGAATCATTGAAGATCCCGTCTCGAAGCCGCTTCCGCGTCC
>CADCOC010000277.1 GCA_902802945.1 uncultured bacterium | reverse complement strand
ACCGCGACCGCCTTCCCTTGAAGTCGTTTACTTCGTGACCGTGGACGTCACGGGCGACGGAACCACGAACCAGAACGCCATGCCCTCGGGGATCACGGCATTGGAGACGTAGTCCCCACCCGCGTCGGACCACCCCTCGACGAATTCACCTGCCGCATCATTCCACGCCTTTGAGGAATAGTACAAATCGCGGTAAGCCATTTCGGCAGTTCCGTTCGGAATCTTGATGCAAGGTGCAGTTGCGTACCAACCAGCGATGCACTCTTCATCGTCTTCGCTCACCCAAGCGGCAGGGCCTGTGAGATTCCAGTCGATCTTGGAGTCGCCGGCGTTGAGCGACACAGGATAAGGCAACTTCATCATGTTGTAGCCAGTTGCGGCGGAGAACGTTGCGGTCGCGGTACCCTTTACCTCGCCATTGATTGTGACGGTGAGATCGTCGCTTCCAGCAACAATCCATACGCCATAACCGTCAAGCATCGTGGCCGTGGCAACATAGTCGCCACCCGCATCAGCCCATCCCTCAACGAACTCGCCGGCCGCGTCATTCCAAGCGTTCTGCGTCCAGTAGAGGTCGCGGTAAGCCTTCTCTGCCGTTCCATTCGGAATCTTGAGGCAGGGCGCGTTGGCGTACCAGCCGGGGATGCATTCCTCGTCCTCCTCACTCTGCCAGGCCTTCGGGCCAGTGACGTTGAGTTTGAATGCTTCGTCGAATGTCATCGTAGTGCCGCCGACCTTGTCGAACTGCACCGCGATCATCATGTACTTCCCGGCGGGAATCGTCTTTGTCGTGTATGCCGAACGCAAGTCCGGCTGCGGCCACCGCCGCTGCAAACATAACTTTCTTCATCTTTCGTTTCCTTTTCATTCCCCAGATTGCTCTGGGCCGCAGAGTTGGGAATTCGATCAGTCGATTCTTGGGTCGCGGGCGTGATCCGATCAGTGGCGGATGACGTTAACCACGAATGTCCGAATCTTCCTCAGTCGTTCCTTTCCTCTACTTGTTTTTGTTTTCCCTTAGCCGCACACGCGGTTTATCGGGTGTCCTTCCGTTCAAACCAGATCCACCATGGACCTAATCCGCCCAAAAAGACAGTGCTATGATACCACACCCCCTGACCGTTTGCAAGCCCAAACAGAAAAAATTTCGCAAAAAGTTTTTTGGCCGTTTTGCCCCTCAAGAAAACGTCCGACCCCTTGTTTTATTGGGGTTTCTCGCGCTTTTATGGGTCGAGCGCCCCCGCCGCCACACCTCCCCTCTAAAAAAATTCGCACGAGCCGAAGCTCTCGCCCCCCTCCGCTCGCCCCGGCTGGGCTGCGCGCGAGGGGATGTGTCTGAGATTCGACATCGGCATAATAGTTACTTCTTCCTAAACCTCTTGTTGGCTATAAACGCCATGCAGTGCGGATTCTTCTCGGCCTTCATTTCGTCGAAGAGGCGCTTTGCGGCCTCCGTGTCTTTGGGACAGCCCTGTCCTTCGCTCAAGGCGAGGAACAGATGCCACTTGGCGTCGGGGTTGCCCTGTGCGGCGAGACGCTTTGCCTCGTTGAATAGTTGTTCGACACACGCCTTCGCCAGCGGATCGCCGCCGTTGTATGCGGCTCTCATGCAGTCTTCCTGTTCATACGGGCTGAGAGGCTTAACCATGTTCGGGTATCGTGCAAGCACAGTCGATACCTCATAGTTCGCGCCGGCGTGCTTTCGGAAGGCTGCAAGGCGAAGCCACCGCATGGCCTCATTGAAGTTGGGAGCCTTCTTCACATTCGGATCGCCCGATACGCCGTAGAGTTCGACAAGCCCCTGCTGGAACATCGCCTCGGCGTTGTCTTTCTTCTCCGCCAGCTGCTTCAATTGGGCGAGTGCGATTTCTGGGTGATCGAACGAGGCCTTACCATCCGGGCCGATCGTCGGCTGAATTACAAATGGATGGTGTCCCTGCACATAGTACACCTGACCGTGTCGGTGTGCGGCAGCGGTCGTGTTTGTTGTGCCAAAGGCTGCGATAGCCAAGGCGACTGTGATTGCGGTGATTGCTTTTCTCATGGGCAAGAGTATATCAAATTCTCGGCAGACTGCGGGATGATTTTCTCGAAATTCAGAGCGAATATCTCATTTCTGCGGCCCAGAGCAATCTGGGGAATGAAAAGGAAACGAAAGATGAAGAAAGTTATGTTTGCAGCGGCGGTTGCCGCAGCCGGACTTGCGTTCGGCATTGAGTCCGCCAACACGGTGGGCTACACGACAAAGACGATCCCCGCCGGGAAGTACATGATGATCGCGGTGCAGTTCGACAAGGTCGGCGGCACGGCTCTCAAGTTCGACGAGGCGTTCAAGCTCAATGTCACCGGCCCGAAGGCCTGGCAGAGCGAGGAGGACGAGGAATGCATCCCCGGCTGGTACGCCAACGCGCCATGCCTTAAGATCCCGTATGGCACAGCAGAGAAAGCTTACCGTGATCTCTATTGGACACAGAACGCATGGGATGACGATGCCGGCGAGTTCGTCGAGGGTTGGGCTGATGCTGGCGGCTCTTACGTCGCCACGGCTACGATGCTCGACGGCTACGGCGTGTGGATGGTTGCAGGAAGCGATGACCTCACCGTCACGATCAATGGTGAGGTGAAGGGTGCCGCTTCCGCGACGTTCTCCGCCGCCACTGGCTACAACATGATGAAGCTGCCTTATCCTGTTTCGCTCAATACCAGTGATTCAAAAATCGACTGGAACCTTACGGGACCTGCGGCTTGGGTAAGCGAAGAGGACGAAGATTGTATCGCTGGTTGGTATACCACCGCTCCCTGCATCAAGATTCCTTATGGTACAGCCGAAATGGCCTACCGCGATCTGTACTACTCCTCAAAGGCATGGAATGACGATGCTGGCGAGTTCGTCGAGGGATGGGCCGACGCGGGCGGTTCGTACATCTCCAACGCCGTGATCCCCGAGGGCATGGCGTTCTGGTTCGTGGTTCCGTCGCCCGTGACGTCCACGGTCACGAAGTAAACGACTTCAAGGGAACGCCCGACCGAGAAACAAGAAAACGAAAAGGAAAATGAAAATGAAGAAACTAGTTGTTGGACTCGTCGCGGTCTGCGCGGCGGTCGCTGCGCAGGCGGCATACGTCGACTGGCAGTATGAAGGCAAGAACGCGAAGAACGACACTTCGTGGGGAGAATCGACGACGACGGCGGCGAACGGGCTTTCGGCCTATTTGCTGACGGCGGCGGATTGGACCTCCATCAAGGACACGGCAAAAGGTGAGAGCGACATCGCCGCCAAGGCGCTGGACTCCTCCACGCTGATCTTTGAGAAGACCTCTAAATCGGTGTCGTATTACACTACGCACGCTGACGGCTCCACCGCTGCAAGCGTTCGTGCCGCAACAGTCGCTAATGCGAAGGACAATTACTACGTCATTCTCGCGAATGATAGCGGCTTCACCGTCGTCGCGGACAACGTGTTGATTACGGCATATACCGACATTACGCAGTCTGGCAGCGGCCAGACACCCGGAACTACGGTGACTGGCGCGACCAATCCCGCAGCGTCGTCGTTCACGGCGTATGCCTCGGGCGGCGGAACTGACCCGCTTCCAGAGCCCACCTCTGGGCTGTTGCTCCTCGTCGGAGGTGCGGTACTTGCTCTCCGTCGCAAGCAGAAGTAAGCGAATCAGCCCAATGACACGACCTAAAAAATGCGCTCGTCCTTCGGGGCGGGCGTGTTTCATTTCTATCTATACGCAAAACGCCCGGCGGCACAGACCGTCGGGCGTTTCTCATGGTTTCAGCGAAACCGTTTTAGCGTTTATTTCTGCTTACGACGCAGCGCGAGCATTGCGCCACCGACGAGGAGCAGAAGACCGGAGGTCGGCTCAGGCACTCCGCCCGATCCGCCGCCGCCGCCGCCCGTGGCATACGCCGTGAACGCCGACGCTGCGGGGTTGGTTGCACCAGTCACCGTGGTTCCGGGCGTCAGACCGTTACCCATGCTGGTGGGATCGGAATAACCCGTGATTTTCACATTGTCGGCAACAACGGAAAAGCCACTGTCGTTCGCGAGAATGACGTAGTAATTGGCCTCTCCATCTGCAACACTAACCTGACGGGCACTAGCAGTAGTACCACCGTCGGCGTGCGTAGTGTAATACATCACCGACTTAGAGGTCTTTTCGTAGATAAGCGTGGAGGAGTCCAGCGCCTTGCCAGCGATGTCACTCTCTCCTTTTGCCGTGTCCTTGATGGAGGTCCAATCCGCCGCCGTCAGCAGATAGGCCGAAAGCCCGTTCGCCGCCGTCGTCTTCGAGTCTCCCCACGAAGTGTCGTTCTTCGCGTTCTTGCCTTCATACTGCCAGTCGACATACGCCGCCTGCGCAGCGACCGCCGCGCAGACCGCGACGAGTCCA
>CADCOC010000276.1 GCA_902802945.1 uncultured bacterium | reverse complement strand
TGGCAACATCGTCCTCAAGGCTGGCGGACTCGTTATTGACACGCAGGGGCACAATCTCAACGTCACGAACTGCGTGTTCAATGTCGTGCCGGGCGGGAAGATCACCGTGACTGGCGGCGGTACGGTGACGTTCGCGAACTGCACGGCAAGTCTCACCGCGAAGCCGAGCGAAAAGTTTCTGTTTGCCGATACTGACGGCGTGTTCTCGGGGATGCCGACGTTCACGGACACGAAGGGATGCAAGGTGAAGATGTCAGCAGACAGCAAGAAGATCAGTGTTGTTCTGCCGGGATTTATGCTCATCGTCAAGTAGCCCGCCACCCGCGCTTCGCACGGGAATGTAAAGGAATGACAAAATGAAGAGCTTGTGTGCGGTACTTGTGGCGTTTGCGTCCACTGCGGTTTTGGCGTCGAATGGTGCGTCTGTCCGTACGTGCGCGATGGAGCGACTTGCACCGGGGAGCGTGCGTCCGCAGGGATGGCTGCTGAAGCAGATGGAGCTTCAGCGCGATGGTCTGACCGGTCATGCCGAGGAACTTTACGAGGACATCGGAAAGAGCGATTGGCTTACTGGCGGAAAGCGCGGCGGACAGTTCGCGTGGGAACGCGGACCGTACTACGCCAAGGGACTGACGGCGCTGGCGTTCGCGCTGGACGACTCGACGCTCAAGGCGAAGGCGAAACGCTGGATTGAAGCATATCTCGCCTCGCAGCGCGAAAATGGGGACTTCGGCCCGAAGAACCGCAACTGGTGGGCGAACATGATCGTCCTCTGGACTCTTCGCGACTGGTGCGAGGCGACGGGCGATGCGCGTGTTGTGCCTTTTATGGAGCGGTACTTCGCGTTCCAACGCAAGGCGTTTGCGAACGGGGATTCGTTCGCGAAGGATTCGCCGTGGGCCGTGGCGCGTGTCGGCGACGAGGTGGACGTCATCCTCTGGATTCACCGCAAGACAGGAAAGGCCGAATGGCTCGAATATGCGCGAACCGTCGTGGCGCAGTCCGCCGACTGGACGGGCTACTACCACAATGGCGGCAGAGGCGGATGGGGTCCGGAGGGCTACCGCGCCCACATCGTAAACTTCATGCAGGGCCTGAAGACGCCGCCGATGAAATGGCTCTTGTTCGGAAGCGACTCCGACCGCACGGCTTTCCGCGCCGCGCTCTCGCCGGACGGCTGGGCGATGAAGATGCACGGACGGCCCGATCGTGCTGTGAACGGCACGGAACCGCTTTCTGGACGTTCGGCCACGCAGGGTACGGAGCTTTGCGCGACGGCCGAGCATATCCTGAGTTCGCAGGTCGCGCTTGAGGCGCTTGGCGACGCATGCATCGCTGACGATTTGGAGGTCGCCGCGTACAACACGCTGCCCGCGACACTCTCCGGCGACGGTCGGGGCGTGCGCTATTACTGCCTCCTGAACCAGACCGAATGCAGCAACGGGAACTTGGCATTCTGCCACAACGGCAATGCCTATTTCTGCAACGTGCCCGGCCCGTATTCCGGCTTTGGATGCTGCCGCTCCAACTTTCATTTCGCATGGCCGAAGTTCGCGGAGTCGATGTGGATGAAGCGCGCGGGCGGGCTCGCGGCGACGGCGTACGGAGACTGCGTCGTGAAGACGCCGCTCGCGACGGTTTCCGAGACGGGTGGCTATCCGTTCTCGGACAATGTGAGGCTCGCGATCGTCGAGACGACGGGCGGTGAGTGGCCGCTCTTCGTGCGCATTCCCGGATGGTGCGAGGATGCGTCGGTGAAGGTGAACGGCATGCAGTGCGCGAGTGCCAAGTCTGGTTCGTTCATGCGCCTTACTCGGGAGTGGAAGAAGGGCGACGTGGTTGAACTCTCGTTCCCGTCGAAGCCCGTCGTCACGCGCTGGAAGGACGATTCTGTCGCCGTCATGTGCGGGCCGCTTCTCTATGCGCTCAAGATCGACGCGCGCGAGAAGATCGTCAGCGCGGCGGACTGTCCGAAGGCCAAGAAGGACGCGCACGGCGTGGTGCACGACATGGAGCTTGGCTTCCCGATGAAAGAGCTCTACGCGAAGTCGCCATGGAACTATGCGCTTGTGGCGGACGGTGTGGATGGCGAACCGCAGTTCCAGGAGAAGGGCGAAGGTCTGGACCGCCGCCTGGCGGTCAAGGCCGTGCGCACGGGATATGCGGGATGGGGGACGATGCGGGTGGATGCACCCGCCCGCGCAGAAGACCCGCCGCCAAGTCCCGTTCCTGCGGCGGCGATTCAAGGCAGGGCCGAGACGATCGAGCTGATGCCAATCGCCCTCACGCAACTGCGCATCACGCTCTTCCCGTGGACGAAATGAAACGGTAGTGCGGCTCTCGTTTC
>CADCOC010000275.1 GCA_902802945.1 uncultured bacterium | reverse complement strand
GGCAACATTTCCCAAAATTCCCGCGTGAGATTTTGCCTCTGACTGGCAGTATAAAGTAGAGGCACGATTTGCCCTGTGCCTCATGAGAGAGACTGCAAGGTTCAAGAGGCGATTGCGAAGGAAAGAAAAACATAAAAGTGGCGGGAATCAGGCCAGGATTGTGCTATACTACGCGCAAAGAAAAATGGCAAAGATACCGACAACTTCGACAACGCTTCTTCGCGACATCGCGCAGGACGCACAAAACGTCCGATGGGGCGAGTTCGTGACGCGCTACCGTCCGATGATGGAAGCCTTCATGCGCGAGCGGTTTCCGTCGCTTGAGGCCGACGACATCATCCAGGATACGCTCGTAGCACTCTGTCGGGTGTTGCCATCCTATCGCTACGCGCCGGACGAGAAGGGCCACTTCCACAACTACCTGACCGGCATCCTCCGCAACAAGGCACTCCGGTCCCTGCGTAAGCGGAAACAAGACGAAGCGTTGCGCGCGGATTATGCCAATGGAGAGAACCTTCGGGGAAGCGGCACTCTTGCCGCTTCCGGTATGGCGCGATCACTGGTCGCGCCGCAAGCACCACGCCCCGGTAGGGCGGTCGCCCCGCGACCGCCGCCTGAGCTCGATTTCATCGACGAACCATCCTACCGCGAATCACTCTTTGAACTGGCCTTGCGCCAGTTTCTTTCCGATGACTCGGTCGCCGACCGCACGAAGCGCATTTTCGAGCGTACCGCCATGAATGGCGAGTCCCCAGAATCCGTCGCGGAATCTTTTAAGATGACGCGGCATGCCGTCGATCAGGCCAAGAGCCGCGCTATGATCCGCCTCCGCGAGATCATGAAAGGGCTGGAGTCCCTCGCCGATGGATGAGCACTCAGGTGGGGCGAGGCCTCCGGCCGAGCCGCTTGATCCACTAGCCGCGCTCTGCGCCGCCCATGGCCCCGTCAACTCCGCCGGCCACTTCCCTCCCGGCACAATCTTCGGCGACTGGCGCTTGACCGCGTTCATCGGACGCGGTGGTAACGGCGAAGTCTATTGCGCAGAGCATTCCACCCTCGGTACGCCCGCCGCCGTCAAGGTGCTGATCCGCGAGGATGAACGGGCCAAGGCGCGTTTCATCCGTGAGGCAAAACTTCTTTCTTCCCTGAAATCCACCGCTTTTCCGCGCTTCTACGCCTACGGCGAGGCGAACGGACACCCCTATCTCGCGATGGAACTGCTCGAACCGGGCGACCTGCCGACCGGTGAGCGCGCCATCGCCCGCTTCATGTTGAAGGTCTGCGACGCCGTCGCCGAACTTCACGCACGCGGCTACGTTCACCGCGACATCAAACCCTCCAACATCCTCTGGCGCACTGGGACAACGGGCGTCTCGCCCGTTGCGGCGGCGACAAGCGCGGCCCGCCCGCTCGTAGTTGCAGTTCCAGTCCTTGCCGACCTTGGACTCATCAAAGACGTCACTACGGCCGACGCCGGGCATCCGACATCGGACGTTACCCTCGGCGGTGTCGGCACGCCCGGCTACGGCGCACCGGAGCAGCTGGAGCGTGGCGAGGTTTCCTTCGCCTCCGACATCCACGCGCTCGGCGTGTTGGCCGATCGCTGCTTCAACGGCAACCCGCCGCGCGCGTGGGCACGCATAATCCAACGCGCCACTTCTTCCATTCCCGCGCAGCGCTATCCCTCCGTTGCCGCCTTCGCCCGTGTAGTCCGATGGCACCATCGCATAGCGAAAATTTGGATTGCCCTTGCCGGTATCGGCATACTGGCGGCGGTTGGTACGGTGTTAAATGCGACGAGGACGCAGGTTGAGGGGCAGACGCAATCTGTGCGGACGGAACATGCAACACCTGAGTCGGCAAAGAAGGACGATCAGAGAGCTGGGGCGCAAACGGCGCAGACGGGACAGGTTATATCCGCTTCGGCGATCCTGAATGGGACGGAAACGAAAGATGCACGATGGTTCGTTGACGGCTTGCCAATTGAAATCCCACATCGCGTCGAAGAACGCAACGCCTATAATTGCCCCAGTATACCTTTCCAGATCCAAGCTGTCGTGAAGAGTGGCGGCAAGACATATTCAGCGAAAAAGACGATAATTTCGCGTTGGCAAGGCGAGAGACGATTCTCGCTGAACTTGAGGGAAGATCCAGATGCCGGAACATCCATTAGGATATGGGCGCCCGATGGCGTCCCGTTTGACTTTGTGGCTTCTGGATTGCGACGCATGAATTGTCATGTCGGCAATTCGGCTCAATTTCTGGAACGAACGTCGTTCATTTAACGCCGATACTTTCAAGAACCCATGTTGACCGTCATTCCGAACTTCCCGTTCAGTTAGAATTCAACGGTCCAGACACGGTCCCAGTTGTCTATATCAACGGTTCTGGCGTGAGGTTTCAGCCGCCGGACGTGCTGCAGTGGGAACATGTGGCGCAAGTGGGGGGCGGCTTGCCGGCGGAAAGGGAAATCTCGGCGTATGCTTGGACGAGTGCGGAAACGAACCTTTTATCGCATTGGGATATAGACATCGGGCCTGTTTTCAAGGGAGGGCAGAAGCGTCCGAACAGGCTTGGCATGTACGACGTTTACGGAAATGTCGCCGAATGGGTATTGGTTTCCCCTGCGCTGAGAAACTGCAATGTCTCAAGTAGGGGAGGTTTTATGAAGATGGGAGGTTCATGCACGCACGATTACAAGGGGTTATGCGAATGCACTGAAAGGGCGGCAAGACTCTTGCAGGGCTTGCCCGTGCCCGTTTACAATTTTTTTGGCAGAGGAGAAGGCTCCGCCGGCGTCCGGTTCGTGGCCTCAACCTTTTTTGAACACGAGACGAATACGGTCTTGTATTGTGCTGCAAAGGGATTTCTGCGCTCGGACGAGCCTGAAGACGTTAAGCGGGGCGAGGCGATGATGAAGGAATTCTTGGAATCGGACGATTTGAGATTGGTCGATCTGGCGCGTGAATGTTGTGTCGAGCGCGGATTGCTGTCTTTGGAGTCCTGTGGGACAAATGCACCGACCTCGCTACGCCTTGCGGCAATCAGAAATGGGAACCCCCAGGTACTCGAGAAACTGGCCGTGACGGATCCAGACCTAGAGATTCGGGAAGAAGCGTACAAACGCATA
>CADCOC010000274.1 GCA_902802945.1 uncultured bacterium | reverse complement strand
TCCATCTTCTTCTCGTAATGCGCCTCGAAGCGCGCGGTGTCCTCGGCCGTGTGCTTCGGCTTCGGCCAGGTGCCGATCCAGATGAGCGTCTTCCCGCCCTTTGTCGCCTTGTTCCATTCGAGCGCCTTGCCGTAGTCCTGCCCCGTGTAGTACACCTGGTCGAGCACGCCCGCCTCCCGGGCCTTCGCGGCGATGTACCCGGGGCCCGCGCCCTTCTCGTCGACGAAGCAGAGATAGGTCGGATGCCCCTTCATCGCGGCGAAAGTAGCCTCGATCGTCGGGATGCGGTGGTGGCTGAAGTCGGCGGCGGCGGGGTTCAGCTCCTTGAGGTACGACCCGACATCGATATCCTTGATTTCTGCCCATGTCACCTCCTTGGAGACGTCCTTCTTCGCCAGCTCGGCGGAGATCCCGCGCGCCGTGCGCTTGAGCGTCTTGTCGTGAAGCATGATGCCCACGCCGTCCTTGGTCTTGCGGCAGTCGCACTCAAGCGCCGAACCGTTTTCCCAGCACCACTTGAAGGTCTCGAGCGTGTTGTCGGGACGCTCCAGCTTGCCGCCGCCGCGATGGACGTGGCTGAGATGCAGAAGCCCGGTACGCGGCCCCGCGAACGCTGAAGCGACGACGCAGAAGAGAAGTGCCAGCGACAGTATCTTTATGTAGACGTTCATTTCTTTTCCTCACGATATGATCAATGCAGATGTTAACAATTATACCACATTTCGCCCTAGTCGGCGTTGAGATAGTACCTGGTGAGGTAATCGGTCAGCGGTAGGGGGCGTGACGCGGCCGGATGCTTCACTCCGGGCCCCTTAGTCTGCGGAACGCATGGCGCTGACGCGCCCTGCGTTCCGCAGCCCGCATTCCCGGAGCGAACATCCGCTCCGCGCCCCGCCGACGCGACTGGCCCGTCCGCTTAGCCGGTGACGGCCTTCGGCAGTTTCCTGAGGGGCCGTCTCGGCAGCTTCGGGGTAGAGAGGTCGAGTCCGCCGAAGAGCGCCTCGAACATGTCGGTTTTCGTGTCTGCCGCGTAGGCGTCGAGCGCGGACCCGGCCGCGCTTGTCGCGGCCGTGGTAGGGCCGCCTCGCCGAGGCGGCCGCGGTACGACGGTTAGCGCAGGAGGATGAAGAAGCCAGCCGAACCCAAGTCATATCCAAAACCGGAGCTGACTTTGAGTAGCAAGCGCCCGGAGGGCGCACTTCCGCCGACAAACTCTACTGCATCAGCCGTGGGCAGGATCTCCGCCGTACCGGTCTTGAACAGCGGGAATCTGCTCGTTACGCCCGAAAGGTCAATGCCCGTCATGTCGATGAGCATCGTGCCGTCAAGGGCATCGGACACCGTCAGGTAGCCGACTCCGTCGGGAATAAACCTCGCGCCCTCCGCGAGCGTCAGCGACTTCACCGTGCCATGCCCAGAGATGAAGCCGGAAATGGCGACGGCGCAGTCCGCACTTCCGTTGATGACGAGATTGGTGAACGCGAGCGCGCCATCGGCCGCCAGCGCCCCCGCAACCGTGTTCGTCCCGTTGGCGAACGCGAGGTCGCCGCCGAACACCGTCAGGTTGGCGAACGCAAGTCCGTCCGTCGCGGAGACCGCAGGCACCCACGGCGCGCACACCACGGCGTCCGTCCCGTTCGGCAGGTTGCCGCACCAGTTCGCCGCGTTGTCGAGCGAGGCGTCGTCCGCCTCGTTGCGCCACACCGAAAGCGTGCGCGGGGTCGAGGACGCAACCAGATCGGTGCCGGAGTGCGAGTAGAAGATCACGCCGGAGACCGCGTCGTAAAGGCCGGCCCTGCCGCCCTTCAAGCACGGGATGAAGTGGCGCTGGATGCGGCGCACGTTGTCGGAGCCCGTCCGCCAGAGCTTCAGTTCGTAGAACTTGGAAGCGCCCTCGCCCCACTTGCCGCCGCTGCCGTGAGCGGCGAACATCCAGATCGTCATGCCGGTGTTGCCACTGGCGGAGACGTTGCTGGGGCTTTGAGTGGTCGTGCCATCCACGGTTATCGTCATCTTGGAACCGGCAGGTGCCTCAGACACGATCAAATGCCTGCCGCTGTTCAACGCGATACCAGTCTTGATCTCGCCACTGCCAAGCGCCTGCCCGCCGATTGTGTTCAAAGCCTGAAGCAGAAGGCAATGATTGTTTCCGATGACGCCGAGCGGGGCGTTACCGCTGATCCAGTCAATGTCCGCCTCGGCCTTTACGCCAGACCTGCCGTCCACGCCGGTGTCAACCCACTGGCTGCCGTTGGATTCGACGTACTCGACGAAGGAGTCCGGCTTGCTCCGATCGACGACTGGACCCGCCACGAGCGGCGTGCCGGAACCGGACGATAAGAACATGTCGCTCACTCTGTCGTAGAGGCCGACGACATCGTCCTTGATACCCGGCACGCGACGACATCGTCCTTGATACCCGGCACGAAGTCGCGCTTGAGTATGTTGTTGATGTAGATCTTCATGCCCCACAGTTTCGCGGAGCAATACCTGTCCGGACCATGTCTGGCAAAGAGGTAGAGCGTACTGTTGTAATTGCTATTTGCGGTGACATTGCCGCTTGCAGTAGTCGTAACTCCATCCACGCTGATTGAAAGCTTCTGTCCTTGGACAGCCTTCGAAATTACGCGATGCCGCCCTGAATCTATGGCAACGCCCGACGTGGTTTCGTAGGAGTTCTTGACGTATGCGCTGTATTTGCCGTTGTAAGTCTTCATCGGCTCGAAATTATTGGAGCCCATTCCAACTAGATCGCAATCGCTGTTGCCCCCCGTTATATCCACGTCTGCATCAATAATCATGCTCGTGATGGCGGGCGTGACGTTGCCTGCCGGTCCAGGCAGCACTCCCGAGTCAACCCACTGCGACCCCGTCGATTTCACGTAGTCGATATAGACCTGCGGCTCATTGTGCCGTTCCTTGACGG
>CADCOC010000273.1 GCA_902802945.1 uncultured bacterium | reverse complement strand
GTTCCGTTCAAGACGCCTGGAATTTGCACCACGCAGATGGACGGCTGGCGCAGTGTCTATGCCTACGACTACAAACTCTTTACGCCGGAATCGCTCACTAAACCTAACCGTCGCAGTTGAAAACGTTTGATAGCGGTTTCAGCCTTTATATTCAGTGGTTTTGAAGGGATTTCGGTTTTCACCAAGCGGGTGAAATCCACTTCCCGATCCATTTTCGAGAGCAAAAAAAGCGTCGTTCGTGCTATACTTTCAGCGACCAAGCAAGAAAGGAAGAACGAACGACGTGAAAGAGTATAACACAAAACCGGCCGCTGGTGTGCAGAAAATCGAAACGCTCGGAGGCGACTACGCCCTGAAGTGGGACGACGAGACGCAGATGAGCGTGAACGCGCACGCCGCGCTGCTGAGCCAGTTCGCGAAGGCGGGCGGATTCTTCGACCGCCTCGTCGAGACGTGCCCGATGAGGCTGACGAGCAACAACGCGCCCGAGGTCCGCGACCTGATCGCGACGGTGATGGTGTCGATGGTCAACGGGGCGACTCGGTTCCGGCACTGCGACCGCCTCCACGGCGACACGGCGACGGCGGAGCTGTTCGGCGTCGGGCGGTTCATGTCGTGCGACTCCGTGCGGCGCAACTTCGCGTCCATCCCGGACGGCAAGGCCCTGCCGTGGGTCTGGCGCGAGAACCTGCACCTCCTGCAGGACGTGGTGGCGGAGGACTACGTCGCGGACCTCGATCCGACGGTGAAGCCCCTCTACGGGCACCAGGAGGGGGCGGAGTTCGGCTACAACCCGCAGAAGCCCGGACGCCCGTCGCACTGCTACCACACGCTGTGCATCGCGAAGCTCAGGCTGACGCTCGCGGTCGTGGTGCATCCCGGGAACGAGACGTCGGGGACGCATTCGCGCTCCATGCTGGCGGAATACCTCGAGTTCGTCTCGGCCGTGAAGAAGCCCCGCCTCGTCAGGGGCGACGTGTCGTTCGGGAACGAGTCGGTGATAGGGGACTGCGAGGGGGCGGACGTGCGGTACCTGTTCAAGACGAAGCGGTCGAAGGCCGTGCGCAGGGCCTTCCGCGGGCTGCTTTCAGACGCCGGCGCGTGGCGCGACTCGTCCGACGGGTGGCAGTGCGCGGAGCGGGACGTCAGGCTCGACTCGTGGGAGAAGGCCCGGAGGATGGTGTTTGCGCGGCGCCCGGCGGAGAAGATGCCGAAGAGGAAGAAGGCCCCGCCGCAAAGGAAGTTCACGCAGCTGGACATCCCCGGCCTCGAGCTGGTGGAGGCCGGGGACGAAGACTACGCCGACGGCTACGAGTGGTACGCGCTCGTCACGGACCTCGACATGGACGCGCGGGACGTCCTGCCGCTCTACCGAGAGCGCGGCGACTGCGAGAACGTCTTCGACGAGATGAAGAACCAGTGGGGATGGAGCGGCTTCACGGCGCATTCGCTGAAACAGACCGCGCTCTTCGCGGGGATGGCCGTGATCGCGGCGAACCTCTGGAACGTGTTCACGAGGCTCGGCGACGACGGGACGCACCGCGAGGCCGTCACCTCCCGTCCGCTCCTCCAGTCGTGCGTCGCGAGGCTGTCTCGCCATGCGCGGCAGGGAATCGTCACCATCTACACCGCCACGTGCGAAAAGGCCCGTGGAATCTACCGCGCCATCAGCGCTTTCCTGTCCAGTATCTCAGCTGCGTCGCAGTTGAGCGTCGAAGAACGTCGCCAGCGCATAATCGCACACGCATTCCGCAAATACGGCACGATTCGGCGGTTGTTTCCCCCCGACATCGGCGGACAGATGACCATGCCGCTCACCTGAACCGGCAATCCAACGGCATCATAGCCACTTCAACCCGCCAACTTTAGCTGACGGGCAGATGCACTATTGACTTTAAATGCGATTTTTAGGTTCAATTAAAAGCCGACGCGGCGGCTGGTGCCCTTCTTGAGCGAGCTTTCCTTTTCGAGTTCGCTCAGGCGCGTGTCGTTCGTAACGGTGCCACCAAGGTAGTAGAGCGACTGCCTCACCGTGCGGAAATCGCCCGGCGCGAGACTGGGAATCGCGGCGAGGCGCAGCGACTCCGCCTCCGTGAGGCGCGTGCTGAACATGCGCTCGAAAAACGCCCGCTTGCCTTCCGCTTCAAGATAGTCGAACTGCAGCTTGAACGTGAACCGGCGCATGATCGCCGCGTCGAGGTTGTCCATGAAGTTGGTCGCCCCCACCATCACGCCCTTGAAGTTCTCCATGCGGTGCAGCAGCTCGTTCACCTGCGTTACCTCCCAGCTCCGCTGCGCGCCGGACCGGTCCTGCACGATGCCGTCGATCTCGTCGAGGAAGAGGATTGCGTTGTCGGCCTCCGCCTCCTCGAACGCCCGCCTGATGTTCTTCTCCGTGCCGCCCACCCACATTGAGAGGAGATCGCTCCCCATCTTCACGAC
>CADCOC010000272.1 GCA_902802945.1 uncultured bacterium | reverse complement strand
ACAAGGACATGACGGTTGCGCGGCGCATGTTTGAAGAACATACGGCCACGCTCGCCTCGACATTTTCCGCAGCGGGCATTTCGACGAACGAAGTCGTCACATCGGGAATCAGCATGTGCGCCGACTATGATTGGCGCGAGGGGCGCAAATTCAACGGCTACAAGTTTGAAGAGGACTACATATTCGTTGCCAAGGTTGATAGGGCCCGGCTGAATCGCATAAATTCGGCTCTCTTCAGCTGTAAGGCGGTCAAATCGCTGAGTAACTCGTTTGAACTGTTCGATCCTGCCGCCGCCAGAAACGAGGCCAGGACGCTGGCGGTAAAGAATGCCCGTGATCTTGCCCAAAGAATGGCCATGGACGCGGACGTAACACTTTGCGAAATCAACGAAATCATATACACTGCGATGGATCCCCGGAACTATACTTACTCCAACAACTTTGCTACTCCTTCTTCCGCAGACGACGGTACTGGGTCTGTGACATCGTTGCGAGACATCGTGTTGTCCGAGACCGTCTGCATAAAGTGGAAGATAAAATAATTTGGCTGTGGGCGCAATGTCGGCGCGGGCGCTGCGAGCGGAACGTACCTAGCGGCGGCAAGCGAAAGGAGTAGATGAATCATGAAGAAACTGGAAACTGGCAACATTGGAACTGGCAACACTTCCACATTGGCAACAATCGGCAGACTGCTTGCCGCAGTTGTGCTTCTGGTGTCAGGTGGTTGCCAGTCGATGAAGGAGAACGGCATGCTTTCGCCTCGTTCCGGCGAACTGTTCCAGACGACGAAGATGGGCATGGGCGTGGTGGCGTCAAGTTGCGTCTTCCCAACGGCGCTGGGTTGGTTATCCATGCAAAAAGGACATTTGATCGGGTTGCCGGTCGCCATCATCTTTTCGCCGTTTGCCATCGTCGCGCCCGTCTTGGACCTTGGCGTGGTTTCGCCATTGACGGACTTAGCCTGTCTGCCGTACGACCTGTCCCAACCGCAGCATGGTTTTTACATTCGGACCGTCGATGAGGACGGCAAGCCGATTCCCGGAGCCCAGATTTCCGGAAGCGTAGAAAACGATGGGTATGGCCACCTTTTGTCAACGACGGATTTGAGCGGCACGACGGACGAGGCAGGCGAATTCTATGTCGGGCGGCTCTTCAAGTGTAAAGGTTCGATGGAGGCAAAGGCTCCGGGGTATGCACCTTGGCTTGGGTCGAAAAGTATTCGGCTTCCTGAGAACGAGAAGTGTTCTGGTGGGCAGACGGCAGTCACCAACGCCATCCCCACGGGGGAGCGTATCGTGTTGCAGTATGTAATGAAGCGGTCGAACGTCGGCGATTGGAATCAGAAGTCCGACCTTTCGCGCGAAGAAGTCGAGAAGCTTTGCGTGGGAACCTGGAGGCCCGACGAAGACGCATGCAAGTTCATCGTTGATGAATTAGGCTTGAAGACCGGACAGGAGAACCCGGCTGAACACTGGATTGAACTGCGTTCCGATGGAACTGCGGTTTGTCATGCGCCAGGGCGTTACTACAAGAGCAGTGTCAGTTCGGTCTATAGCCATGAACTGCGCTATTTTCAGGATCCATTCGCATGGACGGTCGAACGGAACGAGGCATCTCCATGGCGACTTGTGTCTTCTGGGAATGCCTGGGTACTTATGCCATGGACATGGCGTGCGCGCCTGTTCGTCGTGGATGAGAAGGGAAACCATCGCAAGGTTGTCCGATACTATCTCGGAGAAGACGACAAAGGCGTCTATCTTGCAGCTGAATGCGAAGACTATTACATACCCCCGCGCTGTATACTCAAGTTCCGCAAGGTACATAGCTTGAAACAACCCTCACCCCCACGCGGCAGCTCTGCCTCAGGCATGTGAGTGCGGCGTGTCGGGCGGTCGGTAGGCGGAACGCGCCCTGCGGCGGCAAGCGAAAGGAGTAGATGAATCATGAAGAAACTGGAAACTGGCAACATTGGAATTGGCAACACTTCCATATTGGCAACAATCGGCAGACTGCTTGCCGCAGTTGTGCTGCTGGCATCAGGTGGTTGCCAGTCGATGAAGGAGAACGGCATACTTTCGCCTCGTTCCGGCGAACTGTTCCAGACGACGCGCATGGGGCCGGGAAAGACCACGGAGTCATGCTGCATGGTAACGGTGTGGGGGCTGTTTGCCGCGTCAGAGGGGCATTCGTTTGGTTATCTGGTCGCCCTTGCAGGATTACCATTGGCGCTACCGGCTTATATTGTAGATGAGTGTGTCGTGTCGCCATTGACGGACATCGTCTGCCTGCCCTACGATCTGTGCCAACCCAACCACGGGTTCTACATCCGGATTGTCGATGAAGACGGAAAGCCTGTGCCGAATGTGAGAGTCTCCGGCGGTGTCGACACCGGCATGGACAACTTGCTTGAGCTGGCCGAGTCGTCGTTCGATGGGAAGACGGACAAAGCAGGCGAGTTCCTTGTCAGCAGG
>CADCOC010000271.1 GCA_902802945.1 uncultured bacterium | reverse complement strand
TGGGCCGGTGGCTCGTTAAGAATTTGATACTCAATCTGACCACGGAAGAACGGAGGTTCGCCCTTTAGGCATTCGTAGGCCATCGCCGCAAACGAATACACATCCTGTGCAGCCTTCGGCGATTGTCCCCGCAACTGTTCCGGCGACATATAGAGAAGCGTCCCAGACGACAGTTTGCCAGTTACGCGTGTTAACGTCTCTTGTATCTCGCGAGCGACCCCGAAGTCGAGAATGTAGGGATGTCCGTCCTTGCGGATCATCACATTCGCAGGCTTGATATCCCGATGGACTACTCCTTCACCATGCGCATAGTCCAGAGCGGCGGCAATTGGCTTCAAAATCCTTAATGTCTCGTCCTCCGTGAGCTTGCCTTTTTCGGCGAGATAATCATCCAGCGTCTGCCCCTCTACGTAATCCATCACAAGAAAAGGATTGCCGTTGTTTTCCTCAAAGGCGCGAATCTGAACGATGTTCGGATGGACAAGCTTCATCGCAACGATAGCCTCGTCCTTAAGCTGCCTGTACGCCCGTTTGTTCGAGACGAGGATCGACGGGAGCATCTTCACGGCGAAGGGCTTGCTGTCGAGCTGCGTGTCCTCCGCCAGCCAAACAGCCCCCATGCCACCAGTCCCGAGCTGGCGGACGACCTGATACCGTCCTGCGAGGAGCGGATTCCCCCCCCCAGTCAGCGTCACGTCGTTGTTGATGGTCTGGTTAGTCATTGTCAAATTCTCGGCTTTAGTAGCGTCTCCCTTTGGGCTTATACCATGTCTGTTTGTCCCAAGCCGTGATGACGCCCTTGCCTTGAGTGCCAGCCACAAAAGATGCAATCATGCCGCCCACAAAGCCTTTGTCGGATATATCGACGTAGTTCTTAAATGGGTCGTCGCTGCCACTTGACCGACGCCGTCCGTCCGTCTTCTCCTCCAGAAGGTTCCCTGAATAGGACGGCCCCCTCGTGATCGAGGCCTCAACCTTTGACAAAATCGTAGCCTTGGCTTGTCCCTCAGACCCTTGAAGGATCGACTGCCTGAACATAGGGTCGCAGAAAAACGAAATCACAAATGCGGCCTTCCAGACACCAGGCATCTGATACTGTTCGCTCCTCCGCTCCGAGGTGGACAATTTTATGGTTCCATTGTAATAGTCCCAATCGGAAAAATATTCGATGAGGTTCTGTAGCCGATAGACCTGCTGGTGCGTCGGGGACATGAAAAAGACTCGCTTGTTTGTCACCACAAGCGTTCCCCCGTAGTAAGACTCACCGACCTTGGAACAGGAAACGCCGTCGACGTCTTTCATGACCAGACAAGGGTGTTCATTTTGCTGGTAGCTCATGTGGGGATAATTTACCGGCGGTATTGCATGAAGCCTATGTACGAGAGCGGCAAAGTCTGCGACTTCGTTCTTCTTGCGCGCCAGCTCTTCGTTCATGCGCCGTATTTCCTCTTTCCTGCGCGCCTCCTCCGCGATCATGTTCAGCTGATTTAGCTGTTGCTGCGTCTGCGATCCGAGCGCCGACAAGAACTGTTCCAGGCGTGTCGGCTTGCGGTACTTGCATATCAGGAACGCAAAAATATTCAGAGGGAATGAAAGGCTGTTCTTCTTCTCTGCGTCGCCGATCTCTTTTGCCTTGCCCATGCGACGGATGATTTCATTCAGTATGCGTTGCACCTGCGGAATCAATGAAGAATATTCCGACGAGCCTTGTCCATTCGTCTTTTTCCTGAAATACTCCACAACCCACTGCAATTCCTGGTTGGATATCGCCGCGAGACGAGAGACAAGCCCCGCCGCCTTCGTCTCGTCCGTCTCCTTCGGAATGTGTATCTTGAACACATTTTGGCAGTGAGGACACTCGCCGTCGCAGCCCTCCCAATCAGGCTGGACGTCTATCACCCCCTTGCAGTGCGGGCATTTGATTTGCTTCATGCCGCTCATTGCAAGCCTCCGTTGGATACCCTCGTCCAATCAGTACCGGGCAGACGAACGACCAGACACCGTCCGGCGAGGAGCGAGTTCACGCCCCCGGTCTGTATCACGTCGTTGTTTCTGGTCTGCCCGTACATCGCTTACAGTTCCTTTTCGAGCGCGGCGGGCTCGACCGCTCCGGTGATCTTTCCGGCGACCTCCTCCTGGAGCGTCTTTTCGAGATCTTCCATCGAAGGGATATGGTCTTTGAGCGCCTCCTTCGATCCCTCGACCTCTTTGCCGTACATCTGCGACCAGAACTTGTCCGTGTCTCCGGCCTCCGCCAGAAGGTCGCCGGCCTCGTCGAACACGTCCTCGACCATCTCGACGTTGATGTTCGTGACCTTGTTGACCGCCGCGAGCGCCTTTGCGAACTCGGAGTCCGTTCCGGCGGTTTCGAGCTTCATCAGCACCTGCTTGAACACCCACTTCTTCTGCTCGAGCTTGGTGATGAGAACCTGCGCGGAACGGTAGCTCGTCAGCGCGCGCTGCGCCGCCGCCTGCTTGCCCTCCTTCGAGGTGATGCGCTCGACGACCTCGTCGATTGCACCCTCCGCCCTGCGGAGCGCGTGGCGCTTCTCACGGCGCTCGGCGCGCTCTTTCTCCTTGCCAGTCTTGAAGAACAGGAATCCCATTTGTTATCTCCTTTTAGTTGACAGTGATGTTTGCGAAATCCGTCTGGACGATTGTCCCCGGTACGAGCCAGCCCGTCCGGCCATCTTCGCGGCTGTATGCGAACGCTCCGTCTTTGCGGAACACGACGTATCCCTCAAAGGACGGATCGGCTTCGCCCAACCAGAAGCAGCTCCACAGACCGACAAACTTCTCCGCGACACCGTCAGTGCGCGAAATCATGAGGCACGGACGGCTTCCGTCGCCGCTCCAGCTCCTGTCGGCGAGTGGACACGCGGCGCAGGCCTTCGCGCTGTCGCAGGCCTTCAAGTCCATCCTGAACGCATCGCCATAGGCGACCCCGCCAAATGAGATCACGCCGGACGTGCCGGACGGAACCTCTACGGAACTCGCGATCTGCCGATTGTTCCAGAACGTCCCTGCGGACGACGGCTGCAGGACTCCCGTCGGACTGCGACTGCCGTCGGAAATGAGGACGTTCGTGCCGGAATGCTCGAAGAAACAATGCTGGCGGCTCACCCTGCGGTACGGAGCGACCTGCACCTCGCTGAATGTCGCTGGAGGCCTGATCACAAAGTCGTTCTCTTCCCGCTTCCGTCCAAACTTAACCATACGGTTCGAGAAGAAATGAATGAGGCGTCCGCCGATGTCGAGGACGATCCTGTCCGTCCGAGCGTTCGCCGGCATGGGCGGGAGGTCGTCAAGTCTGCTGTCGTTGATCAGCGAAATGTATGTCCAGTCGCGTCTGTCGGACGTGACCCTGCGGTTCATCTCGCCGATGACGTCGTTCTCCGCGATGAGACTGGCGAACTGATCGGCACCGCGCTGGTTCACGGTTACATCGCTCGCTTGGCTGACATTCCCGATGTTCGTGTTGATGCTGATGTTGAAGTTGT
>CADCOC010000270.1 GCA_902802945.1 uncultured bacterium | reverse complement strand
ATTGAACGGTATCTTGATTCTGGCTATGGCGAATGTCTGCTGAGGGAAAGTGGAGTCGCTGATCTCGTTGTGCAGACGTTGTTGCATGACAACGGTAAGGCGTATGTTATTCATGCAGTAGGCATTATGCCAAACCATGTTCATGTAATTGCAGAGTTTGATGTGGCAAGGGCGCCCACGCCCTTGCGCAGTAACTTTATTTTTGATACAATTTATACGCTATGAGTTTATCTGGCGATACAGATTTAAAGAAAGTCATGCGCCTCGTTCATCAGAAGGGGGTGGTTACGGCGGCTTATCTGCGGCAGCAGGGAGTCCGATACCAAAGCATGCTCAAGTATCGCCAGGCGAATTGGCTGACATCTCTTGGAACCGGGGCGTTCTGCGAAAGCGGAACAACGCCATCGCTCGATGCAGCGATAGTAGCACTGTCCGAGCAACTTGGACTTCCTGTTCATGTCGGCGGAAAATCGGCGTTGCTTCGTCGTGGAATCATGCAGCATGTCCCCGTTGGCGGGCATGTGGTGGAGCTGTATTTGAAGCGAGGCATCCGCATGCCGAAGTGGTTTTGCGATACATTTGCGGGGCAGTTTACCCGCAACGCCTCATTTCTTTTCCCGGATGCGACGGGTGTGGAGCAGGATGCAAAAGGCGTCTCTCTGTCATCCCCGGAACGCGCCTATGTCGAGATGGCCGCCGAAGTGCCGAAAAAAGCCGCTCTGGGTGAGTTGTATCAACTGATGGAATTTGCGGATACGCTGCGTCCGAAACTTGTCACGGAGCTGTTGTCAAAATGCGAGTCGATAAAGGCGAAGCGCATGNCATTGGTGGTCGAAGAAACTGGACAGGTCGAGAATTGATCTCGGTTCCGGTTGCCGCGTGATAGAACAAGGCGGTACTTTCCAGCCGAAATACAACATCGTCGTCAAGCCGTGGAGGGAATACTGATGGATAGCACCTATCTACGGCAGGCGGAATTGGTCGTGCGCTGTATCCCTGCGATAGCGGCGGAGCCATGCTTTGCCATCAAGGGCGGCACGGCAATCAACCTTTTTGAACT
The DNA here is from genome assembly GCA_902802945.1 of uncultured bacterium. Lineage (GTDB taxonomy): Bacteria > Verrucomicrobiota > Kiritimatiellia > RFP12 > UBA1067 > RUG572. Next base: position 2,279 of record CADCOC010000270.1, on the reverse strand, counting down.
TAATCTGCCTCGACTCTCGGTTGACATTGACTTGACCTTCCTTCCCCTGACGGATCGTGCGACTGCGATAGCGGAGATCAACGCCGCGCTCCAGCGAATCGAGAAGCGCCTGGAGGCGCGAGGCATCGCGGTGCATACGCGAGGCACTGATGTCTCTCGAAAGATTGCCTGCTGTGCAAATGGCGCAGAGATCAAGATAGAGCCGAACTTCGCCTCTTCTGCAAAATCGGGCACGGGGATAGTGACGAGAAAAGGCGGATCAACGAGTTAAGCGTAGCTTAACGACTGATCCGCCTGCGGTTTATGCTATTATCTCCTATGGGAACCTGGCAGTTCCAGAGGAGAAGAAAATGCATATACCATGGTTGTATCTTATCACAGGCATCAGCGGATTTCAAGTGGTCGCCCAGAGGGTCGAAAGACACGGGCGTTCGCGAGAGATCCGCAACGCCCACGTACTCGCCCGCTGCGGCACGCTGAAGATAGGCGAACTCCTGTTCCTACTGAACAAGCCGCCGCACATCGCCCTGGCGCTTCTCAGAATCATCCTGAACGCGACCGTTGCATATGCATCGTGCGACCGCGACCCATCGCAGGGCCGGAGGCGCAAGACTGGCATGAGCAACCTGACGCTCGTGCTCACCATCACCTCGAAGAAGTCGCGCGACGAGGGGCTGACTTGCAGGGAATGCGCCAAGACGGGCGTCGTCCCGCGCAAGGGCGAGTGGCGGAGAATCCGCTGCCACGACGTGGGGCGGATGCGATGCTACGTCGAGGTCGAGGTGCGGCGGATGCGCTGCCCGGAATGCAGAAAGCTCTTCAAGGAGAAGCTGCCGTTCGTGACGAGCCTCAAGGCCCGCGTCACGAGGGCGTTCGAGTGGCTCATTGTCAACGAGCGGGAGACTGCGTCCATCACCGACGTCGCGAAGAAGCTCGGCATCGACTGGCGAACCGTCAAGGACGCCGAGAAGCGCGTCCTTGAGGCGGAGTACAAGACCATAAGCCTCAAGGGCGTGACGCGGATCGGAATCGACGAGCTGTATGTGTTCGCCAACGAGAGGAAGAGCCGCAAGTACATAACCGTCGTGCGCGACATCGACACGGGGCGCGTCCTGAACGTGTCGCGCGGCAAGGGCGAGGCCGCGCTGAAGGAGTTCGCCTACAGGCTCAGGCGGCAGAAGGCGATCAAGGGGATCAAGTGCGTCTGCATGGACATGTCGAACGCCTACTTCGCATGGGTCGCCAAGAACCTCGGCGAGGACGTGCTGATCGTGTTCGACCACTTCCACGTCGTCATGAAGATGAACGAGCACATCAACAACATCCGCAGGCTCGCGATGGCGCAGGTGAACTCCGACACACGGCGGAGGCTCGCGGAACTCGCGGAGTCGGACGAGGACAAGGAGGCCGTGCGGCGGCTCATGCTGAACGCGCAGAAGCGCCAGGACAAGGCCAAGGAGTACCTCAAGGGCAACATGCGCCTTCTGCTGATGAACGCCGAGGACGTCGCCGAGCTTCCCAAGGCGAAGGCGCGGCTGGACAGGATGCTCGCCAAGTACACGGACATAAACTCGGCGTACATCCTCAAGGAGAAGCTGCGATCGATCTATGCCAACGCGAAGACAAAGGCCGAGGCGGCGGGGCTCTTCAAGGACTGGATCGAGGAGGCGCGCGCCACGGAGGTGGACGACCTCGCGGCGATGGCGTCCACCATCGAGGACCACCTTGCGGGCATACTCGGCTTCTGGGAGTTCCGGGGCGCGTCAAACGCATCCGTCGAAGGATTCAACAACAAGATCCGCTGGCTGATCAAGCAGGCCTACGGCTACCGCGACTTCAAGTACTTCAGGCTTAAGGTCTTCGACCTTCCGAACCTGAAGGCGCGCGACGGCGACTGCTGATTCCCGGCACCGCTGCGCGGCAAGTGTAGGCAACCCGTTTGCAAGCCTGTTTGCAAGTCGTCTCGCAACTCGAAACGACGCGGACGACGACGCCTTGAACGGCTTCTCTCCCACCAAGAGTTCAAGGCGTCGTCGCCCGAGGACGTCGCGAGAGTTGTGAACGGCCTTGTGAATAGGCTTGTGAATGGGTTGTCTACGCGACGAACCGCGCGACATTGACACAATGCAAGTTCTTATGCCGCATCAACCGTCAAGCGGCACGAATCCCCGTGCCCGATTTTGCAGAACAGCCCGAACTTCATTCTTCGCGGGGCAGTCTATCCTGTTCGATTGCTTGAACTGTCATCGAAGATGTCGGAGATCGTCGGAGTGTCCGCC
>CADCOC010000269.1 GCA_902802945.1 uncultured bacterium | reverse complement strand
AGCAGATTGCGCCTGCTATCATGCCCGTCACCGCGGCGGTGCGCTGGGCTTCGGCCTGGTCCAGGATACTCTTCTGGATGGACAGGTTCTCCGCGAGGCGCATCTCGCGCGTGGCGTCGCGCTGCTTCTGCGCGACCTCGACGAGAAGCGCCATCATCTTGTAGAGGTCGAACATCGCGCGCCTAATGTTGCTCTGCGCGCTGTCCTTCGGCATCGCGGCGAGAGTCTTGGTGAGCGTCTCGCTGAGCGTGTCGTGGAACAACTTGATCTGCTCCTCGGTGAGATTGAGGCTCGTGTCGGCCGCGAGCTTCTGGCAGAGCGAGTCGATCGCCGCCTGGTCCACCGTCTCGGGGATGTCGAGGTCGTCCGGTATCCTGATGGTGACCGGCGTCTCGACTCCGTCCACGGTCCGGGTGATCGTGACGTTCGTCGATCCCGCGACGCCGTCGGCGCCTTCGGTCTTCGTGACCTCGCCGAGCTTGCTGAGGAGCGCGTCCCAGTTGACCGCTCCTGCGTTTCGCGTCCCAGTTGACCGCTCCTGCATTTCCATTTACTTGAAGGCTCATTGTCTGGCTCCTTTCAACTTTAAACTTTAAACTTCTAACTTACGCCATCGCGCCCATGTTGTTCGCGATTGCAGTCTGCGTGTCTGTCGCGGACGAAAGCATCTCCGCCACCTGCGAGATCGCCTGCTGGAGCATCTGGAGGATCTGATTGAGCTCCTCCTCGCACTCGTCGAGGCGCTGCTTGAGCGCGGTGATGTACTTCTCGGTCTCAGAGACGTCGGCCTGCGACATCCCGGCCTTGAAGGCGTCGTATGCTCCGACGCCGCTTGCGACGCCTGAGCCGATTCCGACGATCGTCATGGTCAGCGCGACGGCGGCACGGATCTTCTCCATCGTCTCGACGGTGACCTTGAGACCCTTCGCGGTGTCTGCGATGCCCTTGGCCACGCTCGAGACGGCCGACGCGCCGCCGCCCGCGAGGCCGGCGCCGAGGGAGGCCGCCATGATCGCGACGGTGATGAGCACCTGCGCGAGGATCTGCGACGCCTGCTTGCTGAGCCCCATGCCTTCGAGGCCCTTGGCGAGCTTTTCGACGATCTTGTCCATCACGCCCGTCTCGTTGAGCACCTGGCACCCGATCGCGATCGCCGCGCCGATGACCGGACCGACTGCGAGGCCGCCCGTAGCGACGCACGCGACTACTGCCGCGACGACAGCGAGAGCCGTCATCAGCCAGCCGAAGATCTTGCTCGCCTTGCGAGACTCGGCCGCCTTGTCCATGTCCTTGAGGGACTTCGCGATCTTCTCGGAGCGGTTGTTGCGCTCCGCGTCGAGTGCGTCCTTCTGCATGTCGATGCGGTCCTTGGCCATCGCCGTCTGACGCTCCTCGTTGTCCATCTGGATGTACGAGAGGAGCTTCTCGAGGTTCTGCTCGAGCTGCTTGATGTCGGCGGGGTTGTCAAGGGCCGGGACGCCCGTCGAGCCGGTCGGCCTGCCGGTTTCGGCGCCGTCGGCGCGCGGGTTCGTGTTGACGCTTACGTTGCGTCCGCCGAGAAGCGCCGCGATATTCTTGATGGTCTCGGTCGCCTTGTCGGAAAGGCCAAGCCCCTTCGCGAAGTCGGCCGTCTGGTCGATCGTGCTCGGCATCTTGCCCGCCGGAATGCTGTTGATTTCTCCTGCCATTGGTTGGATCCTTTCGTTGTTGGTTTGAAAGTCTGAATGTCTGTGGTTGTTGACCTGTTCGCCCTGTATACACTTATGTCGGCCTAAGGTTACAAACTTTTTTCCTCCCATTCAACTTTCAACTTTTCGGCTATTCTCCTTCAACCTTGAACTCCTCCTCGCCGATCGCCTTGCGGAGCTCGGCGGCCTTCGCGCGGTATTCGCGCCCGAGGTCCGTGTTCGCCGGGCAGTAGTGCTCGAGCGCCATTATCGCGCTCGCCGCGTTCCCCTTGTCGCCGAGCGCGAGATAGCACTCCGCCGCGTGCAGCTGCGGCTTCGGGTTCTCGAGATCGAGGAACGAGGAGTATCCGTACGAGGCGATCGCCTTCTGGTAGTCCTTCTGGGCCTGCTGAACCGCGCCGAGCGCGAACCAGTACTTCGTGCTCAGGTGGTCGAAGAGGACAAGGAACTCGAAGAGCTTCTGCGCTTCCTCGAACTTGCCCGTCGTGTAGTATCCGAAGCCGAGGGAGTAGACCGCCTCGAGCTCGTCGTTGGTGATGCCGCGCACTTCCTTGAGCGTCGCTCCGTTGGCAAACGACTTGGCGGCTGCAGCAATCTTCTCTTCGGTTATCTTGTCCATGTTATCTCCTTTTGTTTTTATTGGTTTTATAGTGATTCAATGTTTAAAAGTTGAAAAGTTCAAAAGTTTAAAAGTTCAAAAGTTCAAGAGTTCAACTTTCAACTTTCAACTTTTCAACTTTCAACTTTTCAACTTTCAACTCCCTCTACACCGTCGCGATTCTGTTCGCCTCGATGGTGTCGGTGAGCTCGCGCTCGATCTTGTCGAGCGAGTCGCGTATCGCGTTGAGCGGATCGTTCGCGGCGAGTTTCTCCGCCTCCTTGCGCGCTTCCGCCGCGCTCTCCGCCTTCTCCGGGGGCGTCAGCGTCGTAAGCTCGCTCGCGATCGTCTTGAGCGTGTTCTCGCCGATCGAATTCACGATGGCCGATATCTTGCCCTTCACTTCGGCTATCTCGTTCTTCGTCTTGGCTATCTTGCCCTGGATGTCGTCCATCGTCTTTTCCTTGGCGACAAGCTCCTCGCGCACGAGCTTCTGCTCCTCCACCATCTTGTTGTGATCCTTGCCGTCCTCAACGGCCTGCTCGATCATCTTCTTCGTGAAGCCCTGCTCGGCGCTGGCTTCCTTCTCTGCGGCGCCCATGCCGGTCTCGACGAGTCCGGGACTCACGGAGCACACGCGAATGCCCGCCGGTCCGTACTCGAACGCGCACTTCTGGGCATACCACACGACGAAGTTCTTGGAGAACGAGTAGGCCAGGCCCGACTTCTCGTAGTCGGTGCGGCCGACCGAGCC
>CADCOC010000268.1 GCA_902802945.1 uncultured bacterium | reverse complement strand
GCGACATCTTGTACTGCATGATATTATACCATAATTTCCCGAACAATTCGCCTCTCCGCCGTAATGGGTTAGTGGGTTGCGCTATCGCGCGAACACGAAAGCCTGCGCGAAGCGGGCGGGCGGGGAGCTCTTTTCGCGTCTAGTGTTTCGCTAATGGAAGGCGGCGGCGTCGAACGGAAGCTGTCGCTCGGTCTCGTTCGTTCGTTTTTTGCGCTCTCGATTGGAGACAATATTCGTAGTTTTAGTCAGTCAAGCCTCGGCAACTATCACTGGTTGCGTACAAGACACCTCTTACGCCTGCAAAAAACGAACTCCTCACTCGCGCCACTTCCGCTTCGATTCGCCGCCAAATGCGAAGCCCCGTCGCTCTACAGGCCGCGGTAGGGCGCGGTGTCCCACCGCGCCGCGGCGGCGTGGGGACACGCCGCCCTCCTATGGGAACATTTGTCAATAGGCTAATCGCAAAGCGATTGCCGATCCCGCTTTCGTCGTTCCGCTATGTGTTTGCGTCAGTTCATTGTCTTTGGTCCATTTTGTCTTCGCCAGTTATTCTCCGCTTCGCGGAAGCCAGTGATGTCTCCCTCCTATTCGCATTTCGCAGCCTTCGCCGCGCTTGCATTATGTAATCCGTACTCGGAGGTGCCACCTACCGAACGCACTCGAAGTGCCGGGCGGACATCGCACTCATCCGGGACGGGACATCTTCAGCTTTCCTTGAAGTCGGATATGTCTCCGCCGTGACGTTTGAAATCCGTTTGAAGCCGGCTAACTGCGGCAATCAGTCTTGCGCCGTCTCGGTCATCGACCTCTTGTCGTTGCGCATCGCAATGTACTCCTGCTCGGCGCGGTAGCGCTCAAACCCTCTGCGCCCCTCCTCTGAAAGCGGGACGTACTCGCGCTTCGGGTCTTTCAGCAGGGCCACGATCCGGACGGCGAGTCCTCTCGCGACCGCGCCAATGGCCTTCTTCTTGGCAATCCTCCCGCCGCGTGCGGCGATCTTCAGACCCTTCAGCTTGAGGTCGGTGTCCTTTGCACTACTTTTCATAACCACGTGTGCGCACTCTGTCAGCACCTTGCGCACGAGGTCGTTTCCGGCCTTGGTCATCCCGAGTTGCGGGTCGCTCTGTCCCGACTGGAAGGTCTTTGGAACCTGCCCAAAGTAAGGTCCGACGTCTCTCGCGTGCTTGAACCGTTCAGGGTCTCCGTCTATTGCCGCGACCACGACCGTGGCTCCGACAGTGCCGACGCCGTACACCTCCTTCGCGCGTTCAACCTGGGCTTTGAACACCGGCGTATTCGCGAGCTTCTCAATCATGGTGTCGTAGGCCGCGATCTTCTGGTTGACTGTTTCGATAACATGCAGCACCGGCCAGACTGTCTGCTCGTAGTCATCCGTCCACTTGGACTTGTCGATTTCGTGGAACCACTCCGTCGCGCAGTCTGGAAGCCGGAAGCCGCAGGACTTCGCGAAGCTGCGCATCTGGCAGATCATCGAGCTCCGGAATCTCATGAGCAGCTGCCTGGCCTCGTGGAGCCTGAGCATGTGCTGGTGCTTCTCGTCGCGGAGCCTCACCGGCTTGAGGAGCTCGATGTCGGCGAGGGCGATACGGGCGAGCTTGCGCGCGTCGCTCCTGTCGCTCTTCGCGTTCGACTCCGTTATCAGCTTCACCTCGGCGGGGTTCGCGACTATCGCCTTGAAGCCCATACTCTCGAAGTGGGCTTTCATCCAGCGGCAGTGTGCGCCTGTCTCGAACACGGCGGGCCACGCCCTGTCGAACTTCGAGAAGCACTCTGAGAATCCGCCCCTCGTCGTCGGGCATGTTGTCTCGACGAGAACCCTGCGCTTCCCGCCGTCCTTGGTCATCACGCAGATTTTCGACGTTTTATCGCTCACGTCGACGCCAATTGTGGTATAATATTCCATGTCAGTTCCTTTCTGTTTGTGTTGTTTATTGTTGCACCTCCCACCGCGGGAGAGTGCGGATACATCAATATGATACCAAATAACTGGAACTGACGCTTCGTTTTTTTCGGAAGACTTGTGAACAGACTATCCGCGCGCGGCACTCAAAACGCCGAGCGCGCGGATGTCTGTTTGCAAGTCGTCTCTGTTTCAATTGTCAAAGAACTAACCCCTCCGACAAGCCTTCTACGGTTTGAAAGAAAAAGCTGGTTCCCATTATACCTACCTACCGGAATATCAGCGAAAAATGCGTCCGGCGAACGTCGGAGACAACCCGCTCGTCGATTTCGCCAAGCCCGCGCTTGACGACCTTTGCGAGATTCCACGAGGGGTCGAAATGGCGGCTGGGGATGTTCAGCGTGTCGCCGACATCGTAGAAGACGCCCTCCGTCCCGTAGTTGGCGAAGTACCTCCGCCCGCAGTCCATGCCGAACACGTAGACGTCCGGCTTGTTGTCTTCATAGGTCTTCTGCACGACGTGGCGGAAGGGCGAGGTGATCTCCTCGGTCCGCAGCCGCATGTGCAGCAGGTTCTGCTGGGTCTGCTTCGTCTCGACCCGCTGGCGGATGAGTTCCGCGCCGTCGAGGCTCAGAAGGTCGAGGGGCGTGGCGCCCAG
>CADCOC010000267.1 GCA_902802945.1 uncultured bacterium | reverse complement strand
GACTCGACCCAGCCGAGCAGAGCCGCATGCGCAATTTCATCCTCGCCCGCCGCGGCCGACAGACGATCGTCGTGTCGTCCCACAACCTCAACGACGTGGAGATACTCTGCACGCACGTTGCGTTCGTGGAGAACGGCCGCGTGGTGCGCATGGCGACGGTGCGCGACATAACGTCCGCCGCAGGGCGCGTCGTTTACACGCTTGCCGCGGCGCCGGCGGATCCGTCCGCGCTGGTGGAGGCATTGTCGTCCGCCCTGCCCGGAACCGCGTTCTCGTGGAAGGGCGAGGCCGAGCTGGCATGCGACTTCGCGGCTTCCGGTGCCGACGTCGCCGCCGTAAACGCCGCGCTTCTGCCGGTTCTGATCGGCAAGGCCGGCGTAGTCTCCGTTGCCGCCGGCCAGTCCCTGGAACAGGCCTACCTCAAGCACGATTTGCCGTTCGCAAAACTAAACGCAAGTCTGAAAGGGCAAATGCAAGTTTGCATAGGTGAACGCAAGTTGCAGAAGTGATTGCAAGTTCTTGAAAAGCTGAATGCAAGTTTTTGTGCTGCATTGATGGGTTTCGGGGCAGCTGAGTGACGTTTCCTGTCCGCCGTCGCCTTCCTGGGCTGGTGCCGGGCGCAAAGCTCCCCCAACCCGTCGCACCCATGTCCGGTTTCCGGCCGGGGTCTGCGGCGTGCGGCGGGCCTTGTTCCCTGGACGCCTCCTTCGCGGGGGCGTTCAGTTTATTTGGCAGTTCACTTCGCGGTCTTGGCGGGCTGGCCGGCGCCTGTGTCCACGCCGTTGCGGTGGAGGATCACCTGCGCGGCGTGGCGGGCGAACCTCTCGCCGAGGAGCATGGGCGTGAGGTTGACGTCGTTCGGCTCGATGCGCCTGATGCCGAGCGCGTCGAGGAACTTCTTCCCGGCCTCGCCGTGGCGGGTCACGAACGAGTCGTAGGGGGTGGAGTCGTCGAGGACGCCGCGCGTGTAGCTGTTGACGTGCGAGAACACGAGGTTGACGTCGTCCTGCGTGAGGGACTGGAACGACACGCCCTTGAGCAGGACCCTGCGGACCTCCTCGTGCACGCGCTCGATGTGGGCCTTCTGCTTCGGGCTGTACGAGTCGCAGAAGAACACGCGGGCGCGGTACTTGTCCGGGGAGGCGCAGTCCTTCCACTCCCTGCCATCGTCCTCGCCGCGCGGGACGAAGAGCGGGTTGGCCTCGATGGCGGCGGGGTCGGAGAACTCGGGGCCGTTGTCCGTGACGACGATGGCGAAGAGCTTCTTGAAGAGCTCCGGCCCGGCGGCGTCCCAGAGCCTCCTGAAGATCTCAGTGCACGCCTCGGAGCTCTTCGAGTCGCTGATGAAGCCCAGCGCGAGGCCGTCCTCGTTGAAGATGAACGTGAAGATGTACTTCCCGTCCCTCTTCTGTCCCTCGAGCCCGTCCATCTCGGCTTCGCGGTCGCGGAACGAGGGGTTGGCGATCCAGTACGAGATCAGGTCCTTGTAGGTGCGCCCGACGCGGCACTTGGCGTCGGTCTTCGTGACGGGGCGCGCCTTCCTCGGCCTGCGGGAGCAGGCGAAGGGGAGGTCGCCCCGGATGGCGTCGAACTTCTTCAGGTTCACGTAGTTGTACATGGTGCGCTCGCAGACGTCGAAGAGGCCCGGGTTGTTCGCCATGACGTTTCTCACGGACTGCCCCTGGCGCGTGCACCGCGTGAACACCTCGTTGATCCTCGCAAGCTGCTCGTCGGAGGCGTGAACGCCCCGGCGCGACTCGTGGAGCAGCCCCTCGTAGTGGGCCTGGGCTCCGCCGGCGATGTAGAACTTCTTCGGCAGCGGGCAGCTCCGCTCCCTCTCGCAGCCGTTGCAGACGAACGGCGACGACGTCAGCCGGTGGCAGGCGCGCGGCAGGAAGTCGGCGCAGGCCTCGACGCAGCAGACGCAGTTCTTGCAGAGCTTCCTCATCCCGCAGTCGACCGGGCACACCTTGGTGCGCCGGCAGGAGTCGTAGAGCGCGCATGTGGCGCTCGACGTCCTGCGCACGCCCTTGTTGCTGTCGATCCTCCTGTTCCTGATCTCCCGGGCGATGGTGCAGTCGGGTCTCCCGAGCTTGCTCGCGATCTGCGCGACCAGCCACCCCATCCGGAGCAGCCTCTCTATCTCGACGCGGTCCGCGTCGTCCATGTGCTTTGCCATGATGTTGTTTCCTTTCTTGTCCCCGCCGGCAAGGGACGTGCGGAATGACCGTCCGCATACTGCGTCCGCTCCCCGCGCGGGGCGGATAGTATACGACACCTCCCGCACGCCTCCGGCTCGGTCTCGCCTTGGATTTGCAAAACTAAACGCAACTCCCCCCTAGGGGGGAGTGAGAGGAACTATAATCCCTAATCGCACATTCTCCCCGACATTCCCCCTGTCTGCAAAGGTAAACGCTTTGGACGCTTGCGTTCACTCTTGCAAACGACACCACGAATCACGAGCCACCAAGGTTGCAATCTTCTGCGCAATAGTGTATAATCTCGTTGTTGTTGTTGAGGAAGGCGCGTTTCTATTTGACTAGGGAGGGCAGTCCCTTTCTTTCAATGGCGGCGCCATGTTCCGTTCGACGGTC
>CADCOC010000266.1 GCA_902802945.1 uncultured bacterium | reverse complement strand
TATGACATCCCCCATCTCTCAGCAAACCGTCAAATGCCAAAGTTTAGCACTAAACTTGCATTCACTTCCGCGAACTTGCGTTTAGTTCCGCAAGTGACAAAAAGTTTTTGGGGAGCAGTGAGAATGTTGCCAATGTGGAAATGTTGCCAGTTCCAATGTTGCCAATGGCCAATGGGGCGGGCGCGGAGGCCCGCTGGGATTTGCGGGCATGGAAGCCCGCCACCCCGAATGAAGCCCGCCATCCCGAATGAGGGCGGGTAAAATATCTGTTTCAACCCCGGAATGGACGGGACAAAAACATGAAAGGAAACAGATGAAGACAATACCAACCCTGAAAATGGTCCTGGAGACCTACCCGAAGTTCGCCGCAATCGAGCGCATGAGGATGGAGCGTCCGTGCGAGAAGACCGTGGAAAGCGCCGTTGGCGGCACGCGCCGCCTGTGCGAGATCGGCGGTCTCTCGCTCGACGAGCCGGTTTCCGCGCTCAACGGGAAACGGCTCGAACACATCCTCGACCTCGCCCGCTGCTCGGAGCTGACACCGATATCCGTGTGGAGCTACCTCTACTCCCTGCGCAAGCTCTTCGCGAAGTGGACACGGCGCTACTACGCGGACAAGAAATGGACGATCCCCCAGATCGAGATGCCGTCGTGTCGGCGGCAGTCCCCGCGCTACATCCGCCCCGACGCCGCCATCCTCGCCAAGGCCAAGGAGTGGTATCGCGGACTCGAAAAGCGCAGCGACCAGCGCGAGTGGGTGCTCGCCACGCTCATGCTGGAGTTCGCGATGCGCAACGGGGACGCGGAGCGCCTGCGCTGGTCGGACTTCCGCGTCAAGGACGGCAACGCCGTCCTCTGCTACACGCCGCACAAGACGCGGCTCTCGTCCGGACGCGTGGTGGCGTGGCCGGTCCACCCCGACATTTGGTCGCGTCTGTGCGAGTATCGCGGCGTGGGGCGCTTCCGCGACAAGCGGAACGGCTGGGCGAAGAACGAGGGACGCGACTCGCAGCTGGTGGTGCCGTGCGCCCGCGACGTCTATGTGCGCCCAAGATCTGCATCGACCACATCTACCAGAAGTACGGCGCGGAGATGGCGTCGTCGATCAGCGGCGACGACATCCGCACCGTGATGCGCTACTACGCCGATCCGAGCGCGGTGCACGTTGAGAACGTCCGCGTCATCGATCTGCTGTGATTAGTGGCTAGTGGCTAGTGGTTAGCCCCAAATCCGCCCCTGTGCGGGCTTGCACGTCGCCGGGCGGCCGTTGCCCGTCACGGCGCGCGGAACGCGCCAGCGGGGCGGAAATCGGGCTTTACGCGCACGAGCGGAACTACATCTTCTCCATCAACTTACGGAGCTGCTCCTTCAGCCGCTCCAGATCTTCCCAGTCCTGCTGTTCTTCGGCGTAGGCGATCAAGCCCTCCAACCGTCGTATCTGCTCGATGTAGTTGTCTCTCTGCGGCATCGCCATGATTCACCTCGCTGATGTCAGAGCTGCACGGCCTTTTTCAGTGAGCCGGTACTTCTGGAGTTTGGAATGTTTGACATCTGGCCTTGTCTGTTCTATGAATCCAGCTCTCAACGTAGGGCGTATATAACCTTCGCGGAGATAGTTACGGTCGCGGATGTGAAGCGCCTTCAACAGTTCAGAAGTTCCAAGCGGCGTGTCTTTTAGCGCCTGGATAAGCCGTTTCTTTTTCTCATCAACTGGTGGGGTAACTGGTGGGGTATCATGGTGGGGCGCAGCATCTTTAGCTCCTCTTTTCGGCACTCCGTAAGGCGAGCCGTCAACAGCGGCGACAAGCTGTTCGTCAGTGAATCCGTAGAGCAGGTTCGGAAGCGTCACGCGGAAGTAGTCACTCTCGGACTCCAAGACCGGCATCCTCTTGCCGAGGTTGACCGACAGCTTCTCGTAGTCCTCGTAGAGCTTCTTGAACCCGCTGCCCTTGCGCTCCATGAGGTCTAGCCTCTCGAACATATCTGCAAGGCACTTGTTGCGGCGGCGCGACGGAATGCGTCGGATGTTCGCGTACTCCTGTACCTTGCGGTCGCCCGGCATCCCGCCCGGCGAAGTTATTTCAATGCGGTCGTCGAAGATGTCGACGTGGACTTCGCTGCCGGTTTCAAGGTAGTCGCGGTGGACGAGTCCGTTGATCAGCATCTTCACCGCGCCTGTGCGGTAGTGGAAACGCCCTTGGTAGCTGACGGGAAACGAACTCGCATGGACTTTGATGCGTATTACGTTTCTGCCTTGTTTTTTGAGGAGCGACACGTCGGCTACGATTCCCATCGTGTTGCGGATGGAATTGGGGATGTCCTCCATCAGCTTGTTGGGATTCTTCACCCCGACGGGCACCTTCGTTCCGTCCTTGACGCCGATGTACAAAGTCCCGCCCTTGGCGTTTGCATAGCCGCACACCCATTCGAGGTACTTGTCGTGCCACGACTCCTTGTACTCGACGTTCTGAGATTCTTCCCGTTTCATGTCTCATCCCTCCGCCCAATTGCGCTGCGCAGTCCAGCACTCCACTTTCATTCTCCGCATTGCGGGCGCACCCGTTCACATCTCGAACTTCTCGATCTTCAACTCGCCGCAGTCGTTGATGACGGCGGCGTTCTTGACGAACGGCTCGGAGGCGCAGTGCGCCGTGATCGCCGCCTCGTCGCGCCATGTCTCGCAGATGAGGAGCACTCCGGGACGCGTCGCCGAAGCGAACACGTCGTAGGAAATGCATCCGTCTTGCTTGAGCGACGCCTCGGTCAGCTCAATTGCGGCTGCGAGGGCATCTGGGCAGCGGCCTTCCTTGGCCTGAAAAAAACAGTTTAACCTGAGCATTGTTTTGTCCTTTCTTTTTCCTTGTTCAAATTGGTGGAGCAGACTCCGTTGTCAGAACCTCTCCTTGTGGATCTTCGACGGCCTCCACTTGTCCTTCGGCCTCGCCGTCGGGTCTGCGGGATAGCCGACGGGGACGACGCAGAGCGGGACGTACCGCTCCGGGATGGACAGTATCTTGCGCACGGCGGCGATGCGGTCCTCGTGCGGATAGGCCGCCGTCCAGACCGCGCCCAGCCCCTGGGCGGTCGCGGCAAGGAGGATGTTCTCCGTCGCGGCGGAGCAGTCGAGCATCCACCATTTGTTCGGCTGTCCGCTGGCCTCTTGCAAGGTGTCTCCGCACACGACTATTGCAAGCGGTGCTTGCGCGATCATGCCGCCGTAGCGGTTCGCCGCCGCGAGCTGCGCCAGCGTCGTCTTGTCCTTGACGACGATGAACTCCCACGGCTGGAGGTTAACGGCGGTCGGCGCGCACATCGCGGCGCGGAGCAGCTTCTCCACGGCCTCGTCCGGTACCTCCCTGTTCTCGTATCGCCTGACGGACGTGCGCTCGGCGATCACTGACAGCGCGTCTTTTGGCTGTTCGCCGTCGGACTGGCGTCCACCGTCCTGCGAACATCCAGCGAGCAGCGCCGCTGCGGCAACCGCCGCGACGTTCACCGATTTCATGGCTGCGCTCTTTGTCATTCGTCGTTTCCTTTCACCGGAGGTAGTTTTCCTTGTGGCGGCGGTTGTTCTCGACCAGCTCGTCGAACGTGACGGGCTCGTAGTTGTTCACCTCGACCGACGCGTTGAGGATGCGCTCGTGCGTCGCG
>CADCOC010000265.1 GCA_902802945.1 uncultured bacterium | reverse complement strand
TGGATAGCGTTTCTCATTTCACTTTCGGGCATATTGACTATCGCGTGGCTTGTCGCGCTGATGCACGAGAAGGACATCCGCCCCGTGCGGGATATGGTGGGGTTCTTCAAGAAACAGTCGAAGACAGGGCGCGTCGTGTTCGGGATCATGTTCCTTGCATTCTGGCTCGTTGCCAGCATCAAGCCGGACGGCGGAGGCAACGGCGGAGATCCTGGCGGCGGGGACGGCGGCGGCACGAACAACGTGCAGATGGTGGTCGGTCCCGGCAGCAGGGTGGCATGGTTGGCGACCCCGCGCCCGTCACGGACGAGTGGTCGAACTTCGCCCCCATTACCTCGACGAATACGCTCCGCACGATTACCGCCGATGACTTCCGGCGCGGTTTCGTGATGACGCGCATCGGCACGGACGAGGCGTTTGACTTCTCCGCGCCGTCCAACGCCGTGGTCTGCGCCGACTGGCGCGCGTTCGGCGCGGCGACGGACTGGATTTATGAGAGTGTAAAATGGAAAGTGGAAAGTGTAAAATGGAGGATGGAAAACGGGGAACAGGAAACAGATGATCAAATGCTGTTGCGAATCCATTCCGACGGCTGGGCGGAGGTCAAGAACGGCCCCGTGTTCAGTCCCTTCAAGGCCGTACTCGGCATCGTGCCGGAGGCCAACTGGCCCCAGATTTTACACTTTACACTTTACACTTTACACTCTCAATTCTGGCACTACGTCACGCCCTCGAACACGTTGCAAATCACATGGCAGAACGCCTTGCTCGACCGCTGGCAGAACGCCTTGCTCGACCGCGACACCGACACGCCGCTTTCATTCCAAATCGAGTTCAGGACGGACGGGCAGTTCACCTACCGCTACGACCTCTCGCGGTGCGGCGGCACTGGGACAACGGGCGTCTCGCCCGTTGTAAACGCCGTCATCGGTGCGTCGTTCGCGGGCAACGACTGGACGACGAACGCCATCCCCACCAGCGTCACCTCGATGACGTTCTACCCGCTTTCGCCGGAGGACGCAGTAAACCCCGATCCCGACAACGACGGCCTCGCCACAATCGACGAGCTGTTTGTGTACCACACCGACCCCCGCCATCCCGATTCCGACTACGACGGCGTTCCGGACGGCATTGAGATTGCCAACGGCACGAATCCAGCCGGTCGCGACAGCGACAATGACGGGCTTGTTGACGGCTCCGACCCCGATCCGTCCTCCGCCACGCCTCTCTACGACCTCGACGGCGACGGTATCCCCGACGCATACGAGACTTACTGGTTTGGCGGCACGAACGTCGTGGATTCCGCCGGGGAGTTCGGCGCAAACGGGTTCAACATTGGATTTGAACTCGCGTCGGGAATCAGCCCGACGAACGGGGCCGAGGCGGCGTTCATGTCCACGAACCGCATCGCGGCGTGGAAGATCACGGACGGCTTCTTCGCGCAGAACGCCGCTGTCGCGAGCAACATCTACGAGCGGACGTTCTGCATCGCCCGCAACGGCGGCTGGGAGCAGTACTTCCTCTCGTCGAGGCCCGACCGCGCCGGGGCGTGGCATCTTGAGGGGCTTGCGCTCGACTGGGAGGATTCCGAAGGCGAGGTGGGGACGGAAACGGCCTCTCCGCCCTGCGACAGTCTGCACCTCCCCGTCTCGACGAACAGCCCCGTGACGCTGACGATCCGGCTCCGCCAAACGGCGGCCGCGACGGCCTGCCGCTCGCCGCTCTACCTCCTCGCATACTCGCCGGCCGTCGAGGTCGGGGACGCGCAGCGGATCACGACGTCCAACGCCGTCTGGACGGTTGCGACCATCAAGGAGGAGACTTCCCTTGCCGTTTCGATAGACCGCTCGGAACGTCCGTGCAGGGCCGCCCTCTATCCGCAGGAAGCCAGCGCGGAGCTATCGACGGACGGCGGAAAGCTCCGGCTCCAGGGCGACGGCACGCTCCTGGTGGACGCGCCGGGCGTGTACCCGCTTCCGAAGATCGACCTTCCGGCGCTTGCGCAGCCCGTTCTGCGCGGAAGTCCGCCGCTCCCCGTGTCCGCGACGAACAGCTGCTACCTCGCGTTCCTGAACCCCCGCGTCTCCTACGGCGGCGGACACCACTCCGACGGTTCGGGACTCGACTACGATCCCGAATCCGGAACGTACTCCGAGACGTACGAATATCCGCTCGATTCGGGCTGCCTGTGGCGTTCGTGGCACTCCGACTCCTCCGGCGGCTACGAGTGCGACTGCAAACCTGAAGTGTCCGTCGGGTTCGACATCGACGGCTATCCCGACATCGCCACGAATCTCATCGTGAACGGCGAGACGGCGACTGGCACGGTCTCGATAGGCGGCGAAAGCGTGTGGAGCGGCACGGCGACGCACGACGTGTCCACGGCGGGCGGCATGGAGGAGAGGGAGCTTCTGTCGGACGACGGATGCGACAACTGCGGCGGGTGCGAGGACGGCAACTGCGACGCCCTTGAGGGCGGCGAGCTCGGCTCGCTCAAGTTCCGCATACCGCTCGGCGTGCCGCGCAAGGGGCAGGTCAGCGGCTTCGCGTGGTTCCTGACGGACGAGCCCCTGTCGATTGGCGTGGACACCCTGCAAGTCCTCAAACGCGGCGACGCGCAGGTGACGGACACTACTTCCGGCGGAGTCAGGACGATTGCCTGTTCGGACAACAGGGGCAGGACTCTGACCGTCCAGTCCATCACGGACGGCATCGAGGTGACGATAACCGAGACCGCATCCGGCAAGCTGGAGCACACGTGGCGAATCCTGAACGTGGACGGCTCGCCGTCGCGAATCCGCCTCTGGAAGATCAGCCGCCTCGACAACACGATGAGCGACGACACGTACGTCTATGAAAACGGAGGCTGGACGAAGTTCGACAACGTCTCGCAGACTTCGGAAGAACTCGTTTCAAGCGGCGACATCAACGAGGAGGGCTGGAAGCGCGAGGAGCGGATCGTCAGCGACGCATCCGGCGCGGTCCTTTCGCACACGGCAACGGAGTTGGAGCGGTTCGGGTCGTTCGCCAACGCCGTCATCCGCGAGACGTACCACGCCGAGAAGAACTGGAGCGGCAACTGGAACGAGTCGTTCGCGTCGTACTACACGGACAACGACAACCCGAAGCGCAACGGGAACATCCGGCTCGAACGCGGCAACGCCCGTGCGTGGCGGTTCTGCGCCTACGACGCCGAGGGCAGAACGATCCTGACGCTCGACCAGCACAACGGCTCCTGGTGCCCGGATTGGATTCTTGGCAACATGGACGCCGATGCGTTCGACGGCCAGGACGTCCTTCAATGGCTGGGCGGCCAGTGGTTCACGGCCGTCGCCACGGTCAGCGACTACACGCCGCTTGAGGGGGATGACGCCGCTGCCGAAGACGCGGACAAGCCCCGCACCGT
>CADCOC010000264.1 GCA_902802945.1 uncultured bacterium | reverse complement strand
CCTGCCTTCAACGACCTCTCTCGCCTCTGCATGAAGGCGTGCGGGGAGCTGAAGCTCGTTGACCCGAAGATAAACCTGCGCGTCGACAAGTCGACGCCGATTGAAGTCTACGAGCTCGGCACGGAGCTCACGAAGGAAGGGCTCGGCTTCCCGCAGTACGCGAACGACGACGTCGTGATTCCGGCGCTGCAGAGGTGGGGATACCAGCTCGAGGACGCGCGCGACTATTCCGTCGCGGCGTGCTGGGAGTTCCTTGTCCCTGGCTGCGGAATGGACATCAACAACATCGACGCGGTTAGTTTCGTCGGTGCGCTCGACAGGGCGCTTCGTGTGTTAACGCAGAGACGCAGAGGCGCAGAGTGTTTTGGAAGGGTGGATGCGGATGTTAGGCCGGATATTTGAGATACGGGAATTTATGCTTTCCGGCGGGGAGCCGCTCGCGCAGGCCGGTTTTGCCGCGGCGATAATCGACCGCATACGCGCAAAGGAACCGCGACTTACATACGCGATTGAGACAAGCGGTTTTGCGCCGGCGGAAGCTTACCGCACGGTCGTCTCGCGGCTTGATTTCGTCTACCAGGACGTCAAGTTCCCCGACCTTGACGGCTACCGCCGCTGGACCGGCGTGGACGCGACGCCGATATTCGAGAACATAAAATGGCTCAAGAAATCCGGAGTGCCTTTTGCCGCGCGCGTTCCGTGCATTCCCGGCGTCAACGATTCGCGCGAGACGAAGTCGGCCATCGTGCAGCTTGTTGACGGCGCGTCGAATCTACGCGGGATTGAGTTTCTTTCCTACAACCGTCTCGCGGGCGCGAAATACGCGAAGCTCGGGAGGACCTGCTCGCCTGGTTTCGATGAAAGCCGCGATCCGGACGTTTCGAGTGTGGTATAATGTACATGGGCCTGGAGGCAGAGATGGCGGAAGACAAGGCAAAATACAGAAAGATCTTCGAATACCTCAGGAAGGAAATACGGGATGGGCGCTACCCGCGCGGCGTTCCGCTTCCGTCCGAGGAGTCGCTTGTCCGCAAGTACAATGTTTCGCGCATAACGGCAGTTCGCGCGATGGACGAGCTGGTTAAGTGCGGACTCGTCTACCGCAAGCGCGGCGCGGGCACTTTCGCGACGAAGACGGCGGCCCTCGAGTCTGGGCGGATCGGGCTCATCATGCCGAGTCTTTCGTTCGGGGAGGTGTTCCCGTGCATCTGCCAGGGGCTGATGCGGTGTGCGCAGAAGGACGGATACACTCTTCTCCTCGGCGACATCTCCGCCGCAACGCCCGCTAAACGCGCGGTCGAGGCGGCGAAAGTCGCACGCGCCTTCGTCAAGCAGCGCGTTGCCGGTGTGGTGCTGCAGCCGCTCGCGTTCCTGAAGTCCCCCGACAGGGTGACGCGCGAGATACTCGCCCTGTTCGACGGCGCGGAGATTCCAGTCGTTCTCATCGACAGGAACGTGAGTCTCGGACAGGATCCGATCCGGCACGACTTCGTCGGCATAGACAACTTTGCCGCGGGGCGCGCCCTTGGAGAGCATGTTGTCGCGCAGGGAGCAAAAAGGGTTCGGTTCCTGATGCGCCCAGAATGCGCTACGGTAATCCGCGACAGGCTTGCGGGAGCCGCTTTCGCCGTCGGGAAGCGCGGCGGGGCGGAGTTCGAAATCGTTGCGGAGCCCGACGACGTTGCGGTGCTTGCGTCGGTTTTCCGTAAGAAGAACCGGCCCGACGCCGTCATCTGCGAGTCCGACTACGTCGCCGCTGTCTTGCGCAACACGCTCGACAAACTGGGGCTTTCCGTGCCGAAGGACGTGATGCTCGCCGGCTTCGACGACGTGCGCTGCTCAGTCACGATGCTCCCGCCGCTGACGACGGTGCACCAGCCGTGCGAGGACATCGCACTCGTCGCCTACCGTGCGCTTCGCGAGCGCATGCGCGATCCGTCGCTTCCGCCTCGCCGCATCCTCGTTCCCGCTCCGCTCGTCGTGCGCGAGTCGACTAAGGAGTCATGAAAACAACATGAACAACATGAGACAACTATATTTTGGGCCGCGGGCTAACTTGCCCGTGAAGATACGCTGCGTGGTTGAGCTGTGCATGAGATGCACATTGTCTGTCTGCGCGACATTTGCATGCTTGGCCGCTTTCGCCGACACCGAGTTTGACGCGGGCAGCTGGAAAGTATCCTTTGCCGACGAAGGAGCCCGTCTGACCCTTTCGCACAAGGAGGGGAACGCCGAGCTTTTCGGTCGCCTGTCGTTTACGGGCCCTGCTGCGGTCACTGGCGCGGGAATGGGTGCGGACGGCTCGACCGCGCGCTGGCGCGTCGCTTCCTCTCGCGACGGGTTCCCAAACCGACTCGCGCTCGTCGATACGCGCGACAACGTGAACGGCTACATCGCGTTCCAGCCCGACGGCGAGGGCGTTTCGCTGCTCGTCTACCACCGCACGGCGTTCGCATACGCGGGGACGCTCGCGTTTCAAGGCGAAGTCCGCTACCGCGACGATGCGTATCCCTGCTCCGTCACGCCGAAGAAGGACGTCCGCGTTCTGTCCGTAAAGAGCGGCCCGGCCGTCTCGCTTGACGACGATGCGCTGTTCTCTCCTTCTGCGGACGAAGCACTGCACTTCAAGGGTTTGGAGTTGAAAGCT
>CADCOC010000263.1 GCA_902802945.1 uncultured bacterium | reverse complement strand
TGGCCGTTCATCAGCATGGGCAGAAGCCAGTCGCGAAACTCGGACAAACGCCTGATTTCAATACCGGATTGGATCTTTCGAGCATCGATCTGGTTCAAAAGGTGGAATGCGGGAACATCTTCTGGTGGCAAAAGAATGGGAATCCTGTCCAGATGGGCCTTGCCCAAATGCGCGAGCGTCGCGCCCGTGAGGGACTGTTCAAGATGCTTGATCGGCAAGTAAAGCGCTCGGATCAAATGTCCTTGGTGGATTGGGTTCTTGGCGGTAACCCGACATGACCGTTGCACCAGATAAGCCTTGCCGCCAATCCACAAGTTCATATCGAAGTATCCGTCCATCCCGATGATAAAATCGCCGTTGTCGATGTAGTATTCGTCAGGTGCGACTTCGGTTGTGAAATCGGATGTGAACCCGTCCTTCACGTTTCGAATCCGGACGATGGATGTTCCGATTCCGTTTGAATTGAACTTTGCCGAATCAAATGGAAAACCGAAGAGATAGTCCGCGATTTCCGGGAGCATGCGAACGCTCCATCCTTCCGGTACATTCCGCTTCAGCGTTTCATTCCAAACCATCTTGCCGCCATTGGACTTGTACGGCCGTCCGTCAACGTCTGGATACTCAAACTCGACAAACCAACGCTCGTAGACAAGTTTCGCCAACGCCTCCAATTCAGCAATTTTCGAAGGCCCGCTATGCGAAGTTGCACAGGCAAAGAAATGTCTGGAAAGTCGGTTTCTTCGATAAGACTCTTGTTAAACGACGGATAAGCAGATTGACTGCTCTCCGCGACCTTTTCGTATCGATGGACCTGTGTAGGAGAAGTCAGAAAGTAGTACAAAAACAAAGGACTTACTTTCTGCAAGTCGAGAACTCGGATATGAATGAATCCCGAAGAAACGATCATGCCGTGTTCCGATTTCTTTACAAAATAGTTGTGACGAAGATTGGGCCTCACAGACGAAATCAAAATGTCGCCAGTTTTGATTTCCCTCTGCGCCCGAGAGGGAAAACTATTGGTCATATGCTCCGCGCCGGTGAATACGCCGTTTTCAACGGACGAGGTGTCAATATAATCAATGAACGGCCTCTCGTGAATTGGTGATGACGGTTGAGGATTGATATCGGAGAAATCTTTGATTTTCATACTGGCTCCATGAAACTGACTCGCTACAAACTATCCAAACTGATACACGTCTCACGCGGCGCGTCTCTTCCCGGAACGGGATACGCCGACGAGGGACGGTATCTGCGGCTCACGCTTGCCAACTTCGAGGAAGAAGGCGGATTCAAAGAATTCAAATCGACAAAAGGCAAGTACTTCACAGGAGACTTCAAGGAGAAGTTTCTCATGAAGCGGGGCGATCTCATCACGCCGTTGACGGAGCGAAGTCCCGGGCTGTTAGGAAGCGTTGCGTTCATTCCTTGCGACGATTTATACATCCAAAGCCAAGACGTTGGACTGATCGAATGCGACGAGGCGAAGATTAACAAGAGATTTGCCTACTACCTGTTTCTCACGAAATCCGTTCGCGAGCAGATTGCCGCCAAATCGCAACAAACAAAGATTCGGCACACGTCGCCAGAGAAGATCGAGGATGTAACCGTGGACATCCCCGACAGATCCGATCAACTTCGCATAGCGGGCCTTCATGGAACGAACCTCAGTTTTGCGAGTTGAGCGGCGATTTCCGCGTCGAGGGCGGCGCCGCGGGCGTTGAGATCGGCGAGGTTCTTCTGCGCGTCGGCAAGACGGGCCTGGAACTCCTCTTCGGTGATGTCGACGTGTTCGATCTTGATGTCAAAATACTGTCCGGCGGAAAGGGAGTAGCCCTTGGCCTTGATTTCGTCGTGGGTGACGACGACGGAAAAGACGTCGACGGCCTTGCGCTCGAGGAATGTCGAAACGATTTGCTCGATCTCGAAATCGCGGAGACGCTTGCGGGTGTTGTTGCCGTCCTTGTATTCTTCGCCGAGCTTGGAGGCGTCGACCAGGACGACTTTGTCGACCTTGCGGGAGTTATCGAAGAAGAGGACGGAGACGTTCGTGCCGGTGGTGGCGAAGACGTTGGACGGCATGGACACGCAGCCGTAGACGATGTGGCGGTCGACGACGTGCTGGAGTATCCTTTGCTTGATGCCGCTCTTGGCCGTGATGAATCCTGTCGGAACGACGATGGCGCCCTTGCCGTTCTCCGAAAGGGAGTTGAGGAGATGCTGGATGAAGCACAGGAAGATCTCCATCTTCGGCTTGTCGGGGTTGATCTCCTTCGGGGCGTTGGGAACGCCGGCCCAGAAGCGGCCGGTTTTCTCGACCGCCTCTCGTTCGTCGGGGAAGTCGAGCTTGAAGGGCGGGTTGGAGATGACGCGGTCGAAGGTGCGCGGCGTGCCGTCGGTGCCGAGGTGTCCGGGGTGCAGGAGCGTGTTGCCCTGGACGACGTTGCGGATGGAGTGGGAGAGGTTGTTTAGAATGAGATTGAGGCGGAGCATCTGCGAGGACTTCTGGGAGACGTCCTGCGAGTAGATGGTGCAGCGATCCTCGCCGACGGCGTGGGCGAGGGCCATGAGGAGCGTGCCGGAGCCAGCGGAGGGATCGTAGCAGGAGATGCCGCGGAGATCCTTGTCGAAGCCGACGAGAAGCCGGGCCATGATTTCGGCGATGGAGCGCGGCGTGTAGTATTCGGCGTATTTGCCGCCGCCGTCCTTGTTGTAGTCCTTGATGAGATACTCGAACATCGTCGCGAAGAAATCGTACTTCTGCGCGAAGACGGGTTCGAAGTTTGCCTTGGGGTCGGCGATGCGGCGCATCAGCGAGCGGGCGAAGTCGTCGCGCTTGGCCGGATCGTTGACCGTGTTCGCGATCAAGGCCGGGTCGAATACGGAGATGCGGGTCCTCTCGTCGGTCGCGATGGAAAAGATGTCGGCGTTGAGGAAGGCGATTTCCTTGAGCGTGGCGTCGAAGAGCGCGGCGAAGTCCGGCTGGTTCATCGCGTTGAAGAGATGCGCGACGGTCTGGTGTGGCTTGAGCCGCGGCGTGGAGGCGGGCAGATAGGCGAACAGGTCTTCGATTTCGTCCTCGGAAAAACCGTCGTAGGCGATGTCCCAGGTCGAAGCGGCGGAGAAGCGAGCGCCGTATTTCGGATTCCGCTTGGCCGCGTAGCCGAACTTGTCGTTGAAGTACTTGTAGAGGAAGACCTGGACGATGATCTTGTATTCGTTTCCGTCGTTGCCGAGACCGACGGCGCCGCAGGACTGCTTGAGGGCGTCGATGAGCTGCTTGGTGGACTGGGCGATGTCTTGTTCGTTCATGTCGCGGAATCCGGAAAGGGAAGCTTCAAGGGAAGCCCGGCAGTCTATGACAGACGCTGCTTCGCAGAGAGCACCTTTGAGACCATCAGCCTGCCGGCAGGGTCCGATATTTCCGCGGACAACATGTTCTATGAGACGACGGC
>CADCOC010000262.1 GCA_902802945.1 uncultured bacterium | reverse complement strand
GATCCTCCCGGTTCGGCGCTCATGCACGGTCCTCCTTCTCCGGCTCCTCCTCCAGGACGAGCGCCGCGCGGCGGCCGCCCCCGTCGTTCACGAGCACGGCGGCGCGGCGCGGCGACGTGGAGTCGCCCGTCACCCACGGCCGCGCCTCGTTGAGCAGATACACGCTGCTGCCCACGTTGGACAGCGCCTCGATCGGATGCGCGCACGGCATCTGCGGCGGCAGCACGCGGCGGCGCAGCGCAAGCGCCACCTTGAGGATCGAGGCCGCCGCCTCCGCGCGGAAACAGTGGCCCACGTTGCCCTTCACGGACCCGATGCCGACAAGCGGCCCGCCGGGACGATGCACGCCCCACAGCGACTGCACCGCCTCCACCTCGGCGGCGTCGTACGAGGGGATGCCGCTGCCGTCCGCCTCGATGAGGTCGATCGACGTGAGCGGCGCGCCCGCGCGGTCCGACGCCGTCGCGAGCAACTTGGCCAGCGGGGCGGAACCGCACGCCACGCCCTTCACGAGCGCGTAGATGCGGTCGTGCGCCGCAAGGGCGTCGCCCTCGCGCTTCAGCACGAAAAACGCGCCGCCCTCGCCGGGAACCGTGCCGTGCGCGTCCTGCGAGAACGGCACGAGGTCGCCGTCCGTCGCGAACGGCACCTCGCCCGAGACGCCTTCGAGGAACGGACGCGACAGCGGCGGCGTGAGCGCGCCGGCGAGCGCCACGTCCGCCCGGCCGCTGCGGAGGTCGTCCATCGCCGCGCGGATCGCCGCGACGCCGGAGAGCGCGCCGCCGTCAAGCGTCGTGGCCCCGCCGGAAAACGTGCATTCGCGCGCGATGCCGCTCGCGATGCTGTTGCCGGATCCGGAAAGGAAACTCGCGGCGTCCGGCGCGGGCAGCGAATTCACGAGCTCCCCGCGCACGGCCTGCAGCGTCTCCTCCGGCGCGTTGCGGAAAAAGTGGGTGATGATCTCCATCGTCTGGTCCACGAAGAACGTGTGCTGGAGCCAGTTCATCGTCGACGAGTTGAACGGCGGCGCGTAGCCGAAGCGCACCGTGCCGCGTACAGGTTCGACGGCGTGCGGACGCATCCCAGCATCCGCGAGCGCGTCAAAAGCGAGCTGCACGGCGAAGTAGCGGTCCTGGTTCTCGCCGATGCTCAACTCTCGCGGCACATCCTGCTCACGCGGAATGAAAGAGTAGAGCGAACCGAGCAGCGCACCATGATTCGGATAGGGAGCGTCGAAGAGGTTGCGTCCACCCCACGGCAGCGAAAGCTCCTCGCCGAGAGGGGCGATGCCGCTCGCGCGGTGCATGATCATGCGCCAGAACGCGCCGGGGTCCGGCGCGCATGCGAACCGGCAGCTCACGCCGACAATCGCAATCGGGGACGCATCCATCTCCGCCTCTTCCTTCCTACGACCGCACCACCCCGTCGCCAGTGACGACGTACTTGTAGGTGGTCAGCTCCTCGAGACCCATTGGGCCACGAGCGTGAAGCTTATCTGTTGAAATACCGATCTCCGCGCCCATGCCGAACTCCGCGCCGTCCGTGAAACGTGTGGAGACGTTGTGGTATACGGCGGCGGAATCGACATCGCGCAGGAACTGCGCGGCGTGGGCGGCGTCGTTCGTCACGATGCAGTCGCTGTGGTGCGAACCGTAGGCATTGACGTGCGCGATTGCCTCGTCCACATCGTGCACGATGCCCACGTTCAGGTCTAGCGAGAGATACTCGCGCGACCAATCGGCGTCCGTTTCGTGCAGTGTCACACCGCGCTCTTTCGCCCATTCCTCCACACGCGGAAGGAACGCGCCCGCGACCTTCGCCGCGACAAGCAGCGTCTCGGCGGCATTACAGGCACTCGGACGCTGCACCTTCGCATTGTCTAGAATCTTTAAAGCCATGTCGAGATCCGCCGCGTCGTCTACGTACACATGGCACACGCCCTTGTAGTGTTTCAAGACGGGGATGAGCGCCGCTTCGCACATTGCGCGGATGAGACGTTCGCCGCCGCGCGGAATCGCTACGTCCACGAGGCCGACCGAGCGTACGAGCGCGGGCACAGCCACGTGGTCTGTGATCGGAACGAGCTGGACGGCATCGGCGGGCAGGCCGGCCTTCGCGAGACCAGCGCGCACTGCTTCGTTGAGGGCCGCGTTTGAGCGAAGCGCCTCTTTGCCGCCGCGAAGGATGATTGCATTGGAAGTCTTGAGGCAGAGAGCGGCAGTATCCACAAAAACATTCGGACGGCTCTCGAACACCACGGCCACCACGCCAAATGGCTCGCGCACCTTGCGGATGGAGATGCCGCTCGGGCGGGTGCGGGTCCAGATATCGGTGCCGACGGGATCTTCAAGCTCCACGATGTAGCGCACACCATCCACCATTGACTTAAAGCGCGCGGGAGTAAGCGTGAGACGGTCCACAAGCGCTGACGCGAGGCCATTCGCCTGTGCTGCAGCAACGTCCTCAGCGTTGGCTGCGTCGATTTGCGGCTTCGCCGCGTCAAGCGCGTCAGCGATCGCGGTGAGTGCGGCGTTCTTCTGCGCAGTCGTGAACGCGCGCAGCGCCGTTGCCGCGGCGCGGGCCTTCACGCCCATTTCATGGATCTGTTCTTCTACGGTCATTGTGGTATTCCTCCAGACGGCGCTATTATAGCATATTCCGGATTTTCCGGACATTCCGGATTTTCCGGATTCTCCGGGGGAAAAAAGAAAGCCGGCGGCGCCCTACTCTCCCGCGGGCGAGTCCCGCAGTACCCTCGGCGAAGAGGCCCTTGACTTCCGTGTTCGGAATGGGAACGGGT
>CADCOC010000261.1 GCA_902802945.1 uncultured bacterium | reverse complement strand
GGGTTTCATGGGTTCTGTTCCTTTCGTCATTATTTCAAGATTAGAGCCGCTTCAACGACTGTCGCCACAGTTGCCGTCAATACAAGAACCCGAAGAGCCACAGCGGAATCTTGCTGCCGAAACCGATCTCCACATCGTCGTTCACGACATAGCTGTCCGGCTCGTCCGCGATCTGCGAAAAGCCCTTGCCCGCGCCGCCGACCTCGAAGAGCCAGCGACCGTCCACCTTGAAGTCGCCACGCGGCGGATACTTGACATCGTGCCCCGCCCCGCGCAGCTGGTTCAGGAAGAACGTCCCCCGCATGGTTCCGACATCGGCGCGTGTCGTAAGCGCATGCATCATGTTCGGATTGTCCGGATATATCTTGTCCGGACGCGAAAGGTCCTTCAACGTGGCCTTCTCGGACTTCAACTGCTGGAGAAGCGCCGCGCGTTCGAGGATGTCCAGCATCTTGAGCCCCTGCGCACGCGTCGTCTCCAGCTCGGCGTACAGGCTGTTCATCTTCGGGAGCTGCGGACACGACCCCGCAAGCACCATGAGCATCCGCTTGATCTTGCGGATGGTCGCAGGCGAGACATCCTCCACCGCCGGCAGGTCGCTTTCAAGGACCTGGTTCGCGATTTCGTTCAGCCTGCTCTCGTACATGCCGTGCACCGACTTGTAGAACGGATAGAATCCGCACTTGAGATACTTCGCAAAGTGCGGCAGTACCTTCACCTTCGATGTCAGCTCAAGCGCAATCTCGCGATGGTTCGCGAGCAACTCCTCCAGCGGCAACGCATGAAACGACGCAACCCCCTCAAACTCAAGAAACTCCCGAAAGGACATCCCCCGCAGATCGTAAACCGCCTGCCGCCGGGAAAGGTCTGAACGCCCCCGCTCCAGCTTCAGAAGGCTGGAACCGGAATAGACGACGTCCAGTTCGCCATATTCATCGACGATGTTCTTGATCATCCGCTGCCAGTCTTCCGCATGATGGACTTCGTCGATGAAGAGGTGTCCGACGCCATGTGAACAAAGATAGTCCGCGACATCCTTCAAGGAGTGCTTTGAAAACCAGAGGTCGTCGGCGGAGACATACAGCGCCCCTCCGCCGCGATTGCCCTTGAACGCCTCTAGATAGCGCTGAAGAAGCAGCGTGGTCTTCCCCGTTCCCCTCGCGCCCTTTATGCAGATCAGATGGTCGCGCCAGTCTATTTTAGGATAAAGATACCTACGGAAGCCGGTTTTCACCAGCTTCAATCGATGCTCCATTGCATCATACAGCCGTTGCATTTCCGAACTCTCCATAATCAAACCTCCATAGACCTTCTATTATCTTTTTCTATCACACAAAAGACCTTCCAAGGTCTCTGCGTGATATTATATCACACTTTTTATCCGTAAACAACTGCTGATATTTGAAAAACTCTCTCATTCATGCAACGAACGCGATAGATGAGGCGAGGATGGTCTTAGTCAGTTTCCACATCCTTCATATACTCCTTTCGCTTGCCGCCGCAGGGCGCAGTCCGCACGTCACCCGCTCACTGTCCGAACCACAAAAGCGTAATCGTCATAACTCAACCGAAGTCCAATGGCGTAGAATGAGTCCTACCTTTGTCGTCAACGGCAAGCTCGACATCACCCCGCTCCGTCGCAGAGTAGAATTCTTCACGTTCCTCGTCGCTCATCTCGCCGACCATCTGCTGCACCTTGGCGACTTCACGCCAGCGGCGTACGACATCCCATAAGCCCCATGCAAGTATGCTGCCGAATGGTATCGCGGTTATAAGAGTAAGAAGCATGAACTTCCCGCCACCGCCCCCATCAACCCAAAGACAAACGAGAAACACAAGCGGAACGCTCGCAAGGATGATTACGATAAACCCTCCCAATCCTGCAAGTAGCCTATTCAAGATTAGCGATGTCTTCGTCCGTTTCATTTCGACTCTCCTTATTGGAACTGGTCATTGGCATTGGCAACACTTTCACATTGGCAACACTTTCATGCGCACGCATTGATTGCACGTCCTGGGGCAAGGGGGATGGCAGGAACACCTCGCAGTCGCCGAATCGGTCGAAAGCACAGTCGATGGCATCTGCGGCATGGGCGTCCGCGCTCAAGATGAACTTCACGCCGCGCGCGCGCAACCGGTCACGGAAGGCGGCGGACGGATAGGCGTCGTCAAGCCAGCCGCGCGAGATCGCGCCCGTGTTGACTTCGGCGATTTTCCCGCTCGCCGACACGGCATACGCCGTCCGGTCGAGTTCGGCGAGATACCACGGTGCGGTCTCGTCAAAGTACGGATGGCGCGCGTTGAACTTGCGTACAAGGTCCAGATGCCCGACGACATCGAAGTCGCATGAGAGAAGCATTTCGCGCACCTGCGCGAAGTAGGCGTGCAGATACGCCTCGGCATCGCCGCCGAAATGACGGCGAATGCCGTCCGCAAGCGACTCGGGCGATTCGTCCACGCTCACGCGTGCGCCGTCGGGGGCGACGACGAAATGGACGGACCCGATGATGTAGTCGGGCGAGATGGCAGCGTACGCGCGCCGGTCAGGCGTTGCACCGCCTGGCACGTAGTCCGCCTCAACGCCGCACAATATGCGAATGCGCCCCTCGTACTTCTTCGCGAGGGTGCGGATCTCCGCCGCATAACGCGGCACCTTTTCGGGCGTCAGCACCCAAGACGTGTCATCTTCGGGCAACATGGCGTGTGACGAAAATCCGATGGCGCCAAACCCCTTCTCGATCGCCGCAAGCACCACGGCCTCCGGCGAATCCTTTCCGTCGCACCATGTCGTGTGAGTATGGTAATTGGTCTTCATG
>CADCOC010000260.1 GCA_902802945.1 uncultured bacterium | reverse complement strand
GACAATCGCGTATGGCCGGCCACAGAGCCGACTTCCCCAGCGTCGCATTGTCGATTGGAATAGGAAAGTCGAAATGCCCTGTTAAACGCGGCAGATGCGCCGCCGGTTCAACGAGCCGGAACAGTCTTAATCACACTTCTAACGACTGGACGGCGGCGATGGTGCGCGTGATGAGGTCGTCCAGCGTCCAGCCGAGCTGGTCCGCCCCGCGCCGTATCACGTCGCGCGAGCAGCCGGCGGCGAATTTCTTGTCCTTGAACTTCTTCTTCACGCTCTTCAGGTTCAGGTCCTTCGCGCTTTTCGAGGGATACATCAGCACGACGGCACCGAGAAGCCCCGTCAATTCGTCTACGGCATAGAGGATCTTCTCCATCTCGTGTTCGGGAGCGATGTCGTTTACGATGGCGTAGCCGTGCGAGGCGACGGCCCGGTTGATGGAGTCCTCGACGCCCAGCTCTTTCAGCAGCGTCTGGCTCTTGATGCAGTGCTCCTGCGGCCATTGTTCGAAGTCGATGTCGTGCAGCATCCCCACGATGCCCCAGTAGTCCTCTTCTTCGGCGTATCCGAGCTCGCGCGCAAAATATCGCATCGTCTTCTCGACCGTCTCGGCATGATGGAGATGGAACGCGTCCTTGTTGTAACGCGTCAAGAGCTCCCACGCGGCGTCGCGCGTGAGATGAGTTGTGCGTCTGGCGTTCGGTTCCGACATGGCAGCCTTCTCTTCCTAAATCCATCCTCCGGCTTCCGGTTCCCCTTCACAGCCGGAAACCGAAGGATGGGATGCCACGCAAAGCGGTTTCGGTTTTACCGGGCCTTGCCG
Organism: uncultured bacterium; assembly: GCA_902802945.1. Lineage (GTDB taxonomy): Bacteria > Verrucomicrobiota > Kiritimatiellia > RFP12 > UBA1067 > RUG572. Next base: position 2,026 of record CADCOC010000260.1, on the reverse strand, counting down.
ACCTCGGTCGCGGCCGGGACTTCAACAAGCGCACCTGTCTTCACGTCGTAGATGTAGCCGTAGATCGGGATGTACTTCGGCACGAGCGGATTCTCGCGAATCTTGCGCACGTCCTCCACCACGCTTTCGGCGAGGTCGGAGATGGGCTGGAAGTCGATGTGGCGGGAGTCGGCACCGCCGTTCTTCGTCTCGTTGTACCATCCATCTGGACCGAGCGACGCGGTGTCCAGGCTTTCGTCCAGCAACGAATGGATCACGGGGTTCGTGAACGTCAGCATGCCGCAGTCGCTGTGGTGTATCACGAACCATTCCTGCGTGCCAAGCAGCTTGTGGGAAATGATGAGGGACCGGATCGTCTCGTCGTTCACCCGTCCGCCGGCGTTACGTATCACATGCGCATCTCCCTCCGCGAGACCGGCGAACTTGGCCGGGTCAAGCCGCGCGTCCATGCACGTGACGATGGCGAAATGCCGCCCGGGTGGAATCGGCAGTTTTCCTTTCTCCCCAAAATCCTTCTGGTAGGCGGCGTTTGCCGCCAGAACTTCATCTAGTACTTTGCTCATTGTAGTTGCTCCTTTCTTGTGGTGTCAACGGCGAATATTATCCCACAATCTGGAGCCGATAGGGTAATCGGAAATAGTTTCGCATCTGCATAGTCTATTTCTATCGCATAAGTCATCCTACCTCATTGCCGCTCGCAGGCGATTTTCGATTCCTCGTCGGTCGCTTCGAGCTTCATGATGACGGGGCGGAGTCCGTCGTTGCAGCTCACGATGGCGACGCCCGGCTTCAAATCAGTGGCAGCGGCCGTTGGCGCGGCGAGGGCAGTTCGACTTGGCCGCTCCGCCCGTGCCGAGGCAGCGGTAGCAGATTTCGTTTTCAAGCGGTGCGCCGGCGAAGTAGTCGTCAAGGTTCTTGAGCGTTGTCGTGGCGATGTTGGCAAGCGCCTCGTGCGTCAGGAACGCCTGATGCGAGGTGACGATCACGTTGGGGAGCGACACGAGAAGCGACAGCGTCTTGTTCTGCCGCGTAACGTCCGAACGATCCTCGTAGAACCATTCGCTTTCCTCTTCGTACACGTCCAGCCCGGCTGCGCCGACCGTGCCGTCGCGCAATGCCGAGAGCAGCGCCTCCGAATCGACAAGCCCGCCGCGCGAGGTGTTGATGAGCGTGAAGCCGCGCTTTGCCTTGGCGAGCGTGTCGGCGTTGATGAGGTGCTTCGTTTCGGGGAGAAGCGGACAATGCAGCGAGACGATATCCGACTCGGCGAGAAGCCTGTCGAGCGTGACATATTCAAGCCCCGTCGCCGGATTCGGGAATGCGTCGTAGGCGAGGACTCGCATTCCGAACCCCTTGCAGATGTCGGCGAAGATGCGTCCGATCTTGCCCGTGCCGACTACGCCTGCCGTCTTGCCGTGAAGGTCGAATCCTGTCAGCCCGACAAGCGAGAAGTTGAAGTCCTTTGTGCGAACGGCGGCGCGGTGGATGTGGCGCGTCAGCGTCATCAGGAGCGCGGCGGCGTGTTCAGCGACGGCGTAGGGGGAATAGGCGGGAACGCGCACGACCGTGAGCCCGGCTTCGTATGCCGCCTTGAAATCGACGTTGTTGTAGCCCGCGCACCGCATGGCGAGAACCTTGATGCCGCGCTTCACAAGCCCCTCGACCACGGCACGGTCGATTTCGGCATTCACGAACGCGCATGCCGCGTCGTATCCGTCGGCGAGGGGCAGAGCCGCCGCCGTCAGCCGCGTCTCGAAATACTTGATCTCGTACCGCCCGTTGTTCAGCTTGTCGAACGACTCCTTGTCATACGGCTTCGTGTCGAAAAACGCAATCTTCTTCATTTCCATTGGCCTCAACCTTTCTTCTCTGTTGATGGCGCATATTATACCATTCCTGGCTGTGAAAATATGTTGGCATGACAACATTAAGGATTATGACCAATGTGTTTAGGTATAGCGGGAGGTTATTAAATTCTAGCCAAGCAATGTAGACATTCATATCTAATAAATGAGTTTTTCATTGC
>CADCOC010000259.1 GCA_902802945.1 uncultured bacterium | reverse complement strand
CGTGTCGGCTGCGGCGATTTCCGTCTTGAATATTGCGAGAGCATCGTCCACGACGCCGAGATACGTGCCCAGGCTCTTGTCGCGCTCGATGTCGATATTGGCCCTCAGCATGTCCTTCAGCTTGTCGGCCTCTACCGCAGGGTCGGCCGCGTTCTTGACGCGATCGACGACCTTCGTGTGGTAGGAGCCGCCGGCGCTGAGCGCGCCGTCTTCGATGGAGTATCCGCCGAAGCCCTCGACCGTGAGGCTGTGGCAGAAGGCGGAAATCTGGACGTCTTCGCCGTTCTTCCTCAGACCGACGACGGTTTCGTCGTCATCCACCAGAACCTTGCCTTCCGGCGACGCGCGGAAGTCCATCGCCATGCCGAGGATGTCCAGCTCGTCGCGCGGCGGGTCCGGCGGCTGGCTGACATATCCGTCCGCCGCGTCGAGGAGCTCGCTCGCCTGGTTCAGTATGGTGTTCATTTCGACCATCGTGTTCGAGAGGCGCGCCATGGACTGCACGAAGCAGTTGATGGCGGGCGGCAGCTCGATACCCAGCTTCTGCAGCTCTGCGACTGCCGCGTTCAGGCGGTACACCATGTCGTACGAGAAGCGTCCCTTCGAGAGCACCGAGTCGAGAATCGCCTCCGCCTTGTCGCGGTTCGCCTCGAGCGCGGTCTTGCCGGCGGGCGAGAGGAGGTTCTCGAAGCCCTTGAGCACAAACTCCTTGTCGCGGAAAGTCGCGCCCATGATGACGCGCAGCAGTTCGTGGCGCTCGTTGATGGTGGCGGGCTGGTTGGTCTTCGGGTCGATGACGGCCTTGCCCTCCTTGTCGAGGAGAGGACGGTCGGACTTGAGTTCGTAGAGGTTGCCGAAGTCGATGAACGTAATCGATCCGCCACCCACCATCAGGTTGCCGGCGTGCGTGTCGCCGTGGAACTTGCCGGACCCGAGCAGCGCCTCGTGGAACCACGCCTTCGTCGCCTGCACGAGCAGCTTCTGCGCTTTCTTGAGATCGGCGTAGTCCGTGCGGCAGTACTCGAGCATGGTCGGTATCGCGCCGACGGGCAGGTCCTTCTTGAACACGGGCACCTTCTTCGGCTTGCCGGTCTTCGGGTCGATCGGGCCGTCCTCCCACTTTATGCGGCCGGTCGCGGGGTTCTTCTCGAACACGGCCGAAACCGCGTTGCGCATCCCTTCGGTCTTCGCCTTGAAGTACTTGTCGACCGTCTTGCCGCTGGCCACTTCGGCGACCATCACGTCCTTCTTCGGCTCCACTACCTTCGACATCTTCATCGAGTGGACGTTCGGTGCGAGGGGGTTGAGCGGATGCGTCTCGTCGTCGCCTATGCCGTAGAGCTTGACGCCCTCGTTCACGTTGTTCGCCTCGTTGCGGAAGTCGAACTCGGTCATGTACTGCTTGAGCTGGCCTTCCCACGTCTTGGCCATGCCGGGGCCGATGTCGTTCGCCGCCTTGGTGAATATCTCCGCCTCGGCCTTCACGCGGCGCTCCGCGTCGTGGCGCATGATCTTGACCACGAAATTTTTCGGATCCTTCTCGCCCTTGAGCTTGAAGCTGCAGAGGAACGCCTCGCCGACCGAAGCCGCGCCAAGGGACTTCTTGAGCTCGATGGACTCGATCTCCTTCCCGTCGCCCTTGTCCTTCGACTCTTCGATCATCTTCATGAAGTGGGCCTGCACAATCTTGCGCGGTATCGGCGCGAGGGACGACTTCATGTCGTCGAGCGCGTCCGCGTAGTCGCCCATGATCTCCTTCGGCAGGCCCTGCATCATCTTCTGGAGGAGCGGGCTCGTGCCCTTGAGGATCGCGCCGGTGAACTTGTTGACGGCGTTCTTCTGCGCCGAGACGAGCTTGTCGCCCTCGAGTCCGGTGAAGTCGAACGTCTGCGCGTATTTCATCGCGGCGGCGAAGCACGAGCGCTTGTCGGCCTTGCCGAGCGACGTGAAGTAGGTCGAAATAACCTGGCGGAAGAACCCTACCTGTCCTGGCGCATCGGCGTTGGAGGCCGAGTCGAGTATCTGGTTGAGGCCCTTGGCGTCGAGCTGCGCCTTGATGTCCTTGGCCGACATGTTGGCGTAGGGGTCGTTGACGAGGCTTCCCTGGACGTTTTTATTCCCGGCATCGACGTTGAACACGGTGTTGACGAAGTCCTGCAGCTTTTCGCAGCCCTTGGTCGCCATCGCGAGGATGATGTTGTCGAACTTCGCGAGCTCCGACCCGAGCAGCTTGGCGGGATCGCCGATGAACTGCGCGAACTGCTCCACGAAGTCGTTCTCCGTAGCGGCTACGGCGAGATCCTTGCCGTCGTGGGTGCGCTTGAACTCGGCGTCGAGTATGTCCACCATCTTGCCGAGTCCGTCCTTCACGATGTCCGCGATCTGCGGCGCGCACGCCTGGTCGATGAGGGCGGGGTTCTTGATGATCTCGGCGAAGGCGACGATGTTCTTCGCGTCCGAAAGCATGCGGCGCATCGCCTCGCCGGCCTTGTTGACCATCGCGTCGCCGACCATCGTGCTGTCGGAGAAGACGAGATTCGCGACGAAGTCCTTGACGGCGGCAAGCCCGCCGATGTCGTTCAGGGACTTGGGCGGCTCGGCCTGGACGGGCTGGGGCATGGCGTTGACGACCTTGTTGATGTCGCCCGCGATCGAAGACTTGACGATGAACTCGCCTTCCGGGTCGCTGCCCTTCGCGAGCGGGATGTTCGCGACCTTGCCGAGCATCTCCTTCATCTCCGGGGGCAGGTCCGCGTTGTCGCTCACGAGCTTCGCGTGGAATGCGTCGAGCTTCGCCTTCGTATTGCCGACGTCCTTGCCGTCGAGCGCGCGCTCGGCGAGCTCCACGAGTATGCCGGTATTATAGTC
>CADCOC010000258.1 GCA_902802945.1 uncultured bacterium | reverse complement strand
TGATTTCCCACGGTTCGCCGTCAAGCAGCAGCTTCACGCCCTTGTGGAGTTCGCCCGCTCCGATTACATCGCCCATTTTTAGCTCCTTTTGTTTGTTGAAAAGTTCAATTGATATTCTACCAAAAAAGCGCCGTCAGCACAAGAGCGCCGTGCGGCGGTCCAGATATTCCAAAAATGCCGGCTTGCGGCTTCAATTCGTTTCGCCGCCCCCCGGGATTTTGAAGCATTGAGGTGCTTTTTGCGCGGGCGGGGCTGTTTTCGGCAATGCGTTGCCATCCCCCCGCGCTGCTGCGGGAGGCTCGGATGACTCGGCTTGTGAAATCGGAACGCCGCGTCCGCTTCGCCGTCAGAGGTTCTTGCGGCACATGAGCCTGTAGCGCGGGACGAGCAGGACGCATCCGAGATGGCGGACGAACGTGCGCATCTCCTCGCACCAGAGGACCTGCGTCATCTTGCGGCACCGGGCCTCGAGCCGCAGCAGGAACCCCCGCTGGAACATCTGCCACAGCGTCCACGCGATCTGCATGAGGTAGTACCAGACCTTGTTGGCGTTGGTGGCGTTCACGAACCTGTGCCTGAGCCCGAACCCGCTGTGCTTCTGCTCCCTGAACACGTTCTCGATGTTCCAGCGCCTGCGCCCCCAGCAGAAAATCTCGTCGGCCTTGTCCAGGCCGTCAACTGGAAGGTTCGTGGCGAACATGCCTTCGTACGGCTTCTTCTGACTTCCCCTCTCGGTCAGATCGCCGAAGATCGAGACTTTCCCGTAGACGACGTTGATCCTGTACCTGTCCTCCGCGTTCGTCTCTACATCCACGACCCATTTCATAGTCCCGAACCTCGGCCTGCCGTTGGCCTTCAGCAGCTCCCCGCTCTCGCAGACTCCTCCGTCGAACAGCATCCTCGCGTTCTCGTAGACGTCGGGCATGCGCCCCTCCTTGAACGTCGTGATGTACTTCCATCCGTATCCCTCGCAGATGCGCCAGACGCTGTCGCATCCGTACAGCGCGTCGCCGACGAGGCACAGCGGGTACTTCCTCATGAGCTTCCGCAGGACGGGGGCCATGCGCTTGAACGCGCTGATCTCGCAGTCCTGCTTCTCCTTCTTGTCGTCGTAGGGCTCCACGCCCTCGCTGCACACCGCGACCGCCATGCCCGTCTTCGTTATGAGCTTCGCCTCCAGCGCGATCGTCTTCTTCTCCTTCTTCGACAGGCGCTCGCCCCTGCCGTTGCGCCGCTCGTCGCGGTGCACCGCGTCCACCGCAAGCGCATAGTACTTCCCGAAGGCCCTGTCCTTCTCGAAGAACTTGGCGTTCATGAGCCGCTTGACCAGGGAGGCGTTCACGACCTTCACCTTCTCGCAGTCCCAGCCCCTGGTGCGGTACGCGAGCGTCCCCGTGCAGGCCGTCGTGAACTTCTCGCCCTCGGGCCACCAGCCCTGGCCCGAGAGGTACAGCATCGACGCCGCCATCCCCTCGCTGTTCCGGCATCCGTCCGCCGCGTTGCGGGAGCGGCACTTGAGCATCGTGACCGCGAGGAAGGTGCAGACGACGGTGTCGTCCATGTACAGGCACCGGCTTTCGTCGTGCCCCGCGTACACGTCCTTGAAGAGGGGGCCGAGGGCCGCCCAGGCCTTCTTGATGAACTCCGCGAACTCGGCTACCGCCTCCGCGACGTCCGGCATTTCCGCCGGGGGGACGCCTGGGCGCCCGCCCGGGTGCTCGCCGGCCTCGACGCCCGCGAGGACTTCGCGCGCGACGCGCTCGCGCCATTGCCTTTGCCGCCCGCGCCTTTCGGCCTCCCGCCCCTCGCGCCGCCTCGCAGCCCGGCAAAGGCGTTCGCGTACGCCTCCCTCGCCGCCGCAGACAGCTCCTTCAGCCCCTGCCGCACCTGCCTCCACAGCTCGATTGACGCCGTGACCTCTGCCACGTGCCTGGCCGGCACGTACAGCGTGCGGCTCCTGCCGTCCACCTTGTCGGTCAGCTGCCAGTGCTCGGACCCGCCGCGCATCGACATGTTCAGCGACCCCTCCAGGGGCATTCCCCGCCCCAGGAGGCGTTTCAGGGCGCTCGCCTTCGCGGCGCAGGCCCTCCTGTCCTTTTTTTGAATTTTCATGGAACGTAATTATACGCTCCATTCCGGGGGAAGTCAAGGCGAAAAGAGAGGAAAAAGAAGGAAATTTTCAGGGGCCGCCCCGCCTCGTGGCGGAACGGCCCCGCAAAAACGCCGCTAAAGGCGTCACTTCACATAGAAGGATTCCCTAGTTTTGGAATATCTGACGCGTCTCCGGCAGGCGCCTGCCTTGCACCAAGGCGAACAATCTCTCTACTTCCGTCAATGCTGAGCAAATGCGCGTATTGTGGCGATCATGTGGTCGATGCGCGCATTGTCCATGCCGGGATAAAGCCCAATCCACAGTGCATTGTTCATGAGCGCGTCGGTATTCTCAAGCCCACCCGCCACGCGATAGTCTATGCCCTCCTTCAACGTCTCGAAGCAGGGATGACGCAGAATGTTGCCGGCGAAGAGGTTGCGCGTCTGTATCTTGTTTCTTTCAAGATGCTCGGCGAGCTCGTTGCGCGTGAAACCAGCGTCGGGCTCGACTATCATGAGAAATCCAAACCACGAAGGGTCGGCACCGTGTTCGGCGCGGACGATTCGTATGCCCGCGACGTCACCAAGACCAGCCATTAGCCGCGCATAGTTGGCCTTGCGCCTTTCGGTGAAATCCGGCAGCTTCTCGATCTGCGCGCATCCGATCGAAGCCTGCAGGTCGGTGGCCTTCAGATTGTAGCCAAGATGAGAATACACATACTTGTGGTCATAGCCAAGGGGAAGACTACCAAACTGCTTGGTGAACCGACAACCGCATGTGTTGTC
>CADCOC010000257.1 GCA_902802945.1 uncultured bacterium | reverse complement strand
AAGGCTGATACAGCAGGCGCTGCCTGTGTGCCCGACGCGCCCCGGGAAGCTCTATCCGATGTTCGGACATCTCCCGGTCTGGGATCTCCACGTGTCGCGTCCCTTCGGCGACTGGCACGTTGTGGCGCTCTTCAACTGGAGCGACGAGGATAAGGAGGTCTCCGTCGCGTGGGATGAGCTTGGCGAAGATTCCGACCGACGCTTCGTGGCGTGGGAGTTCTGGACGGAAACATACTTTGGCGAGAAGAAAGGCGGTCTTTCCGCGGCAGTTCCGCCGCGCGGGGTGCGGCTCTTCGCGCTCCAGCCGCTTGCGGGCCACCCGCAGTTCCTCACGAGCGACCGGCACCTGACGCAGGGCGCGGTGGAGCTGCTCGGCCAGAAGTGGGATGGTTCGCGCCTCGTTGCAAGGGTTGCCGCCGTGGGTGGATTCCCGCAGGTCGTGCGGTTTGCTGTGCCGAAGGGGTGGAAACTCAAAAGTGCAACGGCGGATGGCGTGGACGTGAAGACGAAAGAGGAGTGCGACGGAAGGGTCGTGGCCGTTGAACTTTCGGCTCCGCGCTCCTGTGACGTAGACCTGCGTCTTGACTTTTAGCGATATCTTACTCGATTGGCCTCGCCGCCTTGTTTCGGGCGAGGATTGAGCTCTTGCGGTCGTAGGCGAGCGCGTTTCCGTCGATGTCGGTGACGATTCCGCCGGCCTCTTCGACGATCAGCGCGCCTGCCGCATAGTCCCAGGGGGAAAGCGACAGCTCGAAGAACAGCTCTGCACGCCCGGCCGCGACCGAGCACATGTCGAGCGCAGCGGATCCTGTTCGCCGGTGCAAACAGGGTCAAGTATGTATTGCGTCAAGGGGGAAAGTGAAAAAACTTTGCACGGAAGTGAAAGCGGGTGCTAGCGCGGATGTATCCATCCGCGCGTTGCGGGGTTCAGGGGGACTCTAGTCCCCCTGATGAGGGCTGGGGCAAAGCCCCAGAGCTGCCGTGGATTCAGGCGCGCGCCGACGGTGAGCGGAACCGGGCGCGCGCCGCTCATTGCGTCAGTTTGACTTGGCTTCTAATGGCGTTGCGCCGCCTGGTGTCGCGGGTTCGGGCAGCGAACCGTATATGAGTTTCGCCTGCGCGGATGCGAACTGTCCGCGCGTTCCGAATCCGAGCTCATGCATTCGCGCCGCGCCTATCTCCCTGTGAAGCCCGACCATCTTGCGCTTGAAGAACGCCTCGCCGTCGCGGTTCGGCGTCGGGTCTCCGCGCATGATGTGGAAGGCGTAGAGGACCAGCTTGTGTCCGATTGCGCAGACGACCTTGTTCCGCGGCTTGCCGCGGTTGATCATCGACCACCCCCACTTGCCGAGCTTCGAGTCCGCGCAGCTCGCGAGAACCGTCTGTCCGGCCTCCGTGAAGAAGTGCTTGACGTCGTCGCGCCCCTCTCCGTCGAGAGGCTTGCCGGTCCCGCCGCGCCGCCTTGCCGCCTCTTCCTCGCTGCCGCTGGTGTCGACGATCGGGGAGAAGCCGCAGTAGGCCGCGAGCTTCGAAGCCTCCGAGAAGCGCCTGACGTCCTCGACTGCCGCCGAGAGGGCGAATGCGCCCTTGTAGTTCACGCCCTGCAGCTGCATGAGCCGCAGCATCTCCGGCTTGGAGAGCGCGGTCTCCGCCATCCTGCGCGAGAGCGCCTCCTTGCGCTTGAGCAGCCGTTCGTAGTCCTCGAGCAGCATCTCCAACCGCTCCTTGGCGAATCCGCCGATTCCGGTCTCCTCGATCGTCTTGCGCAGGGACTCCACCTTCGCACAGGAACTTCGTCCGGGAAGGGCGTATCCCTTCCTGCTGCAGACGCTCCAGATCCTGTTCGACGTTCGCGTGAGCTCCTTCACCGTGTCGCGGTAGGCGAACATGACGTCCCGGTGTTCGGAGTACTCGTCCGAAGGCGTCCACACGAAGTCCCTGACGTCGCCCTTGATGTAGGCGAGCGCCAGGTTCCTGGCGTCCTGGATGTCGCAGACCTTGCGCTTGCGCTCCTTGTCGGCGATGATGTCGGACCGGACGACCTCCGCCCGGAATCCGGCCTCGTTGAGCCTGCGCTTGAGGATCGCCGCGTTGGTCGACGCCTCTATGACCGTGATCGAGTCGAGGTCGACGTGCCGCTCGTACGTCTTGACCATCGCGTCGACGTCAACGCACTTGATCTCCCTGTGGAGGCATGCGTTGAACCTGTCCGACCAGTCCCACACCGAGACCGCCAGCTTGCGCGCGTGCGCGTCCATGCCGACGACGAACCTCGGCTCGTCCTCGACGCTGCGCGAGCGCAGTTGCATTTTAGCACCCATTGTGCTATCCTTTCAAGTGCTGCCACGTATTGGAGCAGGCGGTTGCTGCAAGGTTGCAAACAAGTATTCGGGGTCTTTCGCCCCAGGCAGGTGGTTTCCGCCGGCGCCCAAACAGACCCTCGAGTGTGGGCCGCGGCTCGCGCCGTAGCTTGACTCATCGACCCTTGGGGCGTCTCCCATGCGTCACAGCAAGTGTTTACCAGGCACCTGCTGTCCCGTATCATACTCCAATACGCGGCAGTCTTTCAACCCCGAATATTACCGCCTTGTCCAGGCGGCGAGCAATATAATACCAAACAGACCCCGCCTGCCGGGCGCGTTTTCGCCGCCCCCTTGCAATTTCCGGCCAAATATGAGATAATACACGCGCTCCTCGGGATTGAATTCCGTCGTGACGGTCGGATATAGGGGGGAGTCAGTGACAGGTCTGAGCGTTGCGCCCTTGGAGCCAAAGCCCGTGGAAGTCTTGATGAAATCAGCGCCAGCAGCCGTTACGCACTTGCAGGCAGCGATTTTTTCTTCTTCCGTCAGGAAGCAGGTTTCTACGATAACCTTGAGCACGCGTTCACCGCACAGACG
>CADCOC010000256.1 GCA_902802945.1 uncultured bacterium | reverse complement strand
CATGAGGAACTTCGCGCCGCCGCGTATGACGCAGAATGCCGAAACGACCACAAACGCGACGATTCTTGCCACCGTCAGAAGACGCCGCATGGCGGACGCGACACCTCTGCACAGCCACGCACCGACGACGCCGACCGCAATCGCGGCCAGCGCCGACAGGCCAATCCACATTAGTCCGCTTCTAATCGCCTCTATGGTTTCAATTACACTCATCGCCGTTCCCCGTTAGTTTACCATATTTCTGACGGGCGAATGCGATTATTTGACGAAAACGGACGATGACCTCCCGCTCGAGATTCTTTCTAGCCGTTTTACCTGATGCGTATGAAGAGCGGGATGGTGTCCACGGAACATTCCACTTGCAGATTCGGATCGGATTGCCCTCGGCGGATTATCTTAGCGGCGTTCCACTTCGGATCGAAAAGGAACGGCGGCGGCGTGACCAGTTGCGTGAACGTTGGCTGGCCGTTCACCGTTGCGGCAAGCGAGCGCGGCGTTCGATTCCTGTTGAGGCGCAGTTTCCAGTCGAGCGCAGTGCGCCCAGAAGTGCCGGCACTGGAAAACTTGTCGCCGGTCACGAGATTCGCAACCTTCCACTCTCCGCAGCCGTACCCGATGGACATCGTCTCTTCCGTCCGCGACAAGATTCCGTCGCCATCAACATCGCGCCCAAATACAACCTCCACGCCGTTTGACTGCGTTACGTCAAGTTCGATCTGCACGGAAAACACTTTCGCGCCGTCCCGCGATGCGTCGAACACGCAGTTGGTGATAACTTCGCAGTCGTCGTATTCCGGCGGCGGTATGGACGGCACGACAAGCGCGGCGGAAAGAAGTGTGGTTGCCAAAGTCATGGCGTATTCTCCTTCATAGTCAGTTGCCGCCATTGCATACTTCAATCCAGGGCAGCGGCTGTCCGGACGAAAGAAGTTGGTTGGTGACGCCCGTAAAATATTCAACAAACTGCGGGCGCATGTTTGTGACCGTGAGCATTGACAGCGCGGTGTCAAGCCTGTTGGAACTCTGCGCGTACCCTTCGATCTTGTCTGCGAACAGGCGATCCAGCGTCGCCGCGCCCGTGCCACTCACCTTCCGGTTCCTGTAGAACATAGAAAGCGCACTTGCGCATACACCGTTCGTACAAGGATCCTGCCGTAGTTTCTTAGCATACTCCCAATAACATTCGACGCGCTCACCCGAGGAATATCCGTTGACGTTTGTTATTATCGTCTCGACGAATTCAGTAGTAGCGGCATCAACGGCGCTGAATTTCACCGCAAGGCCAATGGCTTCGTCTCGTTCGATTCCACGTGGATTAAGAGCAAGTGCTTTCATCGCAGGAGCAGCGTTCGTATAATTGAACTCTTCGCATTTCCCGACCGCAACTGCCGCATATAGTTTATCGAAGTAGTCGAGCGACTTGCAGTCGTTTGTGGCAAGCGTGGAAAGATACCAGTCGAACGCGGCCATCTTCCCGGCAAGCGTCCATCCGTTGGTTTCGGGCCCGAGGAAGCCGAGCCACGTGGTCGGCGGCGGATCATTGTCGGGCGGCGAACCTTCGCGCAGATCGGCGTAATAGAATGCTGCACGTGAAAGCGCAGCATATACCATTTCGTTCGTCTCGTCGTATGTGTGCCCACTCGCCGTTGCCACAACGGATGAGGCAGCGAATGCGCACAATGTCATGATCGTTTTCTTCATTTTGAAAGCACCTCCGAATTATTTGGGGCGATGTGATCCGCGCCCACATGCGGGTAGAATGTCTGCTGCGGGGAATACGCGTTTCTCCTGAGGCTCAGCACCACCCCGTCTGGAATGTCCGCCTTCTCCCCCATGCTGACGCCGTGCATCAGCATCCTTGACATGACAACCCTTCTCGTGTCGGACTTAGCGTAGAACCCGCGGGCGCTTTCTTCCCCCCAGTCGCGCTCTGAAAAAAAGAAAAACGAATGGTCCACTGGATCATTATTAGATGACAGATAGACGACTGGGCGCTTTTTACGTTTCCCGTACCAGTAACAGTCCTTAAGCCCCATAACATGCCCGAGCTCGTGTGCGAGCGTCGTTTCTGTTGCCGATTTGGTCATAAGTATGCCGTACGGTGTGACCAGACCATTAACTTTCTCTCCCTGTAACTTACCTAAGAAATACACCTTGACACAGTCGTGGGCCGTGTAGTTCGCTACGAGGTTTGTGAATTGGGCCGTATCCTGCAATGACACCCTGCCGTTTGCATTCGTGATCGGTATTGCCTGAGGAAGATACCAGTCGTTGGTCGTGCCTACGCTTTGAGGTACCACCGCAAGTTCAAAACGAATCCCAACCTGTGTGAATATTTCGTTGGCGGTGTCAAGCATCTTGCCTATTTTTTGATCAGTCCATGCCACATTACTGCTGTCAGTTTCCTCTTCAACATCTTGTCCAACAGATTCCGGCGGCTGAACTACGAACGCCCTGACAGGGATCGTGCGGGGCTGTACCACAGGCAACACGAACCGTGGCTGTATCTCGTCGTCGTTGAACCGGGCCTCGACGACAACGGTGTCCGTCCCCGTCGGAGTGACGAATGCGTACCATCCCCTGGGCTCCACCTCCGCAGAACCCGATATCAGCCGCCAGTCCACTTCCAAGGGAGAGAAGCTGCCGTTCGCACCGACCTTCAACACGGCGTTCGTGCCCATGACGAGTCTGGATGGATTGACGTAGCGCCCAGCAAATTCCTCGGTCGTAACCAGTTTCCGCAGTGGTTCGATGCAGCGGAAAGTCGCGTATGGCGTGAACGTGGCGGTGATCGTGCCCGTGCCGCAGTTCGGACACGACACGTAGACCGTGTAGCTTGCCGTGTAGGAAACGTCGTTCGTCACCTCTAGCGGAATCTCCGTCGAAACAGTCACGAGGTTGGTGACTCCGTTGACGACGTGGAACACCACGGGGTTCGCGTCCCCTTCCACGGACAGCCTTGCCGTGCCGTTCGTGCCAACGGGTCCTGTAAGGTTCAGCGTCACTGGCCGTATGCGCTCCGGCCTGTTGGATGGACACGCCCCCTCGAGAAAGTCCGCGTCGTTCAGGAAGAACACATCCTGACATCCTATCGAAAATCGAAGTGGCGGCTCGTTGGTAATCCCCACCGTGAAATGCAAGTGGTTCGTCAGGGTGTAGCCGACAAACTGCGAGACCAGACTAATTACGTTCGTCGTCCAGTCTTCGGGATCGTCCGGGTCGTACGTCGCCTCCGTCGAAAGCGAATGTTCTTGCGAGAACGTGATGCCCGTGCCGCCGTACCACGACAGCGCTAAGGAGCCGACGGGATAGAAGTGCGGCAGGGAATCGGGGACAATGGACACCCCCGCGAAGCGGCACATCCAACCAGAGCGCGGGCCGTCAAGGTGCACCTTTACGTCGTTCACGGTGCGTTCGTGCGGATAGCCGTAGTTGCCCTGGAACTCGCTGCTCTCGGTCGTAGTCATGCCTTTGCCCGAACGCCTAGGCGGCTCCGTCGCAGTCACAGCAAGAGAACAGAGCCTACCCGACGTGAGCGTGAACGGCACCTTCGCCCCGCAGTCGATGGCGAACACAAGTTCCGCCGCACCATCCGCCACCACGGGGACTCCGCCGAAATCAAGCAAAGCGGGTCGCACGCTCCCGTCGTCGAACGCCAAGCCGAGCGAGACGAGACGCCTGTCGGGTTCAGCCCCCCGCGCGGCAGCCCACGCGGCATAGCCCCCCATGGCTGCTATCTCGGCGGCGTTCGACGGAAAAGCCACTGCCGCCCATTCTTCCGACTGGTTCCATGCAGACGACACAAGAGGCACCTCCGGCGCGGGATCAATGTCATTCGGCAAACCGTCATTGTCAATGTCGAACGG
>CADCOC010000255.1 GCA_902802945.1 uncultured bacterium | reverse complement strand
GCAGACCAGCCTTCTTGCCGTCCAGACGAACCACGACACCGTCCACGTAGTCCATGATGAAGTAGTAGCGTCCGTCCGCTATGTCGGCGCCGTAGCCCTGCACGATGCCCTGATGGTGCATGTTAGACATCGTGCGCACCTCCATCATAAACTGTCGCACGTCCTGTTCCGTGGAGGCGAACTTCGCGTCGAGCACCTTTACGGCAACTGGGCGGTTGAGCTCGCGGTGCCATGCGCGCCAGACAACGGCCATGCCGCCGCGTCCGGCGATGGACTCAAACCTGAGGAAAGGGATGTTCGGCGGGGTGTCGCGAGAGACCTTGCGTGCGACGCGCGTCTGTTGGACTTGCGCCGTGGGCTCGGCAGGTGCGGCAACGGCGGCCTCCTGCTTGGCGGTGCGCGGGGCGAAACGCAGTTTAGGCGCTGACGATGCGAGGATGTGCATCTTGCCGTCAGCACCTGGCACGATGAACCTCTGGGGATGGCGGTTCTTGATCTTGATGACCATCACTTAGACCTCTTTGGCGTGTACCCTGCGCCTTTGCAACGGCGGCAGGGCTGCCCCCCCATTCCGTCGCATGACGTACAGCGGACCTTGCCGATTCCGCCGCATTCGGGGCATGGTGTGACCTTGATCTTTTTGTGCTGCCTGCTGGAGGAGCGCCCGTAGGAGCGGAAGGATGAACGGCTGGTTGTCTTCGTCTCCTCCACGATCCAGCCTGGCTTGGAACCGTGCCGCGAGCCTTTGCATCTCTGGCAGTCGGCTAATCCAGTATGGTTGCATTTCCGACAGGGTTCTGCGCCGCTCCACCAGCATGTAGTGCATGGTTCCTTGTCCGCTCGGTCTTCTGGCGGTCGCACCTTGAACGCCCACTTCTCATGGCGGCCCGTACCCTTGCAGAGCGGGCAGCGGCTGTGCTTTACGTCCCAGCGGTGGCTCGTGAACGGCTTGCCGGGCGTGACGTCGATTTCGCCGTCGTGCTGTCCTAGGTTGGGCGGCGTTATGGAGAGGCTGCGTTCGCCTTTGCACGCGGTGCAGGGCGTGACGACAGTATGGGGTTCGGCGGCGACCGTGCCGACGGCTGCGGCAAGTAAAATTGCGAAGGCGGTTTTCATGTCTGCTGACTCTCCGTTGCGTATTTATCGAGTTTGCGGTAAAGCGTGCGGCGCGAGATGCCGAGCAGCTGAGCGGCGCGCGAATGGTTGCCGCCGGCCTGTTCGAGCACGGCGAGGATCTTGGCCTTCTCAGTCGCCTCTAGCGTGCCGGTGGGCAGCGCAGACGGAATGGGCGCGGCAGGCGTGCGGATGTGGTCTGGCACGTCGCCCACGTCGAGCTGTCCGCCCGGCGAAAGCACGACCATCCGCTCCACGGCGTTGCGCAGCTCGCGCACGTTGCCGGGCCAGTCGTACGATTCGAGCAGCTTCATCGCGGCTGGCGTGATGCCAGTCACGCGGTTGCCGTTCGCGGCGGCGAATTCCGAGAGGAAGCGCATGACGAGAAGGGGGATGTCGCCAGGACGCTCCTTCAGCGCGGGAAGGCGGATGTCGATCACGGCGAGGCGGTAGTAGAGGTCCTCGCGGAACTTCCCCTCGCGCACGAGCTGGGCGAGGTCGCGGTTGCAGGCGGCGACGATGCGGATGTCCGTCTTGATCGTCTCGGAGCTGCCGAGGCGCTCGAACGAGCGCGTTTCGAGTACGCGCAGGAGCTTGACCTGCGTGGAAGGGGAAATCTCGGAAATCTCGTCGAGGAATATCGTGCCGCCGTCAGCCGCCTCGAAGCGCCCGATGCGCTTGGCGACGGCGTCCGTGAACGCGCCTTTCTCGTGTCCGAAGAGTTCGCTTTCGAGGAGATTGCCGTTGAGCGCGGCGCATTCCACGGCGACGAACGGGCCGTTGGCGCGCTGTGAGAGGGAGTGGAGCGCATGGGCGACGAGTTCCTTGCCCGTGCCGCTGGGGCCTTCGATCAGGACGGTGGCCTGCGTGGGCGCGGCCTGCTGGATGAGGCGGAACACCTTCTGCATCGCCTCGGATGTGCCCGTGATGTCCGCAAGGCCGTGCTTCACGTCCAGCTCGCTTCGGAGCGACACGACCTCCGCCTCCAGCGCGCGCGTCTTCAGCGCCTTCGCAACGCGCAGGTCGAGTTGGTCGAGGTCCACCGGCTTCGTGAGGAAGTCGTCCGCGCCGTCCTTCATCGCCTCCACGGCGAGGTCCACCGTCCCGAAGGCCGTGAGGAGGATGCAGGCGAGCTGCGGGCGCATCTTCTTCGCCGCCTTCAGGAGCTGGATGCCGTCCGCCCCCGGCATCCGAACGTCGGAGAGCATGAGGGCTATCGACGGGTCGGCCTCCAGCGCCTTGATCGCCAGCTCGGCGTCTGGCGCCGTCGTCACTTGGTAATCCACGCCCAGCGCGCGGGCCATCAGCTCGCGCGTGTCCTTTTCATCGTCCACTATCAGTATGGATGCCTTCATTTGGACGTTTCGTTCCTTTCGCTCCGTCTAATTATGCGTGAAAACGATTAAAGTATACCATAATCTGACACCACTGCAAAGCCATCAGTGCGTCAAAATGACACAGCCATGCTACATGGAGCGCTTGTCGCGAGCTAGGATTTTCCGCGCTAAAAGTGTTTGGCGTTGGAGATGAAAAATGCTAAAATACCTGCGCTTTACGCCACATAAGGAGAAGGAAATGGTAAAGAAAGCAAGTAAAGCAAAGAACGGCGATTTTCAGGTGAAAGTCAAGCGCGAGAAGATCGCAATCAAGACGTACCCGGTGGGCGAGCCGGAGAAGAACCCGATGTTCTTCGAGAAGCGAGTCTACCAGGGATCGTGCGGGAAGGTGTATCCCGTGCCGTTCATCGATAAGGTTTATGACACGCCGTCGATGAAGAAGTACGACGCCGTGACGCTTGAGAACGAGTACGTGCGCCTCGTGCTCCTGCCGGAACTCGGCGGGCGCAT
>CADCOC010000254.1 GCA_902802945.1 uncultured bacterium | reverse complement strand
CGAGATGCGCTCGCTCGGTGGCGGAAGGTACGAATACGCCGGCAAGATATACACCTCGCCGACAGCAATCGTCCGCGCCATCACAGGCAAGAGCCACTACAACGGCGTCGCATGGTGGGGACTCAAACCGCGAAAGGACTGAAGGACATGGAAAGAGCCAACAGACCGGTTCGCGTCGCAATCTACACGCGCAAGTCCGTCGAGGACGCGGAGGATAAGCAGTTCAACTCAATCGACGCCCAGCGCCAGATGTGCGAGAGCTTCATCGCCGCCAAGGCTGCCGAAGGATGGATCGCCCTGCCGGAACGGTTCGACGACTACGGCTACAGCGGCGGCGACCTCAATCGCCCCGCCTACCGTCGGCTGATCAACCAGTGCGAACAGGGGTTGATCGACAAGATCATCGTGTTCCGCATCGACCGCATGACCCGAAGCACAAAGGACTTCTGCGAGTTCGACGAGAAGATGAAGAAGCTCGGAATCGGGTTCACCTCTGTTTCGGAACCGTTCGTCGACACCTCGTCGCCGATGGGCGAGCTCGTCGTGAACCTCATCGTCTCCTTCGGGCAATGGGAACGCAAGACGATCCAGGAGCGCATCCAGCGGCACTTCCGAACCGCCCTCGACCAAGGCTTCTTCGTCGGGGGAATCCCTCCATACGGCTACAAGGTCGAGAACCAGAACCTCGTGCCAGATCCCGACACGGCGAAGAACGTCCCACGCATCTTCAAGCTCTTCCTGCAGCACAGATCGGCGAAGAAGGTGGCGGCGCAACTCCAGTCGGAGGGAATCGAGCGTTTCCCCGGAAGGCCGTGGACGGTCCAGTCGATCCACAACTGCCTCCGCAACGTCCGCTACGTCGGCGATGCGAACAGCCACGGGAAAATCGTCAAGGGACGCCAGCAGCCGCTGATAACGCGGGACCTCTGGGACAAGGTTAACGGAATGCTCAAGGTCTCGGCGAACCAGCCCGCCAAGCGTTCGGCCTGCCCCGAAACGGCGATCTTCCAGGGGCTTGTCTTCTGCGGCCATTGCAAGCGCCCCATGTCGTACCGCTGGAGCAAGAAGAACACCCTGGGGGTTCGGAAGTACTCCTACTTCGTCTGCCAGCAGGACATGCGCAAGGGCGTCTCCACCTGCCCAATCCGCCACGTCAGCGTCACGACGGTGCAGGATGCCGTCGAACAGGAGCTGGAGGCGGTCATGCTTGCTTCCACGGCGATGCTCGTGGCGGCGGCGAACGCCACGTCGTTCACGCCGGAGCAGATCGTGGCGGGATTCCGGCGGCACACGTTCTGGCAAGGCCTCTCCTCGGCGGACAGGCAGATCATCTACAGGCTCTTCCTGCGGTCCATCACCGTGTTCAGGTCGAGCCTCGAACTTCGGATGAACCTTCCCGCCCCCGGCGTGGCCGACGAGCTGAAAAGGACGCACTACATTCCGACGAACGCCCAGCCGGACGGCGACATCCACCTTGAGGAGGCGGAATGCCTGTTCGTGAAGGTGCCGGTTGCGTTCCGGACGATATCCGGGCGCAAGCAGATCGTCAAGGATGGCGTTTCCGCAGCGCCGGCGAAGCCGACCCAGCAGCAGCTCAACACGACGATGGCGCAGGGAACCGTCCTGAAGTCGTTTGCGAAGGCGATAGCGTGGATGAAGATGATCGACGAGGGCAAGGCCGCGTCAATCAGCCAGCTCGCGGAACTCGTCGGAACGGACAGGCGCTACGTCCTCTACACGATCCGTCTGGCGACGCTTTCGCCGAGGATAATCCGCGCCGCGCTGTCGGGCGACCTGCCGGACGGCTTCTCGCTCCAGAAGGTGCGCAAGATCGAAACGGACGACTGGGAAGAGCAGGAAAGGCTCCTGGGCTTCCCACCGGCCACATGACGAAAGGAAAGACAATGAAGGTACAGAGAAACCCCGAATGCATGATCGTGAACTGCGCGCCGCCGATTGAACTGGTGGCCAAGGTTCGGACGGCGATTGCCGGGCGGATGGTTCCGTGGTGGACGCGGGCCGGACACAAGCCCAGCAAGCGGCAACGGCAGATGGGTGTTTCGACGTTCTTCATCGAGGCCGTCGCCAAGGCTGTGGAGGGCGTGGTCCCCTCGCCGGAGAACCTTGCATGGGCGGAGGAGATGCGGGCGAAGGGGCGCGAAAACCACGCCATCGCCACGCGGGAACGCTGGGAGAGACGCCGCGCCAAACGGGCGTAGCGCAGACGCCTTGAAACCCACCGTGTCAAACATAGGGTGTCCGAATCCGACACCCCGATTCACTTGGTGGAGGTTGAAAGATTCCGAAGCCCGACCCACTTGCGCCGAGCGGAGAAACCAACCTCCGAAAACGCCTTATATTATACCATATTTCGGGTGTGACGAGGTTCTGAATATGTGATAAATGCTGAACCATGAAACTTCTCCCCGAAAAAGTTGGTGGAGAAAATATTTCTATTTTTTTTTGATTCAACTTTCGCATGCCCCGCAGTTGCTGCACCCGTTGCAGGTGAGGCGCGAGCCGCATGTGGCGCAGGTTTCGCGGAACTCGCCCGTCCGCAAGGCAATCGGCTCGTCGAAGAGCGACCCTTCCGCAGGGCGAAGCTTGTACTGCGGAATCCTGCCCTGGAAGCTCAAGCCCGAAAGGTACGCCTGTCGGCTCTGCACCCGCTTGTCGGGTATGCGGTACTCCTTTCCGTCCTTGACGAACATCGTGCCGGTCTCGATGAAGTCGAACGTGACGTTGTGTCGCCGGCATTGGTCGCTTAGTCCCTTCGCCCATTCGTAATGGCAAGGCCGCGCCCCGTCGTAGTTCTCCCCGCCGCAGAGGACTTGCTCGAACTGTCCGGTGGCAAGATAGCGTTCTGTATCGACCGGGCCGATGAGCGGTGCCGCCATGAAGCCCTTGTGCTTGGCGGGGACGTCGAGAAGAACGGACAGCCGCTCGTCTGCCCGCACCAGGTTCTC
>CADCOC010000253.1 GCA_902802945.1 uncultured bacterium | reverse complement strand
GCTGATTTCCAGCCCCGGTGTGAGCGATGCGAAACTGCCGCCGCTGACCACGGTGACTCTGGAAGGTGACGCGACGGTCGATGCGTCGTTTGGCCAGGTCTCGATCTCGGAACACTGGAATGACGTGGGTACGCACATCAACCTGGGAGAGCACACGCTGACGGTCACGGGCGGCACGTTCTACGTGTCGTACTGCACGATTGCGGGGACGGGGACGCTGGACGTTCTCGGCGGTTCAAAGGTGATCTCCACCCACGACTATGACAACGAGGTCGTCTCAAGCAAATGCTTGAGCGGCACGATACGTCTGCGCGAGGGCGCGACATGGCAGTTGGCGAACTATGTCAATCGCGCGACGAGCCTTTCGGTCACGAACCTCGTTCTTGACGGTGCCGTGACGCGGGCCGTGAACACCTATACCCTCACCGTCACCGGATCGATCACCGGCAAGGGAACGACGCCGACGCTGACAATGGGCAGTGGCGCGGTGTTCAAGCCGAGCGGCACGGGCTACCTCACCGTGACCGAGTCGTTCACGGGCACGATGTTGATAGACGCGAGCGGGCTTGACCTGGAATCGACCTACGACAGGGTCCCGCTGTTCAAGGTCGGTTCTGAGGAAATGCTTTCGAGCGTGCCTGTTGACTTTGTCGCCGGGACGAAGCCCAAGGGCTGGGTGCTTGCCAAGACCGCAGACGGCTTGGGCTATGACCTCTTCCGCAGCGGCTTCTCGATTATCGTGAGATAAATGGCGTGATAACTGGGAACGCCGCTTTCCAGGCGGCGGATGTGGCAAGGCTGGGGCGTCTTGATTTGGCCTCAGCTTGCGCGAGTGTACCGTCTCCCCATTTCAAAAACCTCGCATTTCGTGTGAAATGCCTATTTCAAAAACCTTGCATTTCGTGATTTCGTCTTGGCGCGCTCGAAGTTGGACGTTGCGCACAATGTATTCCCGATAGAGGTGAAAAGCGGCAAGAATGCTTCGCACAGGTCGCTTGACAAGTTCGTGGAGAAGTTTAGGTCGTATGTGGCAAAGCCATACCTTCTCTGGATGAAGGACAGGAAGATTCAGGACGGGGTAGAGTATCTGCCTATCTACATGGCTCCGTGTCTGGCGGAGGAAGGCTTATAACGAGAGTGTCAATAGTCGGGTGTGTGCGAGTCCCAGCGACAAATCCCGAAGGTCTCGGCTACAGGCTCAACCGCGAACAGGGCACGGTAATCACGATTCGCTAAAAGTTGCAAAAATACATCTGAAAATAGTCAGAAAAGTTGCAGTTTATTGTGTTGGATGAGTTCTAAAAGTTGCATATTGACAATCTCGATTGAAATCTGATATAATTTCGCCGTTTGAGCAACAGGAGGTTCAATGGTAGAACTCAGGCGAAAATTCTATGACCGACTGATGCAGTGGAAAAACACACGGCATCAGGAGTGCCTTCTTGTCAAGGGGGCTCGGCAGATTGGAAAGACCTTCATCATTGAAAAGTTTGGAAGGGAACAGTACGAGAGTTTCATCGAGTTCAACTTCATTCTGGATCCAGACGCCTGTTCGATATTCAACGGCAGTCTCAAGGCGGAAGATCTCTGCCGGAAGATTTCCGCATACGATGCGTCGCGGCGTCTTCTGCCCGGTCGGACGCTGATTTTCCTCGACGAGATACAGGAGTGCGCGAACGCGCGGACGGCATTGAAGTCGTTCGCGCTGGACGGGCGTTACGATGTCGTCGCCTCGGGCTCTCTGTTGGGAATCAAGTACAAGAACAAAAAGAGCCGTGACCGTCATGAACCGAAGTCAATTCCAGTCGGCTACGAGCGGCAGGTTACAATGCATTCCCTTGATTTTGAGGAATTCCTCTGGGCGAGGGGTGTGACGGAAGAGGCCATTGAGGTTCTGAGGGGATACTGCGAGCGGCGAGAGATCGTGCCCGACGCCGTGAACCGCAAGTATTTGGACCTGCTGAAGGAATACATGATTGTCGGCGGCATGCCGGCTGTCGTGAAGGCGTATGTCGAAGCCGGGGATTTCGGTCCGGTGCAGGAGGAACAGGAGAAGATACTTGCGTCGTATATCGACGACATCCACAAGTACGCGGACACGACGGACATCCCGAAGATCGAAGCCTGCTACCGCGCGATCCCGCGTCTTCTGGCAAAGGAGAACCGCAAGTTCAAGTATGCGGAGGTGGAAAAAGGCGGCAGCGAACGCAAGTACGCATCCTCCGTGGATTGGCTCTGCGATGCCTCGTTCGCATCCCGTGCGCTGAATGTCACGGTGACGGAAGTGCCGCTCAACGCGCAGGTCCGCGACGGATGGTTCAAGCTGTATCTTTCGGACATCGGCCTGCTCTCGGCCTTGTATGGTACGGAAACGAAGGGCTTTCTGTATTCGGGAAGACTGAAGGGGAATGCGAAGGGGGGGCTTTACGAGAACCTGATTGCCGGCGTGCTTGACCGCAAAGGCATCCCGCTTTACTACTTCAAAAGCGAGGACGGCGCGCGTGAAGTCGAGTTCATGATTGAGCGTGACGGCGGAATCGTGCCGGTCGAGGTCAAGGCGTCCAATGGCGCGACCATCTCGTTGAACGAGGCCCTTGAGAATCCGCAGGTGCCGTACGGGTACAAGTTCATCGACGGAAACGTCGGCGTTTCGGGGAAGAAAATCACGTTGCCGCACTACATGGCAATGTTCATTTCCGTTACCTCCTGAGACAAGTTTTTGACGCACGCCAACGAGTATTTTTGATATAATGTGCGGCGATGAGACCGATAGCCACAGACACGCATGACTTCCCGAAGCTGCGGGAGAAGGGTTGCATCTACGTTGACAAGACCAGGTTCATACACCGTCTTGTCACGGATGTTGGTACAAACCTCTTCTTCATTTCGCGTCCGCGAAGGTTCGGTAAGTCACTGACGGTCTCCGCCCTGAAGGCGCTCTTCTCCGTGCGGCGCGAGCTGTTCAAGGGG
>CADCOC010000252.1 GCA_902802945.1 uncultured bacterium | reverse complement strand
CTCGAACCGCGCCAGGAATCCCGAGCCGCCATAGTTGAACGTGCCGCCGTTCTGGATGAAGCGCGAGGTGTTGCCGCCGCCGAACGCATTGCTGCTGTTGCGAAGGCGGATCGGCGCCTTGGGGACGTTCATCGTGCCGGAATTCATGATGAAGTCCGAGTGCGGTCCGTTGTGGGCGATGTAGAAGAGGTCTTCGGTGAGGTTCACCGTGCCGCCGTCAACGGTAAACACAGACTTGATGCTGCCGCTCGTGCTCGTGCCGTTGTCGCCAATGCAGATCTTCGTTGTCGTGAGCGTCGTGCCCGACCCGATTGTGACGTAGCCGGACGCAATACCGCCCCAGCCCAGATAGAGACCTCCACTGGAACCGGTCAGCGCGCCGATGTTGATCGTCGAATTGAGGAACGTGACGTCAACAGTCGAGTCTGCGACATCCGCAACGCCAAAGGCGAAGGCGTTGATGTTCGCGCCGGTGTACGTGCCGCTCTGACGGAGGCGCACGATTTCAGAGCCTTGGGCTCCGTTCAGCGTCCAGCCGGTCGTCGGCACGCCGCCTTCCAGATTCGCAGTGCCGCCCGAAACCCCCAGCGTGCCGTTGATCGCGCCGGTGTAAACGGCCGTGCCTGAGGCATGGGTAAGCGTCGCGCCGGAGGCGACCGTGATGGGGCCGCCGATCGTGGGCGTACCGGCACCGACACTGATGGTGTTTGCGCCCGAGTCCGCAACAATGGGAAGCGAGCCGGGATAGGCGTTGTAGAAGATGATCTTTCCATCCGCAAGGTGGACGCCGTCGGAAATGTTGTACGTGTAGGTGTCCGGCCCCTCAAACTGCACCACGCCTCCGTCCGCGATCAGGAGCGAACCGAGCGTCACGTCGGTATAGACAATTCCAAACGCGCTGGTGTTCTTCACCGTGAGCGTCTTTCCGGGACCGTATATCGTGCCGTTGTTCCGCGCATAGCCGGAAAGGCCGCCGCGCACGTCGTATCGCACCGTTCCGCCCACCGATGCATCGTCGTCGAGAACGAGATTGCTGATCGTGCGGTATCCAGGAAGGTTGTCGTTGACGACGGCGCCCTTGCCCTCGTATCCATCGCCGGCGATATGGACGACCTTGTCACGCGTGACTTTCGAGCGGGCGTCATCGGTAGTGGACGACGAGTTGTAGTTGAGGTCAAGTGTACCGCCGTCCGCAACGACGATCGGCGAGGTGTCCGCCGACGCGCCAAGCGCGTGGTCGGCGAGGTTGTCGCCGACCTTGAACACGCCGTTCGAGACGACGATCGGCTGCGCGTCGAGTCCGCCCGTTGCGTTGAACGTGAACGTGCCCTCGCCCTTCTTGTAGATCGTGCCGGGGCCGCCGAGCTTGCCCGCGCCGTTGAGCGCCACGTCGCCGTCTGCGGAAATCGTCACGTCGTTCGCCGAAACGTCGGCGGGAAGCGCGATCGTCGCCGTGTCGGCGACCGTCGCGTTCGCGTAGGGCGCGAACGAGACCTGTTCGCCCGCCGCGTTCGTCCATGCCGCGACGGCAGTTGACCACGTGGCGTCGCCAGCCGGATTCCAGAAGAGGTCCGCCGCCGCGCTGCCGCCGGACGTGACCGTGTAGGAAAGAACGCCGCCCGAGACGGAGAACGAACCCGTGACGCCCGCCGGGACGAGCGCCGTTAACTTCGCCTCGTCGCCTGCCGCAACACCTGAGAGGAGCGGCGTCGCGACGCCGTTCACGAACGTGAAGCCCGTCATGTCAACCGAGACCGTTCCCTCTTCGGGCAAAGCAAGCGTGCCGGAGGAAAGGTCGAAGAATGCGTTCTGGGTGGGCTTGAGAATCGCACCCGCATTGAGCGTAAGGGTGGAGGTGTCGCCAATGGTCACCGCGTTCTCGAGAATACCGCCCGCGTTCACGACGATCGGATAGGCGAACGAGAGCACCGTGTCCGCAAACCGCAGCGTCGCGCCGTTGTTCACCGTCGCCGTGCCGTAGCCGAGCGCGCCCGGAATCTCCACGGTCGTGAGGCCGCCGTTCAGGACCGTGCCGCCCGTGTGCTTCTTCTGGCGGCTCCGCATGATCAGCTTGCCCGCACCCTCCTTGATGATCTGGGTGGCGCTTTCACGGACGTAGGAGTCGAACGTGACGGTGTGGCCTGCGGTATCGACCGTGAAGGTATGTCCGTTGAAATTGAATCCCCAGTCGGTGTCCTTCTGGCCGTCCAAAGCCCCGTCGGTTGTATGGGGCTCGTAGATCGTCAGGTCGTCCGTTGCCGTGAGCCGGGTGTCACTCTGGAAGCCCCACATGTAATCCCTGCGGAGCATGCCGAATCCGCCCGCGCCGACGACGAAGTTCGTGACGTAGCAGGTGATGGATCCGCCGCCGCCCTCGCTCTTGTAAACGCCATGCGCCTCGACAACGCCGTTGTTGGGCTGCGCGTAGTAGCCGAAATCGCCGCCGCCGCCGGTGCCGTTGAACAGGACATCGCCCGTCGCAACGAGACGTCCGCCGTTCAGCCAAACGATTAAACGCCTGTTGACGGAAACCGAGTCGAACGTGGCGACCGCGCCCGCGTCGATGCGAAGGTCGGGCTGGCCTGCGCTGTACGTTTCCGCCGAGAGCACCTTGCCCGTCACGACCGAGTTCTCGGCAACGATGAACGGCCGACCGGCCGGCTGGAGCGGAATCGTCCAGTCCTCCGTGAACGTGAACGTGCCGTTCAGTATGTGGGAGGGAAGGTTCATGTCCGTGAGCGAGGCGTCGGGAATCGTCGCCGTCGCGCCGCCCGCGAAGAGCGGCGTCGTTGCAGCGTTCTCGACGAGGTACGTGCCCGCGAACTGCACGGGACAGCTGAACGTCACGAGGTCGTCGGAGAGCGTGATGAGCTTCGTGACCGTCAGCGGGTCAGTGCCGCCGACCGTGACGGGCGCGGAGTTCTGGAACACGATGGTGTCCGTGGAAGCGGGAGCCGTCGCGGGCGCGAC
>CADCOC010000251.1 GCA_902802945.1 uncultured bacterium | reverse complement strand
AGACGCCACAGCAGAGGCGTACTACGCATCCGACGACGCGCCGACCCTCGGCACGCTCCAGTCCATCCTCTCGTCCGTTTCCAACTTCCCCGAGATCTCGTAATCGCCATGTCCGTCCGTCCCGCACAGATCAGATACCTCGTCGAAGGCAAGGCCATCGGCGCGACCCTGCATCGAGGTTGGGCGGCAACCTGGAACTGGGTGCTGTCGTTCGTCCACCATCTCAAGGGCGGCAAGGGCGTTACGGTGAAGGACAAGGCCGGCGGCCATCCCGTGATCGAGACGCTCATCGAGGGCGGCACGGGCATCGAGGTCACGTGCGGCGGCGACGGCCAGCCATACGTGATCGGCCTCGCGAACGACAGCGTAGACGATGCGAACGGTCCCGACGATGACGTGGTGACGTCCCTGAACGACGGCACGGGCGACATGGACATCATCGGCGGCGAATCGATCCGCGTCGACACGGAAGGCCAGACCATCCGCATCTCATTCGAGGAGGTCAGGGCTCCGGACGACGATGGATCGGACGACTGCAACGCCTGGTCTGCTGACGGTGTTGCTGGCGATTTCGATCCCGGAATGGGCAATTACGGCGACAACTGCAATTTGATCAACGGATGGTAAGGAGCGACATGTCTACAACACTACATCTGCCATACAAGCGCTTCGTGCGTCAGGTCTCGAACGGAAGCGCGCGGTCCAAGTACGCCTATCAGGCGATGATGCGGGAGAATGCCCTTGCGCTGCAGACCGCGCAGTGGAGGGAGGCGACGTGTGCGGACAACGAGGTGGGGCTCACGGTCAATGCCGTGGCCGCCACGGACGGCGAGTTCGATGCCGCGACGAACACATGGACTCGCAAGCCTTCCTACAAGCAGTACATGAAAGACAGGTATGACGCCTTCAAGCAGGGCGGCGACGCTGTGCCCGCGCTTGCGACGATGTGCGGCTACGCAGGCATGGCGGCCTATCGCTTCACGCTTCCGGAGTCATCTGCGGCCGTGGCGCTGGAGTCGGTGAAGCTACTTGTCGCTCGCGACAGGTATTGTCTCTCCGGCGTGCGCGTGGCCGTCGTGCTGAACAACGAGTCCGTGCCCGGCGCGTGGTGCACGTGGGATCTCGTGCGCGGGAACGGCACAGGCGCAATCGTATCGCCCAGCACGGCCGGGGATAGCGGCAACGTGGCTTCATGGGGATTCATGGGACAAAGCGCGGTTCCCTTCCTCACCGCCAGCCGCGCGGAGGAGGGCGCGCTGGAGCTGAAAGCTACGACCTTTCCCGCGCTCGCACAAACCGGCAAGGCGTATCTGTGGGTGTTCGTCTCCATCGAAGACTACGCCGACTGGTGGGCGATGTTCGACTCCAAGACGGCGCGCTACTATTCCATCGAGGGATCGGCGATGCTCATGGGCGGCAACTGTGAGTTCGTGTTCGCGAGCACGGTTACTGGCGATATCTCCTATTGGTCGAAGTCGGAAGACTTCTCTACCATGGGCGCCTTTCATCCGAGCGATTTCCTTCCGGACGAGTCTGGGGGCTCGTCAAGTCGAACGCAAGCCGATGCCGTCGCGCTTCGGGATCGTGTGTATTCCGTATTCGGGGAAAAGTTCGTCTCGCTCTGCTCGTGCGAAAGCATCGCGACCGTCCCAGGGTCGGGCAACGCATCCGAGGATGTCGGTCGTCTCCTAGGCTATGACAAACTGCCGACTGTCGCGTACCTGTCAAAGGGCGCAGGGGGATATGCGGTAATGGCGAGCTTACCGATGCAAGACATCGGCAAGTTTTCGCTGAACAAGTTTGCCGTCGATATAATCCAAGTCGGCACCTCGTCAGATTACGCCTTCATACATTCTGGCGGAGACTCCGGCCCGAACGCATTCGGCGCGCTGTTGGACGTGCACGAGACAAGCTGGGCTATAGATACGTCCGCATCTCCACCTACAGTGGCTGCTGCGAACTATTCCAGGCTCAAGATGGTATCCGCTGCGTTGATCGTCCCTGCCGGTTGCCAGGAATATCACGGAATCTACATACAAGCCACAAAGAACACCGTTGGCAACTATGCCGACTGGGATTTCGGCGGAGTGAATTTCTGGCTGGTGGATTCTGCCTCGCTCATGGGAGTGTGGCGACATGTCGCGATTGGCGCATTGCTGTCACAGCGGGACATGTTCGCCATTGGGGCGGAGACCGTCACCGCGTCGGTGGAAGGTGACGGCTCGTTCACCACTGGCATTACTGTCTCGGCCACGGCGCGCAAGATCGGATATGTCCCTTTCTCATCTTTTACAAACGCTTCGTTGTCTTCCAGGGAAGTCCGTTGCCATTCCGACCTTGCGATACGGCCAGGCTCTACCGTGCTGGTGTGTCCGTGCCTGGCTCCGGCGCTGACGGGGGTTGGCTACGCAGGGGAGACTGGCACCATCTCTTCGTATCAAGCACACTTCGAGATCACTACACCCATATTCTATCCCGGCGAAGTCACGATCTAAGGAGCGAGACACCATGGCTACCGAAATCCACATACATCTCGATGCGGGGAGGCTGAACTTCCCGCTGCGGACCATCTGGCAGGGCGTGCTGTCGAGCGCGGTGGTCGTGATCCACGGCATGCCTGCCGACATCGAGGGTGCCGGCATCGTGTTCGGCGTCGCGCCCACGGGGCAGACGCCGCACGATCCGCCGGTATACCGAGCGGTGGCGACGAGGCAGGCCGACGGCACCTGGCGCGCGTACGTCTCGCCCTTCACGTTCCCCACGATCGGCCTTTCGCTCGAGTATTCCGTCGTCGGCGCGGACGACCACGAAAATCCGCGCTGGCTCGGCACCGGCCAGCTGAACGTGGTGGCATGCCCGGCCAACGGCTCGGCCGACGCGCCGGACATCCTGCCGCGGGATGCGTACATTCGGAACCCGGCGACCGGCAAGTACCACAAGCTCGTCGCGGAAGTGGACGAGGACGGCATCGTGACGGTC
>CADCOC010000250.1 GCA_902802945.1 uncultured bacterium | reverse complement strand
GAGATGGGGCAGAAGGATGAAGCGAAGGAACTGCTGGAGCAGTATTTGAAGGAGGGTACGCGCGCTGCGGGCGAAAGCAACCTGATGCTGAAGTATGTGTTGGAGTGGTTGGCGGCGGTTGCGGGGCGGCTCGCCGAGGACGGCTCGCCCCACCGGGGTGGCCGGCAGCAAGAAAATCCGGATTGGTTCTTCCCGTCGCGGTTGTGGGACTATCGGGTGTTACGCGATCTTTGGGCGTGGGGTGACAGGTCGCGCAACGTCGCATACGGACTCGGGAACTTCCTCTACGACCGCAAACGGCATGAAGAGGCGCTCGCGATGTGGAAGGTTGCCGTCAAGGCCGATCCGTCGTTCGCGACGGCGTGGCGCAACCTAGGTGTCGCGCTTTGGAACGTGCGGCGCGACGCGAAGGGCGCGATGTCCGCGTATCGGAAGGCGATGAAGGCCGATCCTGCGGACGCGCGTCTCGTCGCGGAGTATGACCAGCTCTGCGAGAAGTGCAAGGTGTCGAGCGCGGAGCGGCTGAGATTCCTCGAAGGGAAGGCTGCGCTTGTCGCGACGCGCGACGACGCGACGGTGCAGTACGTGACGTGTCTTAACGACGTGGGCCGACACGAGGATGCGCTCAAGGTGCTTGCCTCGCGCCGATTCCACCCGTGGGAGGGCGGCGAAGGGAAGGTGCTCGCGCAGTATACGCGCGCGCATTTGGCGTTGGGGTGGGCGGCGCTGGGTAGGGCGGCCTCGACGAGGCCGCCGAATACGGCGGTTTCATCGAAACCGCCCTACCGGGTTGGCTCGGCGGTTTCATCGAAACCGCCCTACCGGGTTGGTTCGGCGGTTTCATCGAAACCGCCCTACCAGTTTGCGCTTGAACATGCTGAGAAGGCGTTTGACACGCCGGAGAACCTGGGCGAGGCGTATCACCTTTTGCAGGCGAAGGCCGACGTGAACTACCTGAAGGGGCTTGCGCTTCGCGGACTTGGCCGCGAAACTGAGGCGAAGGCCGCGTTCATGGCGGCTGCCGACGAGGCGGGCGACTTCCAATCAATGGCCGTCACGGAGTATTCGGAACTTTCGTGCTGGCGCGGACTCGCCCTTGCGGCGCTTGGCCGCAAGAAGGACGCGAAGGCGCTCTTCAATGGCATGAAGGCGTTTGCCGAGAAGGGCCTTAAGACGCCGTTTAAGATTGATTACTTCGCGACGTCGCTGCCGTTGCTGCTCATCTTCGACGACGACCTTGAAGCCGTCAAGAACGAGCGGATGCGCAACCTAGTCGCGCTTGCGGAGAAGGGCATTGCGGCTCTTGCAAAATGATCACGCGGAAGTTCATGCAGAAATGGGAGGCAACATGAAGAATACGATGTTTGCGTTAGCAGTAGTCTTAGTTGTCGGACTTCCATGCGTGGCCCGCGGCGAGAGCGGCGGGATGATAGTGTTGCAGACGGGAAGCGACTGGTGCGAGAGCGGCGAGGACGTGCGCAAGGTGTTTGAGAGCCCGGCGTTTCGTCGTGCGTTGGTGCGGCGCGGCGGGTACGATCTCGCCGTGTACGACGACATGGAACGTCCCACGCCGAAGGTCGCGGCAGCCAACAAGGCGCTGGAGAAGTCATTCGTCAGGTCCTCACGTTTCCCGGCGATTTCATTCATCTCGCCACAGCCGCGCCGTTTCTTCGCGCTCATCGAGAACATCCCCTACGACATCACGCCACAGGAGTTGGCCAAGCGGGTGAACGACGCGCTCGCCTCGCGCAAGGAGGTCGAGGCTCTGTTCAAGCAGGGGGCGCGCCAGCGCATGACCAACCCGGAGGCTGCCGCGGCCGCATACGGAGCAGGCTTCGAGATCCTTGCCAAAAATGCTGGGGATCTCAACGAGGGACGCACGCGGAAGGGCGCGTTCGCATACGAGGAAGAGTTCCAGATGTTGCTGAAGCTTGATGCGGGTGACCGTTTCGGATGGCGGATGCGTTTTGAGTCGGGGTACGGCTTCGGGATAGTGGAGAAGGCGAACAAGATGAAGGGTACCGGCTATTTGGACGAGCAGAAGAAATATATTGCGTCGCTCCGCGCCATTCCCACCAACCACCTGACCGTTGTGCAGCGCCAGTGCATCGAAATGGCCGAATACGCGATTTTGCGTGAGGGCGGAGATTCGGCCCGTGCGAAGACGGTGCTGAAAAATGCATTCGACATGGGGCGCGATACAGTATGGGGACAGTGCGCAATGGGCTACCTGATACTGTCCGGCGAGTACATCGAACGCAAGCCCAAGTACCGCGCCACGGTCCGTTCCAGGCCCGGACAGGGTCCGCAAATACGTCCCTTCAATCCGAACAAACTGACGGCGCGCATCGAGCAAATCGGCGCGGACGCCGAGCTTACCGAGGCGCAGAAAACCGACATCGTCCGATACACCGTGCTGCAGCGCGTTGGCATCGACGAGTTCAACGAGCTTATCGAGCGTCCGGGCGCGTGGCCGTTCATCGCGACATTCCTCAAGGACCGCCCGTGGATGGAGGATTTCGTATGGAGTGGGCCGTGTGCCTCCCGCGCGCTGTTCGCGCTGGAGTCGCTGGTCTTTCAGGACAACGGGCGTTGGATCAACGGCGACGGGTCTGGCAGGAAGTTCGCGACGGCTCTGGCTCTCGAATATCCCAATGGCGACGAGGAGTGGCTTGCGGACTACCTCGACGCCTACCGCGAGACGGCGAACGCGAAGCGTCTCCACCGCCATGCGCTTACGCAGCCCGTGTGGCAGTGGCGGTACGCGCTGGCCCGGCGTGGATCAATCGACGCGGACGACCCTCCAAACCAGCAACGATTCATGGAGAAGTTCTGCAACATGAACGTTGCTCGAAACGGCGGCGCCCACTGGTTCGTCCCGTACCGCCTCTTCAACTGCTTCGGGGAGTCTGTCCACTCGCCCGAATACTACAAGCCATGGGTCACGGCGGGCGAGTGGCCCAAGCGGAAGTATACGTACATCGTCG
>CADCOC010000249.1 GCA_902802945.1 uncultured bacterium | reverse complement strand
GCGGACGGCGGCGACCGCAAGACGCTCCGCCGCGCGGACTCCGTGTTCGAGGGCAACCACGTTCACGGATTCGGCGTGTTCCAGCGTACGTACGCGCCGGGCTTCGGTGTCAACGGCTGCGGCATTACTGATTACTATAGAAAGAAATGGCGGAGGGTTGATGGGGGTTGAAGAGGATTGATGAGGATTGAAAAGAGTTGATTTTACTGGTGAAAATGGCGGATGTGGCGGGGAGAGGACTGGATTAGCGCGGGGAAAGCGCATTAGGGTTGCGCGGAAAGTTTTGGTTTGGGTTGGGGCGTGCTGGGCATCGCGGTGGTGTGTAGGGCTATTTTGTTTGTCTCGCAGAACCTGGTCAAGGCGTTCCAGATGCGATCGTGCGCGGCGCGTTCCATTGGCGCGGCATCCTTCGGCGGATCGCGCCACAGCGTTGCAAAAAGGGTTTCGCCTTGCTGCTCAAAGGCTATCTCCATACGCATCATTTTGAGGGCGCCTCCGTGCTCTGTGAATCGGTTAGTTCGACGCGGCCGCCAAGTTCTATGAATAAATGTGGATCGGATGGCTCACCCCATTCTGGGTGCCGACGCTTTGTGGCCGTGGCGTCGACATAGGCATACGGCATTAGACCGCTGGCGGTCTCAATTCCCATACACCAAAAAGCCATGCGCGGAGCATCTTTCGCGTAGCCACGGCGGAACTCTACGATCGGCGTTGTGCTTTCTGTAAACTTGCGATCCCAGTTGCGAAGCCGCTTCCGCCAGTAGAGCGTGGGGAGCCGGTATTCCTCGCGCTTCTCGCCGGAGGCGATCATATCGAACCACTTGCCTTTCAGGACGAGCGGAAGGATGGAACATTGGCTGCGCGGTAGTTTCAACAATTCAGCCATTCTATCATTCTCCGGTTGTATGCTCCAATACTGTCTCGCGAGAAGGACGCTCTGCCGTCACGCCTCTTTCTCTTTCTTCGCACACTCTCCGAAAGATGGCCGACAACGCGCTCCATTCGTGGTCCATTCGCCCAGAAGCGTCACAACAGTTCCAGACCCGCGCGAAATACATCCGCCTCAGGCCAGACAGCAGCCCGTAGAATTCGTCTTCGCTTAGTGTCTTGATGCACAGTTCACCGGCGACCATCTTGTCAATCATTGCTTGTTTCTCTTGGTCTGTCATTACCTAGCTGCCTTTCTTGAGGGTTGGAGTAGTTTTTAGGGAAAGGCCGAGCAAGCTCGGCCATCAGGACTTGGGACGCTGGGCGGAGCGGGCGCCGGCCATGGAATAGACGTAGAGCGCCTTTTCGATCACGTCGGCGGCGTTGGCGGGGTTGTGCTGGGATATCCATGCTTCGACGCGGCGGATGCAATCCTCCGGCGAGGTGGACTCGGCGATGACGGACTGGAGCGGCGCAAGGTCTGCGGCGAAGGCCCGTGCAAGGTCGTCGGCGCGGGTGGCGGCCGGGCGGTCTTCAACGGAATCGGCTGCGGAGAGGGGGACGGGCTGGGTGACAGCAAGCGTACGACAGCAAGAGGGGACGGGCTCGGTGGCCCGTCCATCAGCTGCGGCCACGGAGGGCCGCCACCCCGATAAGGGAGCCGAAAAGGGAAGCATCGGGGATTGGGGGATGGCTGCGCGGCGAATGCCGAAGCCGATGCGCTCGGAAAGGGTATTGAGGGCATCGTCATCCGGCTCGAGGCCGGCTTCATGGAGCTTGCCGATCACGGTGAGGGTGGCGGTCTGCTCGCGGGCGGATTCTGAGCCGAAGAGTATCTTCGGCGCGCGGCCCGTGTGGCCGTTGATCGCCAGGAGCTGCTCGAAGAGCTGGCCGCGGAGCGTCGCGGCGAGGGACTTAGCATCGGCTTTTCTGATATCATCCCGCACTTCTCCCTGGAGGTTCGCGGTGCCTCCGCCGAGCTCTCCCGTGGGCGAGGCGTTGGAGGACAGGGTTTGTCCGACGATGAGCTTCGAAATCTCCTGGTTGCAGATGGTGATGAAGCGCTCGTGGCTGTTGGAGGAGTCGCCGTTCGCGGCCTGGACGATCTCGACCTCGGTGTTTTTCGCGACGACGATCGCGCCGAGGCGCACGGCAAGCCGGAACGCGCGCTCGAGCGTGGCGCGGCCTTTTTCATCGGAGTACTTGCCCTTCAGGAACGGGACGCCGAAGCGCTCGAGGAGATCGGCCCACCACTGGCGCGACATCGTGCGCAGCAGCCACCAGAAAAGGATGGAGCGCATCGCGCCGCCCCAGTTGTCGGGCACGGGCATGAGGTCGCAGCGGTGGACGATGTAGCGTTCCGGCGTGACCTCGTGGGAGGTGTGGAGCGGCGTGCCGGTGTCATCCACGTCGAAGATGCGCATCGCGCCCTGCGAGTAATCGAGGAGCTGGTAGTGGACCGGCACGAGCGCCTTGAGCGCGAAACCGCCGCCGGGAAGCGGCGCGAACACCTTCTCCACGACGGCGACGGGGAAGAGCGTGGCGTTCATCAGCCACGACTGCGCATCCGCGAAGGTGGCGTTGTCGATCACGTCGTCGCAGAGGTCGCTCGCGGCGACGTCGGCGGGGTCGTTTTTCTTGAACGGGATGACCGTGACCGGATCGCCGAGGACGGCGATCTTGCGCTTCATGAACTCGGAGCGCACCTGGTTGTCGTTGGAGATGACGTCGCGGTAGAGCGCGAAGAGCTCGCGGGTGTCGCCGTTCTGCGCCTGATCGACGATGCCCATGAGACGGTCTGCGGAGAGGTAGCGGACCAAGCTCGGCAGCTCGCGGCGGGGATCGAGGTTGGTGATCTGGTCGGTGTATTCCTTCATAGGGGCCTTTCTTTCTGGCCGGGCGAGCCCGGCCATCAGGACATTCAAGGAAAGGAAAGACAGAAATGAACGGAATCAACAGAAGGCAGTTCCTCGGCGCGATGGCGTCCTTTGGCGCGTTCGGCGCGGCGCGTCCGCTTTTTGCGGCGCCGACCGGCCGGCCGAACCTCACGCTCGGCGTGCTGAGCGACATCCAC
>CADCOC010000248.1 GCA_902802945.1 uncultured bacterium | reverse complement strand
GATCAGCAGTTAAATGCAATCTCGGCAGACTGAATGCACCTTCACTGGACTACGGAGCATTTAACCTGCCCCTAGTTGCATTTACTCTGTCTGGCGACCAAATCTAAAAATTGTGACTTTGTGCTTGTCTAGCGCGGCATGTTATGAGATACTAGCGGGCGCTATGCAGAAGTGTCATTTGATCAAAGTATGTTTTTCCACGGCGTGGCTGGTCGCGGCTGGCTGGACATTCGCGGCTCCCGCTCCCATTCAGCGCGGTCCGCTCATGCGCGGTACGGCGCCCGCAAAGGCTGTGCCTGTGCCCGCAAAGACTACGCCTGTGAAGTCCGCTCCTCGGAGAAGCGGCGCTCTCGCCGCTTCGAATCAGGAAGCGACAGGAGTGTCGCTTCCCCGACGGGACCGCTCCTCAGGAGCGCCTACTCACGCGAAGAAGCCTGTGCCTGCGAAGGCGATGCCGCCGCAGGCGAAAAAGCCAATTCCGGTCAAGCCCGCGTCTGCTCCTGCGCCCATTGCCACGTCGTATGGCCCGCGAGCGCCTTACCGTGGGGCCATCGCGGTGGACGCCGATACGGGACGCATCCTCTTCTCGGACAACATGCGTACGCCGGGGTATCCTGCTTCCGTCACGAAGCTGATGACGTTCCTGCTTGTTTTGGAGGACATCCAGGCAGGTCTCTACGGCTTGAACGACCGCGCCGTGGCGAGCCCGCTCGCGTCGTCGATGGAGCCTAGCAAGGTGGACATCCGTCCGGGACAGTCGATGACGATCCACGACCTGCTGCTCTCCATCATGGTGAAGAGCGCGAACGATGCTGCCGAGGTATTGGCCGAACACTCGGCGCGTGCGCATCTGCGTCGGCGTGGTGCGCCATCAGACCTGTCTCCTGAGGAGCTGTGCGCGGAGTTCGTCGCGCGCATGAACCATCGCGCAAGGGAGCTGGGCATGCGCGACACGCGCTACGCATCGCCAAACGGACTTCCGCCGCCGCGCAAATCGAAGCGCGGTTTCGACGTGTCGACGGCCGCAGACCTCGTGGAACTCGGAAAGGTGCTGGTGCGCATGCCCAAGGCGCTTTCATATACGTCGCGCGCGTCTTGCACCGTGACGGACGGTTCCGGCAAGCCCCTGAATCTCGCAGGGCACAACTACTTCATTCCGGGTAACCCCGATCCAAAACGCCTCTGTACGCCATTGCCCGAATGTGACGGACTTAAGACCGGCTACACCGCCGCGTCCGGCTGCTCGATCATGCTCACAGCGCACCGCAACGGCAGGCGCGTGATCGTGGTGGTGCTGGGCAGTGCCGGACGCCACGAGCGCGAGAGGGCCGCCGGCCATATCCTCCGCGACGCACTAGACGCCATCTCCATCTGGTAGTGATGGAGTAGTGAGCGGTTCCCTAGCGTAGATCTGTGATCTTGGCTCCTTGTGGAAGCACCTTGAGCAGATTGTTTATCTTGTCGTCGTCGAGTATCTTCTGCCGCTCTTCCGCGCTGAGCTCAGGCTTCGGCGGAGTTTGCGGCTTTTGCACGGGTACAGTTTGAGTCGGGGTGGCTGGCGCAGCTTGAGTCGTGGTGGCTGGCGCAGCTTGAGTCGGGGTGGCGGGTGCAGCTTGAATCGGGGTGGCGGGCCTCTGGCCCGCAGATGCTGGCGGCACCGCCGGTGCCGCCGCTCCGCCCTGCCCCGCCGCCAACTCTCTCACAGCCTTCAGCACTTCCTCTATCGACGCCACCGTCGCCACACGCGCGGCACGAAGGAGCGTCATCTCGATGAGCGTGCGCACGCTCAGAACGTAGCGCAGCTTGTCCTGCATCTCGGCGAGCTGGTCGGTGACGCGGAAGAGCCGCGAGGCGGGACAGAGCTTCGCCTGTTCCTGCAGGACCTTGACCTGGTCGGGCGTGGCCTCGATCCCTGCGGCGTTGCCGCCGAGCGTCTGGCACACGAGGAGGTTGCGGAAATGCTGCATCAGCTCGCCCGCGAGGCGGCGCATGTCTTTGCCCGCCGAGTCGAAGCTCTCCACGGCACGGAGGATGGCGGCGGCGTCGCCCGTGAGGATGGCGCCGGCGAGGTCTTCCAGCGACTTGCGCGAGACGAGGCCGAACACGCCGAGGGCGTCCTCTTCGGTGATCTTCTCGCCCGTGAACGCGATGAGCTGGTCGAGCGACGAAAGCGCGTCGCGCATGCCACCCTCCGCGCCGCGCGCGATGGCGAGGAGCGCGTCCTCGGTGGCGTCGATTCCTTCCTTCTCGCAGATGTAGCGGAGACGGGCGGCGATCTGGTGCGTCTGGATGCGCCGGAGGTCGAAGCGCTGGCAGCGGGAGATGATCGTGGCGAGCAGCTTGTCGCCCTCGGTTGTCGCGAAGATGAAGCGTACGTAGGGCGGCGGCTCCTCTAGGGTCTTGAGGAGGGCGTTCCACGCGGCGGGGGTGAGCATGTGGCATTCGTCGACGATGAAGATCTTGTACTTCGACGAGGCGGGCTTGAACTGTACGCCCTCGATGATTGGGCGCACGTCCTCTACCTTGTTGTGCGAGGCGCCGTCGAGCTCCGTGACATCGATGGAACGCCCCTCGGCGATCTGTCGGCAGCTCTCGCACGTGCCGCAGGGCTCAACGCCGTTCGGGGAGGGACAGTTGATCGCCTTCGCGAAAATGCGCGAGAGCGTCGTCTTGCCGATGCCGCGCGAGCCGACGAAGAGATAGGCGTTGGCGATGCGCCCGGAGGCGATCGCGTTGCGGAGGGTGCGCGTGACGTGTTCCTGTCCCACGACGTCGTCGAACGTCTTGGGGCGGTATTTCAGCGGCAGCGCGATGTGGACCTGGTTTTCGCTCATGGGCACTAGTATACCATACCCTTGCCGAAACGGGGAGGAGTGTGGTATATTATCCGCATGGAAAAAATTGCAATGCCGTTTGCGGAAGTAAACGCAAGAACGGCTTGCGTTTAGTCCTTTGGCTACAGGAGAGGAACGAGAGAAGACAGAGAAATCCTCCTTCCCTCCCCGG
>CADCOC010000247.1 GCA_902802945.1 uncultured bacterium | reverse complement strand
GGCGACTTCGCAACGCGGCGAGGATCTCCGCGCTCATTGCAAAGTACCGCAGCGCGGCATAAATGCAATGCCTATCCTCAACAAAATAAAATCCCACCCTGTTTTTTGCTTGCGGCGGGGATTGACAGGCGAGGTATGCGGTGCTAGTTGCGGCGGCGCCAGGCGGACATGGACATGCCGGTTTCGCGGCGGAAGAACTTGCGCAGGGAGTTCGGGTTCGTGAATCCGCAGAAGTCGGATATGGTCTTCAGCGGCATGTTGCCGCTTCTGATGAGTTCCTGGGCCCGTTCAAGCTGAACGGCGTGGATTTCGGCGAGAATGCTCTTGCCGACGGCGCGGGCGAAGCGGATGTCCGCCATCCGCCGCGAACAGTCAAAGAGGCGCGTGACCTCTTCCGCCTTCAGCCCCGAGCACGCCCGTCGGCGGATCAGGTCAAGCGCAGCGAGAACCTTCGGGTCGTGTCCTTGGAGAATCCTTGAAGACGCGCGGCGCACGACTCGCAGAGGACCGAACGTGCGCACGCGCTCTCCGCGCCATTCGCCTTTTCCCGAAGTCACGGCCAGGAGCATGAGCGCGGCGAGCTCTCCGCCGCGCCGGAAGTCAGGCTCGATGGACGTAAGCGGGGGCGTGGTATGTTCGCAGATCGCCTCGTAGTTGTCGACGCCCACGACGGCCAGTGAATTCGGGACGGAAAGACCGGCCAGCTGCGCGGCGGAGAGGACGTTTTCGGCGGTCTTGTCGTTCGCGGCGAAAACGGCGCACGGCTTCGGCAGAGATTCAAGAAAACGTTTCATCGCGTCCGTCCGCTCAATGGTGTCGCCGGTCTTGCGCGGATAGCCGAAGACTTCGCACTTTTTTCCGTTGAGGGAGAGCGCGTCGCGGAACGCATCGCGGCGGATGTCGCTCCAGTAGCGTTTTCCCTCGTATGGGACGAACGCGAAGTTGGAGAACCCCGTCTCGAGAAGTTCACGCGCCGCGAGCTTTGCAGTTTCAGCTTGGTTGTGGAGAATGTGAAGGCATTTTGCGGGAAGGGTCGTCGGATTGTGCGCGAGGAACACGGTCGGCAGGGCGGAGAAGATGCTCGCGTCGATGTCGTGGTATTCTCCGCCACAATCGACTATCGCGCCGAGTGGATGCCAGAATTCTGCGAGGCGTG
This sequence comes from uncultured bacterium, assembly GCA_902802945.1. Lineage (GTDB taxonomy): Bacteria > Verrucomicrobiota > Kiritimatiellia > RFP12 > UBA1067 > RUG572. The sequence goes on along the minus strand of CADCOC010000247.1, from coordinate 1,851 downwards.
CGACGAGGGACTTCGACGGCTTCTCCTCCATCACCTGCACATGGATTCCCTTCTTATCCATGATCTCGCGTACCCCCGCAAGTTTCTGCGGAGTGGACGTTTTTGAGGGAGACTGGAAATAGAGACTTGTTTTCATGGCGAGAATTATACCATATTTACTTCCTAAACGGGATGTTAATTTGTAGTAAATCGGGATTATATTTGGTACCTTAAATGGTATAATACTTGTGTTTCAATTTTGGCGCAGGAGGCGTCGAAAGTGTGAAGCGATGAAGTGCAAAGGAAACGACAAAATGAGAGACATCGGAAAGAAGGTTGGACTGCTTCCGGCATTTGCCGCAGTGTGTGCCATGTCATTGCCGTCGGTTGCGGACGTGACGTATTCGCTTGACGGCGGAATGCTGACAGTCAACGCTCCGTCATCTCTGGCGGGGAAAGGACTGGTTTTGCTGTGGGATGCAGAGGACAAGGGAACGACCGCCTCGGCCTGGGCAAATTCTACAAATATTGTCGATACTGTTCCAGCCGTGGGCGGAACTTATACTGTTGAACTTGGTAGATATGGCATCACAAACGGCCAACCCTGCCGCATCGCGTCGCCAACGGCGTATCAACGGCTTGACAAGTTGCACATGAACGTCGCAGAGGCTTACGCCAACACTGGAGTTCCCGCGAACAAGGTGTATGGCATAAAACTTGGTTACTATAATACCGGATGTGCAATAAGTGGGAAGAACAATTACTTCATGGGCGGAAGCGGCAGCAGTAATCTTTACATCGGCATAAAAAACGCGGATAGTACGCAGTGTGCATATAAGTGGGGCGGCGGTACGGGCCATACTTGTTCTTCCGCGCTGTCCGCTACAGGGATAAACGACTTGGAATTCAAGGACGGGAAGGTGGTGGTAAATGGAGTTGACCAGTCCCTTACGATTAGCGGCGCGGCTGGCGGCACTTCCACTGGTAGTATTCACGTGGGACACCTTAACCAAACATCCTCTAGCTATAATACATATTACGCCTACGGGTGGTGGTCGTATGTCACGTTGTACGGTTCTGACGGCGCAGTACTGATAGACTACATCCCCGTCAAACGGACAGAGGACGAGAAGGTTGGTTTCTACGACAAGGTTGCAGGTGTTTTTGTCCCACCGTCTGGAACGGTTGACTTTGTTGCCGGCACGCCAACTGGCGAAAGTGTCTTTGGTTTAAAGATGGAATCTGAGACCTTTTCTCCTAACCGCCTGATTCAGACATCTATCCAAAAGGGAACACTGACGGTGACGGTTTCAGCCGGACTTGGCGGTGAACGGTTGCTTATTCTCAGGGATAATGTTGACAAAGGTGGCGAAATATCTGCGTGGGCATATTCGGCTGTCCTTGTTGATCAGGTTGCCGCCGCTGGCGGAACGTACACGGCGAGGCTATCGCGTCTCGGGGTTCAGAATGGGAACGTCTGCCGTGTGGTCGCCGCCAACTGCTTCTATCCGCTCGACAAGGTACAGTCAACCAGCGGCCAGGCATGCGTCAGTTCCAAGATTAGGGCGCGTGACGTCTATGGCGTAAGGCTTGGATACTACAATACCGGGAACAACGGCACCGAAACACCGTATTTCATGGGTTATGGTAGTACATTTTATCTTGGCATAAGTGGGAGCGATGGAACGGCAATGCGGTACAAGTGGAATAGGGTTCCCAGTAGTTCCCCGCTCAGTATCTCGGATAGCGAAATAAGCGACATTGCGTTTACCAACGGTACCATCACAATAAATGGAATGGTGCAGGCGCAAACGGTGTCTGGTGCTGCGGGTGAAAACGATACTGTGTATGTGTACATCGGGCGTACCGTCA
>CADCOC010000246.1 GCA_902802945.1 uncultured bacterium | reverse complement strand
CGAACGTCACCTTGTTCGTCCACTTCGCCCAGAGGGTCGCGGTGGATGCCTTGTCCCAGTTCCTCACGCTCTTCATGTTCGCGTCGTAGTACTGCTTGCCCTTGGGGTTGCCCTTCTCGTCGAGGGCGAGCGTATCCCAGTAGCCGCCGAACGTCCAGCCGGAGAGCGTCGGCGCAGTGCGGGGAGTGGGCATCGCCGCGCCGTACGTCGCCGTCACGTAGTCGTCACCGCCCGTGCCGCCGTTCTTTCCGAAGGTGACCTTTACGCCTGTCGGCCGTTCACCGAGCGGGCCATATTGCGTTACGTGCTTATACGCGACAAACGAGCCGCTGGAAACCGTAAACACGCATCTGCGGTTATAGCCCGTGTTCTGCGGCACACTGAAATAGAACCAACCGTCACCAGAACCGCCTGTCGTCTTAAGCGTCGCCCCCCAAGACGTATCATCCAGGCTCACCGACCAGACGCCGTCGCATTCGACTCTGGCATCCGCCAGATCCACGGCGTCGGACGGGAGCGTGTTGTATGCGTGGGGGTAGCATCCCTCAACCTTGAGATACGTGGCTGGCTGCGGCGAGGAACAAGAATATTTCAGGAAGTAGGAGTCATTTTGTCCGGAGTATTGCTTGACGCGCAGATAGTACGTTCCAGAACTGGACGGCGTGTACGTCAACTTAAAGTTGCCGCCGTCCCCGCCGTCGTCGTTATAGTCCACGCGGCCGGGCAAATCAGCCGTAGTGGATTTGTAAAGTTCACCGTACGTGTCATCCGATCCCGTGGTCTCGAAGACGTATGTCCACCCGGCCGTCATCGAAATGCGGAAGAAGTCGCAAAGGTCCGTCGAAGAAAGCGTGTGCTGCCCGTGGATCTGCACCGCCGTGGCCGGGGCGAGCCACGTTCCGCCAGACGCAGTGTCGTCACCTGGATCCCACTCGTCGTTGACTTCAAGCGTCAGGTTAACTCCCCATTTGTTTCCAGTGTCGCCCCCTCGCTCATACGACCCCCCAACAGGCAAATCCAACATGTCCACGGACACCGATGGCGAGGTACCCGATCCTTTCGAAGCCGTGACGGCATATTGTCCCGAGGTAGAAATCCTGAACGAATAGATGCCCTTGGCGTTGGTCGCAGTGGATGCAACCTGGATGCTGGAGGAATTGTAGAGCCTTACTGTGGCGCCCGACACCGGCACGCCGGCGGATGAGAGCACCCTGCCGGACACGACATGTCCGGCGACTGTCGGATGGATGTTTACAATGCTAGTCCAGACGTAGTCCCATTCATAATTTCCCGCGGCAACCGCCTCGCCGAACATATTGTACCATATGTTCCAGTCTTTTCTGGAATACCCTACATTGATATGCAAGTACATGTAGTCCCCGCTGTAGCCATAGCCGTCTGCCACCACCGAGTGGCCGTGTGTGTAGTCGTCGCCATCCCTCTTATACACTGCCAACACAGCGGGCATGCCCGCGTCGAGGCTTCCCAACACTCCGTTTGCATAGCTCGAACCCACCAAGTTGCCGGTGGCCGCACCTGCGTTGACGGCATCCGCGTTGGCATATTCAAAATAGCCGACAAGGCCATTGGCCGCCGCCAACATTCCCGCTCCGCTGCCGCTCTTTTTCCAGTTCATTCCGGAAATGACACCGACATCGTACGTCAGCCGTCCGATCATTTCGCACTGGCTGACGCTAGTGATGTCGGCACCGGTCAACGGCATGTCGCTCCAGTTGTATGTCCCGCCTATGGTAGTATAGTTCGCCGGCACACTATCAACCTTGCATTCCACTGTACGCTTTGAGAGATACGTCTTGGGATACTCCCAATATCTCATCACCTGGGCCACGGCGGTCGCAGTGCATCCGCAGAAATAGTGGTTTGGCGTGTACATATTGTATATGTAATTGCCGTTCCATGTTCCACTCTGGTTCCATTCCGACCTGACCATCGGAGCAACGCGCACGTCGTCCAGTTCGCCAATGCCGACAGCTGGATCTTCCGGCTCGCCGTCCTGCCTTGAATCCCTATCGCCATCACCCAAGGCAATGAGCTCTGCCCAGCCCGTCTCGTGGCATTTGCTCACCGGCAAACGACTGCCAGAGGGAAAAGAGCGGGCTGCGTCGTCTGCGGCAAGGACACGTCCGCGCATATCCGCCTTGAGAATCTCCAGGAAAGGGTTGTCGTCCGAAATATCAAGTGCTCCAGAATCCGAGAAGGCTATTACGGGGTTAATTTCCGTATCGGCGGATGTAACGACAAATCCGCCGCCCTTGAAGTTAACCGCATGGCATATCGGGCGGCCAGAACTGTCACGAAATGTCTCCGAACTTTCTACATTCGACGACCGAAACGTCGCGCCCATCCGCGCGGGGCTGCGCCTGACCCAGTTTCTCGCCGCAGTTCGCGCCTGGTCGGATGTAATTTCCACCGCCTGCAGTGCTAGTGCAAAGCCCATGGACGCAAGAGCAATTACGTTTTTCAATTTCATGTTGTTCCACTCCGATTCAGTTGCAATTACAACAAGCCATGTGCATGCCCGCTTTCGGATCGAAGGCGTAAACCGCTCCATCCTCGGTCGTCAGGAGAAGTACGCCATCTACCTCTTCGGCGGTGCATTCAGCCGTCAGGGAGCCGTCCTCCGAGGCGACGTAGAGGAAGGCCGTTCGCGGCGCGTCTTTCTCCGGCTCGTCGAGGACGAGCCAGAACGCACCGGTGCCGTCCGCGAGGACGCCGGAGTAGATGCCGGCGGGAACCAGGGCCGGCTCCGCGACTGCGGGCGCGGCAGATGCGGCGCGGCGCGCTACTGGTGCCGGAAGCTCAACGCAGGCCGAGGTCTTCGTCCAGAGTGCCCAGATGGTCGGCGTTCCGCCCGTGGACCACTTCATGGAAGACGTGCCCGTGCCGTCCGGATTGTAGCACTGGCCCGTTTTCGAGGACGCGGAGACGAAGTAGCCGCCAAAGGCGTAGCCCGACTTCTTCGGCATGGCCCTCTTCGGGAACGGCTGGTTGAAGATGACCGTCACGTAGTCGTCGCCGCCCGTGCCGCCGTTCTTGCCG
>CADCOC010000245.1 GCA_902802945.1 uncultured bacterium | reverse complement strand
GACAGCTACGTCACGGTCACGAAGGGTCAGTCCTTCCCGACGAGATCCATGCCCAAGAAGACCGGCTACGCTTTCGGAGGCTACTGGGTGTCTGCGAGCAGCAAGACGGGCCAGTGCTACAACCCTGATGGCACGGGCACCGCCTCGATGAAGTGGTCCACGGGCGGTTCGCCGACGATCTGGGCTCTATGGACGAAGACCTCGTCCTGCGTTGAGCTTCCGGCACCAGTCGCGCTCCGCGTCGCATCTGCCGCGCCGAGCGCATCTGCCGCGCCCGCAGTCCCAGAGTCGGCCACGGTTCCCGCCGGACTCTACTCGGGCGTCCTTGCCGATGGATCGGGCTCGTTCTTGCTGATGCTCGACGAGCTGGAGGAAGATGCGACGCGCACTGCCTACCTCTATGTCGCTACGGAAGACGGTAGCCTGACGGCGGAATGCGAAGTATCGGAGGCAGACGATGTGCTTCTCCTGACAACCGAGGACGGAGCGGTTTACGCCTTCGATCCGAAAGCGGGCATGCACATGGTTTGTTGTAATTGTAACTGAATCGGAGTGAAACAACATGAAAACGAAAAACGTAATTGTTCTTGCGTCCATTGGCTTTGCACTAGCACTGCAGGCGGTGGAAGTCACATCCGGGCAGGCGCAGACCGCAGCGCGAAACTGGGTCAAGCGCAGCCCTGCGCGAATGGGCGCGACATTCAAGTCGTTGAACGCCGAGCCGGCCGAAACGTCGCGTGACTGCCATGGGCGTGCCATCTACCATGTGGTGAACTTCGATGGCGGTGGGTTCGTGGTCACGGCGGGCGACACGCGCCTTACGCCTGTCGTGGCGTTTTCCGCAGAAGGGCGGTTTATAGCCGACGAGGCGAACCCTCTCTATGTGCTGCTGCAGGGCGACCAATCGGCGGCGGTATCCGTCGTGAACAAATGCGAGCCGCAGAAGGCGTCGGCCGTGATCGGTACTGGCGGCGCCAAGGTGAGTTCTCTCGTGGAGTCGCGCGGAGCCCTGGCCTTTGCTGCCGCAGAGTCGGAGTGGCGGTCGCTTCTGGCGGAAGACACGCTGAACGGCGTCCCGATAGCCCGCTCTTCGGAGCAGAATGTCTCCGACGTGCGCGTCGACAAGCTTGTCCAGTCGCATTGGGATCAATCGACGTGGGGGAACGACTGGGATCAGCCCAATGTGTACAACTACTACACACCGAACAACTACGTGTGTGGATGCGTCGCCACTACCGGTGCGCAGATTATGCATTACTGGCGCCACCCGTCCAGTTCTGTCGCCATGTTCTCGAACGAGTGCATGGTTGACGGCGTCGGCGAGATTATGTCCTCCATTGCTGGCGCATTCGACTGGGACAACATGCCGCTCTATCACGTAACGACGCCGACCATCACCACTGTTCAGCAGCAGGCAATCGGAAAGCTGACGTACAATGTCGGCGTGGCTGTCGGCATGAACTGGAAGGGCTCCGGATCGTCGGCCTCGCAGCCCAGCCTGGTTTCCGCCTTGAAGGGGCGCTTCGGGTATCAATCCGGCGTGTTCGTCTATTTCAATCTGGACGTGGGCGGGACCGCCGGCTTGGGCAGCTTCAGAAACGCGCTTTACTCCAATCTCGATGCGGGAATGCCGGTAACCGTGTCAATCAGCAGGCCTGGAGAGCCGGGGTCGGGGCACTCGGTAATCGCAGACGGATACGGCTATACGGCGGGGACGCTCTACACCCACCTCAATATGGGGTGGTCTGGCTACAGCGAGGCCTGGTACAACCTCATTAACGAGGAGATATTCGCCGCCGACGACAACGAGACTTTCACGAGGGTGGAGGGCATAGGTTTCAACATCCATCCGACAGAAACAGGCGACATAGTCTCCGGGCGGGTGCTCACGACTTCCGGTAGGCCCGTCTCCGGTGCCGAAGTGTACCTTTACGACGGTTCTGAGACCCTCGTTGCGGCCACGAAGTCCAACTCGAAGGGCATTTATTCCTTCAGGATCGCGTCAATTGGAAAGTATTCAATCATAGCCGAGAAGAGGATGGACACCTCGAATCCTGTGAACTATACCAATACCGGCCTTAGTTCAAGCGGGACATACGGTTATGACGGGGGCACAGGGAACAAATGGGGCGTGGACATTACGCTCGCCACGGCCGACGCCGGAGACGAGTGGGATCCTGTCGACGACACGGCGGACGGCGGCACCCTGCTGAAACCGACGGCGGTGGAGCAGACCCATGGTGAGCATACTGTCTCGATGACTGACATCAACGACTTCTTCCGCATCCAGATGACATCCGGCAGGGCGTACATCTTCCAGGCAACTTCGTCCGACATGGAGCTGGATCTCTACACTTCTCCGGACCTGTCCGACAGCGTGGCTCATGCCGCCAGCGGCGCAAAGATGTCGTACGCCCCTGCAGACTCCGGGATGTACTATCTGCGCGTGAGGCGCTTTGCCAGCGCTTCCGCCACGTATTCGCTCAAGTATTCGTGCGAATCAAGCCAGGCGACGTACCTTAGGGTGGAAGGGTATTATCCCGACGTCAACTGCACATTGTCCGCTGATGCCGTCTATTTCGCGTCCAAGGTCGAGTGCGACGGCGAATGGACCGTCAGTGTGGACGATACGTCGTGGGGGGTTAACCTGACGACAACCAGCGGTTCCGGCAACGGCAACTTCTATTTCAGCGTCCCGAAGAACACCGGCTACAACCGCAAATGCGTATTCACCGTAAAGGCCGGTTCGCTTACGGCCCGCAAGCACCTGACGCAGTACGGGCCTCTTGGCGAGAAAACGACCGTCAAGGTTACCTTCGGGAAGAACGGCGGCACGGGCGGCGACAACTACGTGACCGCGACGTACGGCGCGGCGATGCCAACCCCCCGTACCGCGCCGAAGCTCTCCGGCTGGACGTTTGCGGGCTATTGGGACACGCTCGCCCTCGACGAGAAGGGCAACCCGAAGGGCAAGCAGTACTACGACGCGAACATGAAGAGCGTCCGCGCCTGGGACAAGACGTCTGCGAAGACGCTCTGGGCGAAGTGGACGAACAAGGTGACTCTCGGCAAGAACGGCGGAACGG
>CADCOC010000244.1 GCA_902802945.1 uncultured bacterium | reverse complement strand
TTTCTCTTGTATTTGGCTTGATATGCCATGCAGTTATTACATTGAGAAGAAATGACAAATGATGACATATCCTGCTTTCTATACTTTTCGGTAATACCGTGGTGTCGGGAGGGTCTGACCCCATTGGTGGAGTAGAAGTGGTGGAGTAGGTGAGTTTGTGGTATACTGTTCGGCATGAGGCAGCCTAGAAACTTCGTACCCGACAGGTGCTATCACCTGATCAGCCGGATCGCGAACCGCGCATTCTACTTCGGCGAGGAGGAACGTACCGGTTTTGTCGCACGGATGTGGCGCGTTGCGTATTTCTCGTGCGTCGAGGTGCTGGCGTACTGCGTCATGTGCAACCACTTCCACATCCTCGCATATGTCCCGCCGCCGCGGGAGCTGGCCGAGGAAGAGGTGCTGGCGAGGGTGAGGACGCTCTACTTCGGGGAGAGGCTTGCGGATTTCGAAAGGACGTGGGCGGCACTTGCCCGCAGTGGCGACACCGAACGGCGCAGGGCCTTTCTGGCGCGGTTCACGAGGCGGATGTGGAACGCGAGCGAGTTCATGAAGACGCTCAAGCAGTCGAGCAGCCAGTCGTTCAACGCCCGACGTCGGCACGCAGGCACCATGTGGGAATCACGATTCCGCGCCCGGATGGTGATGCCCGACGAGAAAGCGGAGCTGATGAAGGTGGCGGGGTACATTGACAGGAACCCCGTCAAGGCGGGACTGGCAAAGTGGCCGGACCAGTACAGGTGGTGCGGTTTTGCCGCGGCCTGTGCCGGAGACGTGCGGTGCCAGGAGGGCTACAGGTTCATCTACACCTTTGCGCCCGTCGACTGGCATCGCGCGAAGGAACTTCATGTGATTTCTATCGGCTTGGCGCTCAAGGAACTGGAGGACGATCCGGAGGCAATGGCGGCTTCTGGCAGCCACGGCGGAAACAGGCTGTCTGTCTCTGCCGATCGGCTTGAGTCCATCAGGATGCGGCGTTGGGAGGCGGCGGACGACGCCTTGCCCAATAGGGTGCCACGACTCCTGGATCGTGGCAGTCGCAGGGTTGCACATGACATACTCGTGATTCTTTCCGATGGCCCCAAGCGCCCGGCAGAGGTCAGGGAGACGCTTGGGATCGCCAGCTCTAACTATTTTACGGCTCGGTACATCACGCCGCTGAAGGATGTCGGCCTCATAGAACCGGTGGATGTGGCGAGTCTCCACTCCCCGCGTCAGGCCTACAAACTCACGCCGAAGGGCAGAAAGGCACTTGCATGACACTACTCCACCACTCTTACTCCACCAATGGGGTCAGACCCTCTCTACCCTTGACGGCATCCCACTTCAAACTCTACGCAAAGAAGGTCAAGGAGTGTGATCGATCGATGAAAGTAAAAGCTACAGCATGCGCGGCGATTCTGACGTTCGCCGCCTTTGCATTCGAGGCTCGCGTCCCGGCTCGCATCGTGACGCCCGGCGAGGGACGCACGATGCACCATTTCTTCGACAAGAGTCCAATCTCGCCGAGCGGACGCATCGTTGCGCTTCTTCGCATCCCGTACGAGGACCGGCGGGCGCAGCCCGGCGACGCGGCAGAGGTCGTGCTTGTCGATCTCGAGACGCGGAAGGAACGCACGGTCGCCAAGACGTGTGCATGGGAACATCAGATCGGCGCATGCGTCATGTGGGGACGGGACGATTCGGAACTCTACTTCAACGACATGCGCCCCGGCGAGTGGAAGCCGTTCCTTGTGCGGCTTGACCCCGCCACGGGTGCGCGGCGCACGTATCCCGGCGGCGCGTTCTGCATTTCGCCGGACGGGCGGCAGGCGGCTGGCTACAATCTCCTGACCGTGCGCCGCATGAACTTCTACGGCTACGGCGCGGCCGTGCCGGAGTCCGTCATGCCGACGAACGGACCCGAGCCGGAGGACGACGGCCTGTTTGTCATCGACCTCGAGACTGGCGAGCGGCGTCTGCTGAAGTCCATCGCCGCGTTCTGCCGCGAGACGATGGCGGCGGAGGCGCGGCGCGAGCTTGACGGCGCCGGAAGCTACGGATTCCAGGTGAAGTGGAGCCCGGACGGCGAATGGCTCCTGTTCGTCGTCGTGCAGGCACTCAACGACGCGCAGCCGGGGACGGGGAAGTCGCGCTGGCGGCGAATGGTGTTCAGCTGCCGGCGGGACGGAAGCGAACCGCACCTCGCGCTGCCCTGGAGGGAGTGGGCGCGCGGCGGACACCACCTGAATTTCCATCCCGACTCGCGCCGGGTCACGATGAACCTGATGGGCGACGACCGTCGCCTGCGCATCAAGGCGTTTGACGTCTTCGGGAATCCGCCGAAACTCTTCTGCGGGGATCGTCCCGGTTCCGGCCATCCCAGCGTGAGTCCGGACGGACACTATCTGGTGACGGACGCCTACCTTGGGGAGCGGGTGGCCTATCCCGACGGCACGGTTCCGATCCGCCTCATAGATCTCCAGACGCTCGAGGAGACCGAGATTGCGCGAGTCTGCACGGTCACCGACGAGGCTCACCGGAACGGCGAACTGCGCTGCGACCCGCATCCGGCCTGGTCGCGCGACGGAAAGACGATCGCGTTGAACGCGATGATCGGCGGTACTAGGCGCGTCGTGCTTCTGGATGTCTCCGCTTTCATTTTTAGCGGCCAAACGGAGCCGCGTCCATGCCCAAAGAAAGGGAACGGCATGAAGGGTCTGTCTCCACAAGGTGCTGCATGCGAGGGATGCTAGTGGCATGAAGTGGAGCCCAGAGGGTCTGACCCCATTGGTGGAGTAGGAGTGGTGGAGTAGAGGCTATGGCGATGCCGCAGAGAGGCAACACGATAGAGGCGATCAAGCGACTTGAGCCGCCTTCGCGCGTGCGCTACGGCGTGTCCGGCGCGTTGCTTGAGTATGCCGTCATGCACGGTGACGAAGCCGAACGCATCCGCGAAGAAAGGACCGGCGGGTGCGTTGGTTTTGCGGAAGGTCGGCGGTCGCGGGGCGCCCGCCCTACCGGCGCGAGGATGAGTGTGGTATAATTTCAAGGTAAGCGTAAGGAGAGAAGATGGCGACGGGATCAACAGGGACTGACCCCGTTGACACAGTAGCATTGGCACTG
>CADCOC010000243.1 GCA_902802945.1 uncultured bacterium | reverse complement strand
CAAACGGGTTTGTGTCCGGCCGAGGCCCATAAACATTGGCTTAAACGCGTGTTGGTCCAAGACACGGCATTCGAGCGCGTTCGCCGACTTTCCTGATAATCCGTATCGGTATAATGTCCTCTTCCACAAATCATGAAGGAGGAATTATGCAATCACTACCCACAGCCGAAGGGAGGGATCCGTCGGCAGGTTTTGACCAACTCTACGAAGAAATGACCGTCTGGCAGGGCTGGTCTTCGCCAAAGGTGCGCGAAAACGTCCTCGGTTCGGCACGCAATCTGTTCAAGTGGCTTCGGGAACGAGGGCACGAGAACATGACCACGGTTCGACTAGACGATGTCCGAGACCACTACATGCAACGGGCGAGGGAAATAACGTATCTGATTTCGCTCAGGTACACGCTGAAACTCGTTTTCAGCTACATGACGGCAACAGAAAGGATTGGGTTCGACACTTCGTCGGTGTTTCGGCTGAAGGTTCCCCGACACAACAGGCTTCTGCCCGCGATGGATGCCGATGCGATCGCCCGCGTTCTTGACGCGATTGACCGCAGCACATGCATCGGAAAGCGCGACTATGCGTTCATTCTTCTTGGTGCCGCGACGGGACTGCGCGGGGCCGACATCGCGGCGCTACGGATGCGGGACATCGACTGGCGCAAGGGTGCAATCAGCATCGTCCAGCGCAAGACATCCCGTGCAATCTCCATTCCGCTTCTCCGCGGCGTGGGCGGCGCCCTGCAGGACTACATCCTCAACGGACGCGGCGAATCCGAGACCGACCGCGTGTTCGTCACCTCGGTCGGCGGACGACCCCTGACTCCCGGCCTGCTGACAAGGATGTTCTCGCAGCGCTGCCACATGGCCGGCGTCGCCAGAAAGCCGCACGACGGGCTCTCGTTCCATTCGCTCAGGAGGTCGGTCGGCAAGCGGCTCTGCACGGCGGGGGTTCCGATTGAGTCTGTCGCCCAGTGCCTCGGGCACGGATCAGTGCGTTCTGCAGAGCGCTACATCTGTCTTGCCGGCGAGTCCCTTGCGGAATGCGCGCTCGGATTCGACGTAGTCGGGAACGGAGGTGCGCTATGGAACTGAGAAGCGGCCTTGCGAAGTGGATCGCGGACATGCTCGACTTCAGGGACAGCATGGGATTTCTGCGGAGAAAGCGAGAGAACGTCATGAGGAGATTCGACTCGTACTGTTGCGAGTCCCATCCCGGCGCGTCCGTGCTTACCGAGGAAATCGTCAGGGGGTGGCTCGCTTCCGAAGCGTCTCGCGTAGCCGTCGCGTCGATGCGGATGCGCGCGAACGAAATGAGGGCGCTTGCCAATTACATCCGCGCGTTCGGCGGCGAGGCGTACGTCCTTCCGTACAAGCTGTATCCCGCAACCAGCGAATTCACGCCGCACGTCATGACCGACGCCGAGCTTGCGTCGCTCTTCCGGCAAATAGACCGCGAGGCCGCATCCGAGTCCTGCGACCAGGCGGTGCGCGGTGCGTATTCGGTTCTCTTCAGGCTCATCTACACCTGCGGCCTGAGGCCTCAGGAAGGTCGGACGGCGAAGACGGCGGACCTCGATCTTTCGCGCAGGGAGCTGTTCCTGAGAAAGACGAAATGTAACGCGGAAAGGATAGTCGGACTCTCGGTCGAAATGACGGAGCTGCTGGCGAAGTACACGCGGCGTCTTGCGTCCGCGTCGCCCGGCGGCGAGTTCCTCTTTCCCAGAAGGGACGGCAGGGCTCCGACAGCGAATGCCGTCGGCATGTTCTTCCACGTCTGCTGGCGCAAGGCCGATGTCAACGCAACAAGGGGCGACGTGCCGAGGGCCCGCGTCTACGACCTGCGGCACAGGTTTGCGTCCGCAGTGCTGCAGAAGTGGGCGGACGAAGGACGGAACATGTATTCCGAGCTCCCGGTCCTGCGCGCGTACATGGGACACGCGCAGATATCCAGCACCCTCTACTACGTCCACCTCCTCCCCGAGAACCTCAGGCGATCGCCCGGGGTCGACTGGGAGAAGATGAACGCCATCGTCCCGGAGGCTTGACAATGAAGGGATCAAAAGGCAATGGGCTGTTCGCCAAGATCCGGGCCTTCATCACGGAGTATTTGCCAGGTGTGCGGAACTGCAGCAGCCACACGGTCAGGTCGTACAGGACGGCGCTCGACCAGTTCGTCACCTACGTGGCAAACGTGCGCAAGACGGCATTGATCACGGTGACCTTCGGCGACTTCAGCGCTGAGAACGTCATCGCTTTTCTCGCAAGCCTGGAGTCCGACAGGGGAAGCTCTGTCGTGACTCGAAACCACAGACTGGCGTGTCTGCGGGCATTCGTCGCATACGCGGCAGGGACAGACCTGTCGCTCGTGTCCGTCCAACAGGCGGTCGACTCGGTTCCGATGAAGAATCTCGACACCGGGGGCGGCGTCAAGTTCATGTCGGAGAAGGCTGTTTCCGCGCTGCTTGCGACTCCTGACGTCAAGACGGCAAAGGGCAGACGGGATCGCGCCTTGTTGGCATTTATGTACGACTCGGGTGCGCGGGTCCAGGAGGCTGTGGGCATCACGCTCGCAGACATCGAACTGCAGAACAACCCGTCCGCAACCCTGCATGGCAAGGGTCGAAAGTCCCGTTGCGTCCCACTGATGCGCAACACCGTGCGCATCCTCGTGGAATACACGAAGGAGTTCCACCCCAAGGGGAGCTCTGAATCCGGCCTGTCGGTTTTCTATGTCCTTCGGAACGGAGCGAGGAAACGCATGACGGAGGATAACGTCAGGAAGCTCGTCAGACATTACGGGGACATTGCGCGTCGTACGGAGCCCGAGGTCATGGAGAACCTTCATCCACACGTCCTGAGGCATTCGAGGGCAATGCACCTCTACCAGAACGGCATGCCACTTGAGATGCTGTCGCAGTGGCTGGGGCACGCGCAGTTGGAGACAACGCTTATCTACGCCCATGCCGACACCGAGATGAAGCGCAAGGCCATCGCGGAGGCGACACCGGCAGACAGTCCGCTCGGAAAACACGTCATGCCGACACTCATGAAGATCGAGAACGACGACCTCGTCCGAAGACTTTATGGCCTTCTCTGAAAATTGTTATCAGGAAAGTCGGCGAACGCGCTCGAATGCCGTGTCTTGGACCAACACGCGTTTAAGCCAATGTTTATGGGCCTCGGCCGGACACAAACCCGTTTG
>CADCOC010000242.1 GCA_902802945.1 uncultured bacterium | reverse complement strand
GAGGATGAGTGTGGTATAATTTCAAGGTAAGCGTAAGGAGAGAAGATGGCGACGGGATCAACAGGGACTGACCCCGTTGACACAGTAGCATTGGCACTGTAATGGCGCGTCCATGGGGTCTGGTCGTTCATGGGGGGCACCAGCATTGGGTCAATGGAGGTGAAGTTGAAGGATTATCTTGATGGCGCGACTGTGCTGTTTGACGCAGCTGGGAATGTTGTTGATGGGCGTCTGCAAGGTGATTCCAGTTCTTGGGTTATATCTCCTACCGAAGACGGCAAGAAGTGCACGCGCAAGACCGAACCCGGCCAGAAGTACTGCTGGCAGCACGCCAAGTCCAAGCCAGAGGCGAAGAAGCCCGCCGCAAAGCCCGCGGCAAAGTAAGCGCGACCATCTCGCGCCTTCGAGGCGCGGAAATGTGTCAACAGGGACCGATCAGGGCGCCGAGCAACTATCACATTTCATAAAGTGTGTTAGTTCGCAGGTGTGTTCGGGGGCGTGTCCCCCGAAATGGGGACATGACGCGCGCACGCGCAAATCTTATAATATCCGCTAGTTTTCAACAAGGAGACTAGCCGTGCGAATCTGTGCAGATTGTTTGAGGTTGACCACACGCCTGACGGCGTGCTTTTCCGCCGGTGTCCTGGCGGTGCTTTGCGGCAACGCATGGGCGGCGACGGAGAACGTCTGGCAGGGGGCGTCAGGCGGTGCCTGGGCCACGGGTGCCAACTGGTCGCTTGGACACGCCCCCACGGCGTCGGAATGTGCGGTGCTGCCGGACACGGGCGCCGACTACACCATCAGCGTGAGCGGTACGCATCTCATCGGCGCGCTTCAGGTGACCGCGCGTGCGGGAGACGGGGTGAAATCCGTGACACTCGGCGGCTCGGGCCTGATCTCGAACGAGACGAGCGTGGCCGCGCACCGGATCGGCGCGAACCGCCGCCTCGTGCTTGACGGCGCGACTGTCGCGTTCGACTACAACGGGCCCAACATCGACCATGGACACATCTCGGTGGACGGCGAGCTCGTCCTCGCGAATGCCTCGTCCATGGTCTCCACCTACGCGATCGACCTGGTCGGACGCGGAGCGAAGATGTCGATGACGGCCGGCAGCGTGAACCTCATCTATCTCACCTACAGGAACCGCAACGTCGTGCAGATCGACGGCGGAAGCGCCTCGATCTACTCCGTCCTTCGCACGGATGACGACGCCGTGCCGTTCTACGACCGCTGCCTTGCGTATGTCCAGAACGGCGGCCAGTCGTCGAACAAGCGCAGCAGGTTTTCCCCCTACAGCTCGCTGACGGTCGCGGGCGGCACGTACATCTGCCGCGACGGCTACGCAGAGTTCGCGGACGGATCGACGCTGACGGTCTCAGGCGGCACGCTGCAGTTCAACTGCGCGCCGAGCATCGACGAATGCACGACCCTTTCGCTCACGGGCGGCGCCATCCTCGTCAATGACGCCGTCTGCGCAGGCGGCGCGGCGTCCTTGGCGGCATTCTCCCGCCTTGTTGCCGAATCCTCCGGCACGTTCTTTTCCGCCGAGGTCAACAACAGCTGCCTGCTTGACCTCGGCGAGCGCGCCTGGGTCGGTACGCTTCGGCACACGTCCGGATCGGCGGAATCCGTCCTCAAGGCGTCGACGGTCGTATTCTCTTCCGCCTACCCGTTCTACAACACGGGGAGCGGCCCCAACCGCTACTTCCGCATCGAAGGTCCTACGACGATCCGACCCACGGCGGACATGGACGACATGGGCGGCCGCGAGGTCTATCCTTTCGCGACGGGCGACATCACGGTCGACACGCGCGACTGGAACGACCCCTCCGTCACGCGCACCGTCAAGCTCTCGCTCGGCGTGAAGGACGCCGCCTCGCTCACCGTCATGGGCGGCGGCACGATGGAGCTAAAGCCCACCAAGGGTACTGGCAAGTACGACTGGGACGGGGCGCGCGCGTTTAGCAGCGTGATCGTGTCGAACAACGCCACGCTCACGATCCCGAGCGTCGCAACCAGCGGCAACTACATTCCGCTCGTCACGGAAAGCCTGACGCTCGGCCCGGGCGCGACGCTCAACGTCTCCGCAGGCGAGGGCAACGGCGTGTATGCCGCGAACTGGAGCATCGACCCCACCGCACACATCAACGTGACCGTGCTCGACACGTTCACCACCGGCGCGACGCCCATCCTCGTAGACACGGGATCGGATGCCATCGCGGACTTCACGGGCCGGATCACGCTCTCGGGCGCGACAAGCGGCGCCGTGCTCAAGCGCGCTGGCGGCAACATCGTCCTCGTGAAGAAGACCGTCACGGAAGCCGATGGCACTTATCAGTACGAATGGGTTTCCAGTTCGTCGAGCTACAAGTGGAGGAACACCGGCAGCTGGTACACCGTACAGGCTGACGACGGCCGGCTCTACGAATGCAAGGTGAAAGGCAACTTCCGCCTCAAAGGCATCCGTAGCACCAGCCCCGTGGCCGTAGGAGATGTGGTCAGCATCATACCCCAACCGATGCCCAACGGCCAGCCTCCCTCGCAAAGCCCCGACGCCCCAATGGTCAATGGTCAATGGTCAATGGTCAATAGTCAATGGTCAATGGTCAATGGTCAATGGCCGACTGCTCTGATTGACGACATCGACGACCGCCGCAACTACATCATCCGCCGCGCTTCGAACCTCTCGAAGCAGAGCCACATTATTGCCGCCAACGTCGATCTTGCCGCGCTGATTGTCACCATTGCCCACCCGGAGACGAGCACCACCTTCATCGACCGATTCCTGGCCAGCGCTGAGGCTTACCGCGTGCCCGTGCTGCTGGTCTTCAACAAGGAAGACCTCTACGACTCCGACGAGCAGAAGCGGCTCAATTCCCTCCTCTCGCTCTATCGTGGCATAGGCTATATCTGCCTCTCCTGCTCTGCCGAGAAGGGGACGGGCATCGCCGAGTTGCGGGCCGAACTTCAAGGCCGGACGACCTTGCTCAGCGGCAACAGCGGGGTGGGGAAGAGCACGTTGCTCAACCTCCTCGTGCCCGATGCCGATGCCAAGACCGCGGCACTCAGTCCCGTACACGACATGGGCATGCACACCACCACCTTCTCGCAGATGTTCTTCCTGCCGGAAGGAGGCTCGCTCATCGACACGCCGGGCATCAAGGGCTTCGGCACTTTCGACATGGAGCGCGAGGAGGTGTCGCACTACTTCCGCGAGATATTCCGCACCTCCGACGGCTGTCGCTTCGGCAACTGCACGCATACCCACGAACCGGGCTGTGC
Organism: uncultured bacterium; assembly: GCA_902802945.1. Classification (GTDB taxonomy): domain Bacteria; phylum Verrucomicrobiota; class Kiritimatiellia; order RFP12; family UBA1067; genus RUG572. The sequence continues at coordinate 6 of CADCOC010000242.1, read as the reverse complement.
CGTGCT
>CADCOC010000241.1 GCA_902802945.1 uncultured bacterium | reverse complement strand
GGACAGGCGTCCGGCGCAGTTCGTCCTCGACGGCTCGCCGCTCACGCGGTGGGAGTCCCTTCCAGGCGACAAGAAGCCGTGGGTGGAAATCGACCTCGGTGAGGAACGCGAAGTGAGGGAGTGCAAGATCCGCTGGTTCCGCGCGTGGAAGAAACCGCCGGCGAAGTGGCGCGTCTCGCCCGCGCTCCCCGCCCGTACGCGGTACGTCTTGATTGAGATTGACGACATCTCCCCCAACAAGCTCGCCTCCATCGAGGAGGTCGAGATACACTAGGACACGCTACAAGTCTAGACTAGTTGTTCAACGGCAGCATCAAAAGAAAAGTGACAACACCAAATGAAGGGCGACAAATTAATGACGATCGCAGCGGCGATCTGCGTAGCGGCGGCAGTGGTATTGCCGAGCCCGGCCGGGACGCGTCCGTATGAATTCGACTGGGCCAACCGGACAGCCGATGACCGGCCGGTGCTGTTGCCGCTCGTCTCGGCCGACGGTTGGACGTGCGAGGCGACGGGCGCTACGGCTGTGTTCACGACCGCCTGCGAGCGCGTCCTCTTCGGCGACGGCGTGGCGCATCTCGCCTACAAGATTCCCGGCAAGAAGGGCGTCATCAAGTTGAAGGCACCCGCGCCGGTTCCGATTCCGCCAGGTTCCGATACCGTGAGTGTCTGGATCTGGGGCAACCATACCTACTACCACTTCCGCGAAGTGCCGTGGGAGGATCGGCTCTCCATAGCCGCTGACTTCCTCGATTCCGCAGGAAAGCCGTTCTCGGTGTTCCTTCACAAGTTCAACCATTGGAACTGGCATCTCGTACAGCGTCGCCTTGCGCCGCATTTCGCCGCACGCATCGCAAAGGGTGGCAAGTTCACAGGTTTCACCCTACGCGGCGGAAACGAAATGGGTGGGCGGTGGCTGGAACTGACGAGCCTCGCCGTGTACAAGGAGGAGTTCAATCCTCTTTCGTTCAAGCCGCGTCGCAAGCGCGGCGTGCAGATATTCCCCAACGAACCGCAGGGACTGAACACGGGCGAGGGGCGTCTGCCGTTCCCCAACGTCGAGACGACGATCATTCCGATCGTGGCGGAGGATGCCAGTATCGAATTCAGGCTACCGAAGGATCAGACGAAGTGGGACGATCTCGCCGTGCGCCGTCATGGCGGCGGATGGATTCAATTCGCGAAGGGCGGCGGGTTGTTCCCTGCGGCGGCAGCGAAGGGCTCGAAGGTGAAGTTCCACCGCATCGCCAATTCTCTTGTCGCGGACGTCGAGGCGCCGGCGGGCGTGGAGGAGGTGCGTTTCGGGTGCATGGAAAATCCGGATGAGGTGGTGTTCACGCCCGTTCCCTACTACACGTGCGGCGGAAACGGCGACGGCGTGTACCGGCGTCCGTGCGTCGTCACGGCGGGGGAGGGCGACGGGCGGCTCTTCCTGCTCGCGTCCGTTGACTGGACGCAGTCGAACGCCTCGTGGGTGTTTCCCACGAACCATCCCGTGCCGGTCGCCTTGAACGGCGGGGTGAAGTATCTTCCGAAAACCGACGGTGCGCGCAATCCCGTGTTCGAGCGGTTCGTGTGGTCGGTCTCCACGAACTTCGCGGAGGTCCTGCCTAACATCCCCAACCCGCCATCGCCCTGGCGTGCCGTGACGGCGGAGCGGCAGTGGTCGGTCATGCACGCCAACAACCGCGAGAAGGACAAGGCGTTTTGGCGTGAACGCCGTCGGCGCGGCATCAAGCACCTCATCGTGAACGACCACGAGACATGCATGCGCGACCAGAACGAGAGCTTCACGTTCCGCACGCGTCCCGCGCCGGGCAAGGGCGGCGACGAGGGCATGCGCGATTTCACGCGCTTCATGATCGACGAGCTCGGCTACATGTATGGCCCCTACAACAACTATACCGACTTCGCCCCCGTCAACGGATACTGGAGCGCGGACCGCGTGACGCGTCTGCGCACGCTTGACTTCCTGACGGCGTGGAACCGTTGCTACGCCCCTAAACCCGCGTGGATCAACGAGGCGTGCGAGGAAATCTGGACGGAACTCCAGCGCAAGTTCCACTTCAACACCGCCTACTGCGACGTCCACACCTGCACGACGCCGTGGCAGCGCACGGACTACGATGCGCGCGTGCCAGGCGCGGGGACGTTTGCCGCTACGTTCTACTCTTTTGGCGAACTCCTCGACTTCGAGCGCAGGGTGTTGAACGGGCCCGTCTATTCGGAAGGGCAGAGCCAGTACCTCTACTGCGGGCTTGTGGACGGCAACTACGCGCAGGACCAGAAGGCACGTCTCTTCGAGGAACCCTGGCTCGTCGATTTCGACGTGTTGCGTCTCCATCCGCTCTGCAACAACTTCGGCATGGGCTACCCCGCGATGTTCTATCCGAAGACCTACAAGGCACCCAGTCGCATCGCGTGGCGCGACCGATTCCTCGCCGCCACGGTCGCGTTCGGGCATCAGGGATTCTTCATGAAGGGTAATTCCGAGGACGAGGACCAGAGCTACTTCATGCTTCTCGGTACGGGCCGCCATTACTGCAAGGCGGACGCGAAGGAAATCCGCTATGCGGACGCCGACGGGAACCTGCTCGATACTTCCGCCGCCGTCGCCTCGGGCATCTACCGACGCTCACAGGTGGCGGTGAAATACGCGGATGGCACGCAGACTGCGGCCAACGGCGCCACCGACTGTCCTATGTTGTTCAAGAGGAACGGCAGATGGCTCGTGTTGCCGCCGAACGGATTCTTTGCGAATTCTGGCGACGGCTCGGCGTGCGTAGTGTCGGGCGCAACGTGGAAGGGCGGCGGAAGGCTCGATCTTTCAGTCGCGCCGGATTACGCGTACTTAAACGCATACGATACACGCGCCGTCACACCCTTCGGCGGCACGAACGGAAGAATGTACCGTCTCCTGAACAGCGATGGTACGGACGAGGTATTTCTCTGTAAGGGAAGTTTCTTCATGCTGCCGTATGCGGCGGCGTCCGTGACCGCGCTCGACGAGGCGGGCAAGGAAATCGGCCCTGCGCCGTTCACCGTGGAGACGGGGCGGACGCTTCTCGCCCGCATGAAAGGTGCCTTTTCGTACCGCGTTGCGAAACCCGCCTCCTGGCGCGAACCGAACGCGGCTTGTGTCATTGAAGGCTATCTAAAAGAGGAATAATTGACGTATGGGAAAGCATTCCATAGCTCGTTTCGCGTTTCTTGTTGTTGTCGCGCTGACGGTAGGCTCGTCGTTGTCAGGCCGGGCGGCGGTCGTGCCTGTTGCGCCCGCGGACGGCGAGGTTTTCCAGTTGCTCCCAGAGGAGCAAGGAAA
>CADCOC010000240.1:3361-7208 GCA_902802945.1 uncultured bacterium | reverse complement strand
GAAGTCGAAGCGGACCGGCGACACGACGCGCCTCTCCTTCATCGCCGACCGCCCCACCGCCAACTACACGCTCCACCAGCCGCAGACGTACAAGGGCGCAGGCTTCTACTTCATCGCCTTCCCGGAAATGTTCAACACGACGCTTGAAATGGCGAAGGGCGAGAAGCGCGATTTCCACTATGTCCTGGAAGTGGCGAAAGAATTGAAACAATAAACAAGAGAAAAACAATGAATGCCAAAACCAGCAGAAGAGGATTTCTCAAAGGCGTGATCGCGGCCGGCGCGGCGCCCGTAATCGTCCCCGCCCGCGTGCTTGGCGCGGACGCCCCCAGCAACAAGCTCCAGATTGCGATCATCGGTCTAGGTCGTGTCGGCACCTCGATGGACATCGGCGGACTCGCCGCCAACCAGGACCTCGCGATGCTCACCACCATCTGCGACGTTGACTCCGTGCGCCTCGCCAACATGAAGCAGCTCGCCGAAAACCGCTACGGGCGCAAGATGGACCACCTCAAGCTCGAGATGGACTACCGTAAGGTGCTGGATGACCCCGGCATCGACGGCGTGATGGTCTGCACTCCGGACCACTGGCACGCGCGCATGGTCGTGGAGGCCTGCTACAAGGGCAAGGACGTCTATGTGCAGAAGCCGATGGCCTTCTCCGTTGAGGAGAGCGAGGCGATCGTCGAGGCGGTCCGCAAGATGAAGCGCGTGTTTCACATCGGCACGCAACAGCGTGGACAGCACAGTTTCCGCCAGGGCGTGGAGTGCGTGATGAGCGGACGCCTCGGCACGCTGAAGCGCATCGACGTGGAGCTGCCGCTCAACGATCCCGACAAGGAATGGGACGTGCCGTCCATCGAGCGCACGCCCGACCCGCGCGACTTTGATTTCAACATGTGGCTCGGCCCGGCGCGCGACGACGTGCGCTATTCACAGCTCCGCACGCACTGGCGTCCCGTTGACACGAACGGCAAGCCGTATGCGAAGATCCTCCTACAGGCCCGGAACGTCGGCTGGCTCCAGATACAGGACTACTGTACCGGCAACATCGGCGGCTGGGGATCGCACCACATGGAGCCAACTTCCTCACCGGGCGCATGTTCAACGTCCACCACGAATACCACATCCTCTACAAGTACGCGAACGGCGTGGACCTGCACTGCGCGTCGCGGAAGCACTCCGACCTTCCGAAGGGGCTTCGCTCCAACAGCGGATGGGGCGTGCGCTTCACCGGCGCGAACGGCGACTGGATTTGGACGAGCCGTGGTTCGGCGGCGGTCGGCGCGGGCAGCCGCATCGACACCGCCTACAAGGCAAAGGCCACATTCTGGCGCGCGCTCGAGGCAAACAAGAAGGAACTCATCGCCGGCGATCCCGAAAAGCACGCCGTGCGCAACCCCCACAAGAGCCATCACCGTGTGTGGTTCGAGGGCATGCGCGAGCGCAAGGACACGCACATCACCGTGGAAGAGGCGAACGTCTCCACCATCTCCTGCATCCTCGGCTACCACGCGATGAACAACATCGGCCGCACGATCGGCTGGGATCCCGTGAAGCACGTCTTCACGAATCCCGACGACCAGAAGAAGCTGTACTCGTGCTTCGAGCGTCCGCAGTTCGCTGTCGCGCCGATCATCAAGGAAATCCGCAAGAAGGCGGGTGCCTGATCATGCGGTGCCTCCCGCTGGAAGTGGCCGCGCTCTTCTCCTAAGGAGTAGGATAGGGTGGCTCGCCGAGGACGGCTCGCCCCACCTTTCCGCCGCCAAGATGGCGGTGTTCCCAGTAAGTGCCGCCGCCACATCCACCCGTTCCGCGCCGTGATATTACGGTGCGGAACGGCCAATTCTGGCAAAAGGGATGTTTATTGCCGCAAACCGTTCACAATGCGGCAGCATGATCTACACGTTCTACATGTTCTGCACGGCTAAAAACAAAAGCGAAATCTAAAACATCCCCCACCTCGTTCCGCAGCGTAATATCACAGCCCGCACCTAAATTGCAAAATGCAAAATAGGGTTTTTAGCACAGCGACAGGGAAGTTTGCTATACTATTCAGTATATGGAGAATCTGTAATGAACCTGTACCGCGGAAGCAACATCGAAGTGCCTGCGCCTGAACTGCTGCCCAGCGTAAGGTCGCTTGATTTCGGTCGTGGATTCTACCTCACGTCCGATTTTGATCAAGATTGTCGTCTATCAGCCGAACGAGACCGTCCGGCTTGACGTTCGTTTTGAAAACGAGACGGTGTGGCTGACGCAAAGTCAGATGGCGACTTTGTTTGGATGTAGCTCGGACAACATAGGTTTACATTTGAAGAATATCTATGCCGTTGGAGAATTGGCACGCGAATCAACAACCGAGGATTTCTCGGTAGTTCGCATGGAAGGTTCGCGGCAAGTAAGACGTAAGGTCACTTACTATAACCTTGATGTCATTATCTCTGTTGGCTATCGGGTGAAATCCGCAATCGGCACCAGATTCCAGCAATGGGCAAATACGATCCTGAAAGCGCAACGAGGAAGCAAGAACCACCAGCAAGAGGACATAAACGCACTCATGGCGCTTCCTGACAACGATTTCATAAAATCTCGCATATTCACGATTCGCGGTGTTCAGGTGATAGCCGACCGCGATTTGGCGAGTCTTTATGGAGTTACCACAGGGGCGTTAAACCAAGCGGTCAAGCGCAACACGGAACGTTTTCCCGATCGTTTCATGTTTCAACTTTCCGAGGAGGAATTTCAGAAATGGAAATCACAGATTGTGATATCCAATTTGCCGGAGTCAACCGTCCGCATGGGCTTTCGTAAGTGCCCATTTGTCTTTACCGAGCATGGCGTGACAATGCTCGCGGCTCTTCTCAAGAGTGAAATCGCGGTGAGAGTTTCCGTCGCCATAATCGATACATTTGTTTCCATGCGACGCTTCATAACTGCTAATGCCGAGGTGTTCAAACGTATTGAAACAGTTGAAAGACGGCAAATCGCCGATCAGTCTAAGAATGAAGAGCGGTTTCAGAAAATCTTCTCCGAACTTGACGCAAAGCGAGAGTCCGTCCAGGGCGTGTTCTACAACGGACAGTTCTGGGATGCGCGGGCGCTGGTGCTGTCGCTCGTCTCGCGCGCGAAGCGGTCGCTGATACTCATCGATAACTGGGCGAACACGGAGGTGCTTGACCTCTTCAAAAAGAAACGGGAAGGCGTGCGGCTCACGATCTTTACATCGGAGCACTACGACAAGAAGCACGTGCCCCATCATAAGATTTCCCCCGCCGACGTCACGACCTTCAACGCCCAGTACCCGAAACTCGCCGTGCGCTACAACGAAACCTTCCACGACCGCTTCCTCATCATCGACGACAAGGAGCTTTATCTCATCGGCGCATCGCTGAAAGACCTTGGCTCCAAGTGCTTTGCCTTCACGAAACTCGACCCCGCCGACATCCGCCGCATTAAAAAGACGGCGTTTCACCCTGCCCCGTAGAACGGGCTGCCAGCCCGTTCCTCGGTACCTCCCGCCGCCAAGATGGCGGCTCTCCCAGTCAGCCTGACTGGGAAAGCCGGCCTTCCAGGCGGCACACTGACTGGGGAAGCCGTCTTCCAGGCGGCGGGAGGGGCCGCGCTTGTCGCTTCCCATGGTGGGGCGAGGCGTCCCGCCGAGCCGCCCACCACCGGCCGAAGCGGCGTGAGCGCCGCTTCCCCGAACAGGGGCTTCGCTTTTTCAGACATTGCCCCTTGTGCCGCAGCGAGAGGTGTGCTAAACTATCGGCGCTTTCGGGAATTGATGCCCTCGGTGGGGCTATACAGCGAAAGCCGTCCGGACGGGACCCATGCCTGGAGTGCA
>CADCOC010000240.1:0-3344 GCA_902802945.1 uncultured bacterium | reverse complement strand
ATCCTCTTGGGCCGGGTAGCGAGATACACCGCTGAAAAACGCGGATGCCACTTCGGTGGATGGCTGGCAGAGCCGATTCCAGACTGCCATCGGCGGCGTTTGCCGTCGATTAACAGTCGTGTAAACAACACCTCCCGCACAGCGGGGGAAGGAATCGGTTATGAAGAAGAGTGAAAAAGAAGTGATCGCGGGCGGAAAGGTTTCGCCTACGGCAACGCCTATCGCATATAGCGAAGTCGAGAAACTAATCGTCAGCGTCCGTGGCCAGCCGGTCATCGTTGACGCGGATGTCGCGAAACTGTACGGGGTCGCGACGAAGCGCGTGAACGAGGCCGTTCGCAACAACCCCGAGAAATTCCCCTCGGACTACATGTTCGAACTTGACCGTGCTGAGTCAAGTGTTCTAAGGTCGAAAATTTCGTCCTTAGAACATGACGGCTGCGGGAAGGGTCGATACTCGAAATACAATTACAAGGCCTTTACGGAAAAGGGGCTTTACATGCTTGCGACCGTTCTGAAAAGCCGGCGCGCGACGGAAGCCACGTTCGCCATCATCGAGACGTTCGCCAAGGTGCGCACGCTGAAGCGTGAACTCGTGGAGCTGCACAACGCGCCGAAGGGACAGGAGCAGGCGGAGAAGATGCGTCATTTCGGCGAAACGTTGTCTGACATCGTCATGCCAGACCTTGAGACCGTGGAGACCGAGTCCTCGCTGGAGTTGAACTTCCTCATCGGAAAGCTCAAGCATACGGTCAAGCGAATCAAACGCGCCGGTCAGAAAGCGCAGGGTTGAAGTAACAATAGGAGGATGCGGTTATGGGATACAATACGGAATTCGACGGCGAGTTTACCTTGAGCAAATCGCTGGACGAGGACACATACTACAAGCTTGAGGATTTGGCGTTCTCGCGGCATGACGAAGAGGATATGCCAAGTATCTGGTGCCAATGGGTGGTTGGGAATGACTGGAGATCCATACGGTGGAAAGGCGATGAGAAGTTCTACGGCTACATCGGCTGGATCAGGTACATCAACAGTCATTTCCTTTTGCCAAAGAAAATCAAGTTGAACGGTACGGTCATCTTTCAGGGCGAAGATCCGAAAGACGGCGGCAGGATAATTGCCACGAATGGAAAGATTGAAGTCTTCTGGAACTACGATGATCCAACGTTGTCCAACTACGACAAGAAGTCGAAAAGGCACTGCCACATTCCTGCCGACCAAGGTGTCGACTGGATCAATCATGAGCGTACGGTGTTCTGCGATTTCACGGATTTGCTGATGATTGTTTCTGAAGAGCAGTGCGTGCGTGAGCAGAAGATGGTGGGCATCACGATTGGCAACCCAAGGGCGCTTGCATTCCTGATCAACATCTCTGCGCGACCAGGCACGAACATTCCGATCATCAGAGATAGCAAGCACCCGGAGAGCGTGCGGGCGCGCATTGTGTCGCTTGATGCGGTCATGCCGTTTGTATACGACGAACGTGGCGCGCGGACACGCCTGGAACAATTGCACGAAGCCACCTGCGCTCATTATGAAAAGTTGTTAAAGAAATGGCGAGACAGGGCTGAAGAAAGCGAGGAGATCAAATAGTGGAAAATGAGGTTTCAACAATGGCCATGGCAGAATCCGATGCACAGAACCAGATTGTCTCAGGAGAAGCGTCACCGCTGCTGTTACCAAGGTGTATTCTGACCAGACCTATTCAAGATCACAAAGTGTGACCTTGAACAGGGGACGTGGACAGAACATCAAATACAAACCATGCGGGCTATCAGCCCGTTCATCAGCCGCATTTCTGGCGGCGGGAGTGGCCGCGCTTGTCGCGGCCTTTCGGGGAAGCGATACTGGTCGCTTCCCGCGGTGGGGCGAGGCGTCCCGCCGAGCCGCCCGCCATCCCCCGAAACGGCGAGAGACTTTTGTATGCATTTCGTTACAAATTTTTTACAGTTTACCGGGTTCCGCAAATCAGATGGATGTGGTAAGATTTTGGGGTCAGGACAAATAGGAAAGGAACGTCCCCATGAGCAAGGCAGAGCCGTCCGACGGAAGTGCCACCATTGCGCACACTGAGCCCGCTGAAAACCAGATTGTCGTCTATCAGCCGAATGGCGTGATGAAGATAGATGTCCGCTTTGACGGCGAAACAGTCTGGCTGCTGCAAGCGCAGATAGCCGAGTTGTTTTCGTGTTCACTCGAGAACGTCCGGCTTCATCTGAAGAACATATACGCATGTGGTGAGTTGGAGAAGGCGGCAACTTCCAAGGAATCCTTGGAAGTTCAAAAAGAGGGCAATCGAAGTGTTACGCGTAAATTCCTCTATTACAATCTGGACGCCATCATATCAATAGGTTATAGGGTTAATTCAATTGTCGGTGTTCGCTTCCGCCAATGGGCAACCCAGATAATCAAAGAACGGATGTTTGCCGGAGCGGCACTCGCGGCACAATTTGCCGCGATAGATCGGCGTCTTTTATCGCATGAAAAAGACATTGATGAGCTAAAGGACAAGGTCGATTTCTTCGTGCAGACGCAGACACCGCCGTTGCAGGGCGTGTTCTACAACGGGCAGTTCTGGGATGCGCGGGCGCTGGTGTTGTCGCTCGTCTCTCGAGCGAAGCGGTCCCTCATACTCATCGATAACTGGGCGAACACAGAGGTACTCGACCTCTTCAAAAAGAAACGGGAAGGCGTGCGGCTCACGATCTTCACCTCGGAGCACTACGACAAGAAGCACGTGCCCCATCATAAGATTTCCCCCGCCGACGTCGCGACCTTCAACGCCCAGTACCCAAAACTCGCCGTCCGCTACAACGAAACCTTCCACGATCGCTTCCTCATCATCGACGACAAGGAACTCTACCTCATCGGCGCGTCGCTCAAAGACCTCGGCGCCAAGTGTTTTGCGTTCACGAAACTCGACCCCACCGACATCCGCCGCATCAAGAAGGCTGCGTTTCACCCCATCCCGTAGAACGGGCTGCCAACCCGTCCTATGCCGAAAATGCCATGGCCCAAAGTCGCTGATTTATGCTATACTATCCCCACACAAGAAATCATTATGAGCGCAGCCGAAAACCAGATTGTCGTGTACCAGCCGAACGAGACCGTCCGGCTGGACGTGCGTCTTGAAAACGAGACCGTGTGGCTGACTCAGGAGCAGATTGCCAATCTCTTCGGCACAAAGAGACCGGCGATCACAGACGTGGCGAATAGGGAATGTTGCCAGTGTGAAAATGTTGCCAGTTACCAATTTCAATTTTCAATGAAGGAGGCGGCATGAAGAAGTCAAAGACAATGACCGCTGCTGTTGTAGAAGGCTATGAAGCGTGGATTCGTTC
>CADCOC010000239.1 GCA_902802945.1 uncultured bacterium | reverse complement strand
GTTGCGCTTCTCCGCCGTCTCCTTCGACACCCTGACGACGCCTTGCGAGAACGGCGACACAACCAGCATCCGCCCCGCGTTGATCGCCTCGCGATATTCGACCGGCACGCTCCGCCACATCCCGCGCCCCAAGACCATCACGATCGGCGGCCCGCCATCCGACAGCAGCAACTTCAACACGTCTCGCTCCAGCGCGCTCTGAAACCCGCCAACCACGCACGGTAGGGTCACGCGTCCCGCGTGACCGCCATCTCCCGGTGGGGCGAGGCGTCCCGCCGAGCCGCCGCCTCTCATCCCCGTCGCCCAGTCGTAGCACCGCATCACCGCCGTCGGCGCAACCTTCCGCGACGACAGAAACGCAACTTTCGGCCGTTCCATCAGCGCCGCATTGCCGATCATTTGGAAATTCACTGTCATTCGCAAAGTTCGCGCCTCATATCTTCGCCACGATGTCGGGGATGTTGGACTTGTCCATTGACGAGAAGGCGAAACACTTCTTGCCGAGGTGGTTCAGCGACGCGCCCACGTGGATGAGCACCGTATTGTCGATTACGAGGAAGCGATCGTGGAACTTGTCGGAGACTTTGACCGTCAGCGAGTTGGCGTACTGGGCATTGAACTGCGCCACATCGACGGCATGGAGCAGCTTGTTCCGGGAGTTCTTCACCACAAGTACCGGCACGCCCGGCCGTTTCTGCGCGACAAGCGGCAGAACGGAGTCGGCGAAGTACGGGTCGATGACGATCAGCTCCTGACGCGCTATGCGCACGAACTTCTTCATCTGCTCGAACGCATCGTATATCTGCCCGTCGTAGAACACCTTCTGCGGCGGGAAACGCTTGTCCTGCATCGCGTCCAGTATCAGCTTGAAGCGCTCTTCGTTATGAACCTGCGCTTCCTCTTGCTTCAGCTGGCGACGCTCAGTAGCCTCGATTCGGGACAGCAACGGTGCAAGCGTAGCCAGCGTGCGGCGCATGGCAACAAAAGTACGCGTTATTCGAACGCTAACAATGGTAGCGACACTGCTCCTGAGGACACTTGCAAGCATTATAATACCGTGTTCGGTAAATGCCCGCATGGGAACAGAAGAATGTTTCATGTTCTTGAACCGGTCACAATTTGTGACTAGTTCCCTCATCTCTTCGCCACTCACCGCAAACATGAACTCTTCTGGGAAACGCTCAATGTTGCGTTTTACGGCTTGGTTGAGTACCTTAGTCGGTACCCCATAGAGCGCCGCAAGGTCGCGGTCAAGCAAAACCTGGACGCCGCGAACCGTAAGGATTCGCGAGCGTATGGCATCAACGCCCATCGGCTCGATGATCGCTCCTGCGGACGACGGCGTCGCATGGACAGAAACGTCTGGCACCGCCGAGGTTTCATCCGCACCGACATCTCGATCTGTCTTTTTCTTCACTGCATAGTTCGCTTTCAGTCCTGACGCGCAAGATTATACCAAACCGCGGCGCGGAAGTTGCAACGCAACAGTATAAGAAATGTCTAATTTTTGTCTAAGTTTTGTATCAGAGATGTCTCGAAACCGATACAACCGGCGTCCCGCCCGTTGTGGAAGAACGAGCGCCCACGCAAGCCGCAGCGGGAGTGGCCGCGTTTGTCGCGGCCTTAATGGTAGGGCCGCTCGCCGAACGGGCCGCGCTAACTGGGAAAGCCGCCATCTTGGCGGCGCACTGGGACAACGGGCATCTTATCCGTTGCGGGTCACCGTTGACACGTAACGCCGTTTACTTCCTTCAAAGGACTTGGAAGCGGAGATGCGGGCGGGCGGCAACGAGACGCGCGAGCGAACCGTTTGGATCGAGCGACGCAAAGACTGCCTCGTCACAGTTATCGAGAATCCAGCCGTTGCGCTTCTCCGCCGTCTCCTTCGACACCCTGACGACGCCTTGCGAGAACGGCGACACAACCAGCATCCGCCCCGCGTTGATCGCCTCGCGATACTCCACCGGCACGCTCCGCCACATCCCGCGCGCCAAAACCATCACAATCGGCGGCCCGCCATCCGGCAACAGCAACTTCAACACGTCTCGCTCCAACGCACTCTGAAACCCACCAACCACGCATGGTAGGGACGGCGTTCCACCGCCGTCCGGTGGGGCGAGGCGTCCCGCCGAGCCGCCCGGTAGGGTCACGCGTCCCGCGTGACCGCTTGGTAGGGCGGTCGCCCCGCGACCGCCGCCCCTCATCCCCGTCGCCCAGTCGTAGCACCGCATCACCGCAGCCGGCGCAACCTTCCGCGACGAAAGAAACGCAACCTTCGGCAACGCCATCAGCGCCGCATTGCCGACCTTCTGAACATTGGCAATCATTTGACGTATTGTTCCTGTCTCCTTGATGCTCTCGGTCAATTCCGCAAAACGTTTTTGTTCATTGCACTTTCTCGCCGCATGTCTCAATGGACCTTAGCCGATTCTGAAGCGCATCCCAGTTGTCCGGCGTGATGCAGTTGTGGGTTAACGAGGCCCCCGAGCTTGTATCGTACGCTTCCGCGGCCACCGCCGCATTCAACATGAAATAACGTTCGTATGGTATCTGCCAGTCCTGTATGGAGACTGACACGAGCATGTTCCCAAGCGAATGGACCACGATAGTCACTTGGTTACCTTCTCCGCGTAGCGCTTATAGCCAACATTTTATGATTCCATGCCCCCCTTCATCTCTTAGTCTCGAGGTTCGTATCGTTGGGGGTGGGGTTGAATACGCCAGAAAGTAGAAGCGTTGGCATTCCATCCCAACTCGCATCAACATAAAAAACCTTAATATAGCCATAACAGGCAGATTTCACTTTACCATCAGCACCCATCGCACATCGACACCTCACAACCGCAAGCCGCACGTTATCAGGCCGTTTCACATATCCGCTACTGTCCCTGCCGACTGTTTTAAGTTCCTTTTCAGGGTAAGGGGCCTCCTTCACGGCCTCATACACGTATTTATAGTCGCTTTCTTTGATACCGTTCACATAGTACGCGCCCGACACCTTTCCCGGAAAACGAAGGGATGCCGTGCAATGACGACTGTCCGGCGGCGGCAAGCCGTCCCACTCCACATTGACCTCAAAGTCTAACTGGACCCCAGTTCCGTGAGGCTTCACGAAGTCACCGGCATCCATATCCACGCCAATCCAAACATTTGTTGCCGGAACGGGTCTGTGAACAAAGGCGAATTGGCGCAAGTTTGCGGGATGGCGCTTTTCCCTCAACCGCATCAGTTCAATCCCCCCATACGGCATCCATTTCCCGTCTTTCACTTCATGTTCCTTGCCCATCAGCGAATAACAGAGTTTGCGGTGCGAGTCGTAATATCCCTCTTTTGAAACGAACAAATTGATTTCATCTCCGCATGTCTTGCC
>CADCOC010000238.1 GCA_902802945.1 uncultured bacterium | reverse complement strand
ATCTTGTCCTCGGCACCGTAGTACCGCGCCATCTCCGCGACCTCGTCCTCGGTAAAGCCGAAATACTGCGAGTACTTCTGTTCAAAGACCGTCCAGACCTCGGGGTTGTTGAGACCGGATAGGATGCCCTCCTTCGCCACGCGCAGAACGCCCGTCATGATCCCGATGTGGCAATGCTTGTTGTCCTTCAGCGCACCCGAGAGAAACACGCGCATGAAGGTACACATCTCGTCGTAATACCCGTTCGCTGAAGCGGATGTGATCGGCTGGTCATATTCGTCAATCAAAAGAACAGGTAGTTTCTTCGTACAGACATGTACTGCCTTGCAGAGGAGACCGAGCGACTGCGCCAGATCCAATTCATCTCCTTGTTCGCGCATCACGCGCAACAAGCGGTCCCGTTCCGCCTCAAGCTCCAATGCCTCGACGGCCTTTGCAAACTTCCCCACGCAAGGAGCAAGCAAGGCGTTCAAGAACTTGATGGATTCAGCAAACGTCTTCCACTTCACGTCCTTGAATGAGAGGAAGATGACAGGATGAGTACCCTGCTCCTTGCGGTACACCTCGCCCGCCGCCCATATCTTCTTGTCGTGGAACAGCGACGCCTCGCCCTCGTAGAACGCGCGAATCATCTCCAGCGCCGTCGTCTTGCCGAAGCGCCGCGGGCGCGTGAATAGCACCACCGTCGACTCGGCGTCGATGAGGTCTTTCAGAATCAGCGTCTTGTCCACGCAGTAGGACGTGCGCGAGAATCTCGCCCAGTCGCTCGTCCCCACGGGCGGCGGCAAAAGTCTGCCTGTGCGCGCCGTCACGTCGGCGCGCACCTGCTTTCCGTCTTTGTCTATCGTTTCAGACATTGCCGTTTTCCATTTGTGAACAATCACCATCCAGTTCCGCGATGTTGAAGCATTTCTCCGTGGCGCATATTATAACATAATTCTGTGGGTTGCGTAGCCATTTGACAATTCCTCTATTGTTGATATTCCTTTGGGTTATGGTTCCAAACCATGTTTCTTAAGTAGTTCATGGTATTCTTTTTCCACAGCATCTCCTAATCCGCTCCAATCAATCTTGGATTCATCATCGGACTCGTCAATGGGTTCTTTAATGTAGCCCATGATGCCGGGCTGGACGCGGAGCAGGAAACGACGGACGGTTTCGCCGAGTTTGCCCCATTCGCAGCGGTTGGCATACTGCGGTTGAAGCTCGAGCAACTTGCCCCAACCCCAGTCGTCCAGACTCGCCCAGTCAAGATGCTCTTCGAGTTGCGGCTGATGACCAAGAAGGAGTCCCCAATTCTCGCCTGACAACTTCCTCCAATCGCAGAATTCGGCGAACTGGGGTTGATTGGACAGCAGCCTGCCCCAATCCAGACCGTCCAGTTTCTGCCAACATTCACCGTCAACATATTCGGAAAGAGCCGGTCGACTGGACAGTATAATGCACAGCGAGCGACCGTCCAACATCTTCCAGTTGCAATGCTGCCCGTACTGCGGACTGTCTTTTAGCAGACATTGCCAGTAAATACCATCCAACTTGTCCCATGCGACATGTTTCGCCAATGAAGGATGTTTCCTGAGAAGCGTCAACACCGAGAGCGGCTGATGTTCGAGAAGATACTCCCAGCCGCAGAATTCCTTGTAACATTCGTAAGGCAGCTGATTCCACGGACACTTGTCGGCGAGCTGCGGCTGTTCTGCCAATAGAAACACCCAGTCCAATCCTTCAACTTCCATTTTGAATTCCTTTCTTGTTACCTTAACTTGCCATCATTTCCCATGACGCTCATATTATACGACAAGCCAATCTAAAAAGTAAAAGGGGGTTGCGAAAATTACTTCATTTTCTTGCTTGGTTTCGCTCTGACATTCCCGAAAATCGCCTCTACCTCAGGCGGCGAAGCCGATTCTCGAAGACTGGTCCCCGTCCTTCTTGAGAGCGCACTCCTCCTTCAGCGCCGCGATGCGGTCGAGGTTCGTGACGGCGTCCGCGAGGTAGAACTGCTCCTGGCGGACGGTGCGGAAATCGCCCGGCGCGAGGTTGCGGAGCGCGTTCAACTCGGCAAGCTCGTCCTCGGAAAGCGTTGTCCTGAACATCCGCTCGAAGAACGTCCTCTTGCCCTCGTCGTCGAGGTAGTCGAACTCCAGCTTGAAGGTGAAGCGCCGCATAATCGCCGGGTCGAGGTTTTTGCAGAAATTGGTCGCGGCAATCATGACGCCGTCGAAGTTCTCCATCTGCTGTAGGAGTTCGTTGACCTGGCTCACCTGCCAACTAGCGGTGGCGTTTTTCCGGCTCTGCACCAGCCCGTCAACCTCGTCGAAGAAGAGAATGGCGCGCTCGGACTCCGCCGTGCGAAACGCAGCTGCAATGTTCTGCTCGGAACCGCCGACCCACTTCGACAGGATGTCGCTCCCCTTCACGACGAGCACCTTGCGGTCGAGCTCCCTGCCGAGGTACTTGACGAATTCCGTCTTCCCGGTTCCGGGAGGGCCGAACATCAGGATGTTCATGCGCGGCTTGTCTTCGCTGCTGGCATTGAAGCCGGCGTCAAGATAGTTCCGGACGGCCCCGACGACCTTGTCGAGCCCCAGCTTGCCCTTGATGTTGAGCCCGTCCAGCGAATACCCCTTCGCCGGCAGGAACCCGTTTCCGCCCTTGATGCCCATGAGCTTGCAGTGCGGCTTCATGAGCGTGGCGATGAGTTCGTCCACCCTGTCCGGACGGGGGGCCATGCGCTTCACGTTGGCCAGCACGATGGAAATGCCGCCGGCCGACGTCTCGTACTTCGACGCATACTCCTCTATTCTGTCCTCGGGGACAAGCCTTCCGAGCCTGTGCTTCTTCACGAGGTTCCGCCAGATGGACGCGCGCTGGGCGCTGTTCATCTTCTCGAAGCAGACCGAGTAGTCGAACCTCCTGCGCACGGACTCGTCCATCGAATCCGCCGCAGCGTTCGAAATCCAGATGGCGGGAATCCTCATCTCGTCGAGAATGGAGTTCATCACGCCCTTCTCGGTGGACTTGCCGCCGCCAACCGGGAAACCGAAGATGCTGAATCCGCCGGAACGGCCGCGAAGGAGCTCGTCCGCCTCGTCCACAATCATAAGGCTCTCCTCGGCGTCCTCCTGCTCGTTGCAGACCTGAATGCCGACCATGCGGGCCTCCGACTTCATGTTCTTGCCGTCCTCGTCGCCCTGCCGGACCTCGAATGCGACAAGCCCAAGTTCCTTTGCAAGCGTCCGGGCGAAACTGGTTTTGCCGGTGCCGGGCGCGCCGTAAAGGAGAATGTTGCACTTGCCCCTCGCCGCCTTGACCATCTCCTTGATGACGGCGCCGTCCTTCGCGGCCAGGTCGCCGAAGAACTTCCAGGGGAGCACGTCCTCCTCCTCGCACTTCCTGTAGAAACGGCGTTCGAGCGCTTCCGAATCAGAACCGTCCATGTAGCCGTCGAGGACGCGCCAGTTGAAATCCCAGTCATCGTCGAGGAGACCGAATTTGCGGAGTCTGCCATTTGCCGTCATGGTCGTGGAAACCTCCGCATAGGAGCGGTCGAGCGCCATTGCATAGTAGAGGGGCTTCTCGTGGTCGTCAATCCGAACGGGCCAGTCAAAGCACGTCCGGGCCTTGACGTACGACAGAATCAGAATCTCCTTCTCAAGGTCGGAAAGCTTGAGCAGCCGCGTGATTTCGGAAAAGCGTCCCTCAATGGGCTCCGGACGCCCCGTGCGCCTGCCGATGTCCTTGACTGCACTTGGCACGGGTACCCTTGTGGTTCCAGAGCGCCTCGAAGATACTTTCAAGGCCGTCCGAGAGGTTGAGCCGATACAAGTGGGAACGCGCCGTCTCCATTTCCTTGAGTTCGTCCCGCGAATAGACGCCCTTAATGAGTTTCAGCGCCTTCTCATGCGGACAGCGGCTACCGATGATGTCGAAAAAGTCGCTGTCGCGCACATCCCCGTTGTAGTTCCGGACCATATTGCGCCAGTACTCCATGAGCTTGCCCAGGAGATAATGTTGGGGAACCTGTTTGAACCTTGCCATAGTAGTTTTTCCTTTCCTTGACACACATATTGTCCCAGCCCCGCGATTTTGGACATGAAAAAACGCTACAAGAAAAATATTGTTCACCCTAAAATCCTCGGTAGAAAGTCTCACGCAGAGGTGCAGAGAGGCGGAGAGCGCAGAGAAAGTTCCAAGCATCAAAGAAGAATGAAAGTTATGAAGAGAAGAAATCAAAGAATCTGTTTCACCCAATTGGAGAAAAGAGGCAAAGACTAAATCAAACTAGATATCCTCTAAAACTCCGCGCTCTCTGCGCCTCTGCGTGAGATATAACAGGACGTGGGGTATGTGAAGTGAGGATTTTAGGCTTAGCCCGCTGATAGCGAGGCAGAGACAGGCGCGGGGACGCGAGACATGAGACCTGAGACCAGACGGGGGTTGAGACCACCAACGGGAGCGGCCCCTCATCTTCTCAAGACGACCGGTACGCAGTCGTCCGGCCTCGCGAGACGCGTGTCCTTCAGGAGCGAAAGGGCCTCGGAATCCCCGACCGCGAACGCCGCCTCCCATTCCCGGCGGTAGCGCTCGTTGATCTCGTCCCGGGACGTCCCGGCTCCGTACTGGACGAACGCCCCGTCAAAGGACGCCAGGTGGACGTGCCTGCGGAGCTCTCTACTTTCCTCTTCCGGAATCTGTGGAAAGCAGAGCAGCGCACCATTGTTGACGAAATAGTCGATGCCCGTCTGCCGCGTGGACCGGTTGATTACCGTGCATTCGCCGCTGATCACGAACACGACCTCCCCTTCTGCCGAAACATCCATATCCAGCACACCAGAACCGTAAACCCTGACCACGGCCGAATCCGTGAAATGTATTTTTTCGTCAACGATGCAACGTAACCCCGTGATAAGCCCAATGCGCACCGGGCCGAACTCGCGCGCCCCGATTCCCATGCCGGGCAGCCGACCGCCTAGCTCCTCCATCGTCAGGACGGGTTCCTCCGACAGACGCCTCACCCCCGCCGCGCGGCGTCTTTGGGACAGCGTGATCGACACCAGCCTCTCCCAGCCGACGTGCATCTCTCCCATTCTACGAGATCGCCTAGCCTCGATGTCGTGCAAAAGGTCTTGCGTGGCGTTTCGTCGATTCCTAAACGCCTTGCTTCGCACCAATCTTCTCAACGTCGCGATGTCCGGGACGCGCCGCCGTAGATCCGGATCTGTCGCATCGCTCCCGATGGTTCTCCATTCTGATCGCCGTCCGCAGAAGTTCCGTACCATCATTCCAAGGGCATAGACGTCTGTCGCGGGCAGGAACGCCGTCCGTTCCGCGTCCAGCTGTTCGGGCGCGCAGTAGCCTGCCGTTCCCGTCGCCATCCTGCATCCCGACGAATCAAGCGTCAGCGAATCCATCCGCAGCGGCAGACGCCCCTCCTCGATTTTGTGCGCTTGGCCGAAGTCGATCAGCACGATCCTGCCGTCCGACCGACGGCGCATCATATTGGTGGGCTTCAGGTCCTGATGGATATAGCCTCTCTGATGCAGTGCCTCGACCGCGTCAAGGGCCTCAAGGAAGAAGTCGCCGAACGCATTGCTCTCGCCCGGCACGTCGAACGGCTCAAGCAGTTCCATGACGAGATACGGACGCCCCTCGTGTTCGCCGTGGCCGTAGAAGGCCGGAAACGGCCCCTCCGGCGAAAGCACCTTCTCAAGCATCTCAGCCTCGTGCGCGAAGCGCGCGTTCAGCGCGGCGTCCCCACTGCGGCAGGCGATCTTGACCGCCACCGGAATACCCGCCGTCCGATGCCGCCCCTCCCAGACGTTCGACGTCGCACCGCTCGCCATGAGCCGCACCAACTCGACCTCGCCGACGACCACGCCCGAAAGACCGGAATCCGCTACGGTCGGAACATAGAAGCCGCCCTTGGCGATCTGTCCGAGAACATCGTCTGCCTCCGCGCTCATTCCCCGTCCTCCCTGGCCTTCAGAAACGACCTGTAGTGCCTTTGGAGACGGCCCTCCATCCGCTGCTGGTGCTTGTAGATTGCAGCGGGCGAAGCCTTGAAGCGCGCCGCGATCACCTCGATCGTGCCATCGCCGTGGTGTCCGTTCTGCGCATGGTGGATGAGCTGCTCGTATATCGCCTTCGTCTGCCTTTCGATGCGCGGATCGGACATCACGACCTCGATGGCGTACTGCGCCGCCAGCCACTTGACTTGCGACTCGTTTTCGGACTCTTCCAGTCCAGGATCCTCTGCCTCGCCGCGTTCGAACGCCTCGATGTCCTCATCCCACGTCTGCCGCAAATCCTCAAATTCTCCGCAACCCTCGTACTGGATGTCCGCAGTCTCGACGGGATCGTCCGGCCCACCATGTCCGCCCTCAAGCTTCTCGTTTTCAACGAAGACGAGCCGATCGTCCTTCCGCGCATTGTAGAGGCTGCGCGCCACGTTCTTCAGGACGGACAGCAGATAGTTCCTGAACTTCTTCCCTTTTTCGAGCTCGAAGATCTTCCACTTGAGTCCATGCCGGGCCTTCTTCTCCAGCTGGCTCTCCGTGAAGTCCACGTCGAACTGCGGGACGTCCGGCAGGATGATGTTCTTCAGCTGCCAGAACGTCTGCTCGACGGCGTCGTCCGGATCGACCCCGTCAGGAACGAACCGAAACCGCCCTGTCTCGCTGTCGACCTGATGGGCCGCATAGTGCAGGTAGTCGTAGTACTGGTTCACGAACTCCTCCCACCGCGCGCTGTTCTTGTCGTTCTTCAGCGCAAGTATGAGACTCACTCTCGTGTCCGCAACTCTCATGGTTCTCCCTCCAAATGCAATAGCCCTAATCACATGTCTCCAAGGGAGAGCCGCCCGATGGAATGTGCCAATTCTCGCGTCCAAAGAAATCCATCTCTGCGCACCTTTCTGACTGACGAGTTACTAACTGGCTGGTTATTTAATCGCCGTTAGTATACCACCCCTTCCCCGCCCGCGTCAAGGGGGAGTAACCTCAAATACACATTTTCAGCCTCTTGGGTGGAATCCGAAAACAAGTGCGCCTGAAACTGGAGACAGCCTAACGGCATAGTCCCAATTTCAGGCGCGATTTGCTATCATGTCCTTTCT
>CADCOC010000237.1 GCA_902802945.1 uncultured bacterium | reverse complement strand
GAACGCTGTCAGCAACTCGCCGACATTCTCGCCGCGCGTCGCCAGCTCCCTTTCGAGCGCAGGCCCCCACACGCCCATCGTCTCGGGCTCGTCGAAGAAGAAGCCGGGGATCGTGCCGTCCTCGAAGGAAGACCGGTAGCGGTCGTAGTACGGCTGGTAGAAGTTGGCGAGGAACCAATCGACAGCCTCCTCGTCCAGACCGTTCACATACGCGAAACGTCCCTGCGAGCCGCCGAGTCCCTGCACACGTCCCTTCGGCGGCACGTGCCAGGAATACACGATCGTCTTGTCGCCGTCCGGGCCCAACCTGAAGAAGCCCTTCTTCGTCTCGGTCGCAATGACGCGGCAGATTTCATTCTCCACCTTGTCGGGCGCGGCACCTTTCGCGAAGACAGCGGCCTTGATGTCGCGGCACTGGTACTTCTCCGGGATGGGGTACTTGCCGCCCATCCCCTGGCTCGGCCACCAGTAGTCGTCGAACACCATCATCTTCACGCCGCGCTTCTTGCACTCGTCGAGGACGATATCCACGTCGCGCCACCAGCCCGCGCGCATCCAGTCGATGTGCGGACGCGACTCGATCGTGAGGATGCCCTGTCCGCTTTCTGCCACGCGCCCGACCATCTCCCGGAGCCGCGCCTCGGTTTCCGTGCCGTGTAACCAGAAGAGCGGCCCGGTGTTTTCCCGCACCGCGCCCTGCGGCACGCGGAAGTCCTGCACAATATCTGCCGCGCAAATGCCGCAGAGAAGCGCCGTTGTTATTACTATTGCTTGTTTCATCATTATCTCCTTTTCTGTTTATTTTGCCGTGAAAAGCTCTCGCACCTTCTTCGCCGCCAGTTTCTCTCGGCGGTAGATGTCGAAGATTCCGGCCTTGTTCTGGCCGAGGGGACGCATGCGGATGTCCGCCCCGCCGCGGAACCATGTGCGCGAATCACAGAACTGCCACACGGCCACGCCCTGCACGATCTTGTCCTTTATGGCGAAGTCCACCGAGTTGCCAAGGTATTCGGCCTGGAACTCCTCGCTCCACTGCGCGCCCGCCGGATCGTGGCAGCCGTACAGCGAATAGCATCCCGTCTCGCCGATCATGATCGGCTTGTCGGGGCCGTGCCGTTCGCGGAAAACCCGCGCCACGGCGCCGAGTCGTTCGCGCACGGTCTGCGAAAGGCTCTCCGGCGTCGTGGCCGTGCCGATGTCCTGGTGCCAGGACGGATAGAGGTTGTAGGCGATGAAGTCCGTCCGCTCGTTCGCGATTTCCTTGTCGTAGCGGCTGGTGGCGTACGAGACGGGACGCCCCGTATCCTCGGCATGGAGCGCATCGACCAGGAGGTTCGCGAGCGCACGGCCCTCCTTCGTCCGCGAGTTGAACTCGTTGAGGAACGCGTCGATGACGACGGACGGATGGTTGATCGACTTCCGCGCCATGAGCCGTGCTTGTTCAAGCGACAGCGCGATGTATTCTGGATTGGACATCTGGTCCGCCTTGTTCTGCCAGCCCAGCGTCTCCTCCCACACGAGAACGCCCGCCTCGTCGCAGAGATCGAGGAATTCCTCGCTTGGCGTGTAGTGCGACGTGCGAACGAAGTTCGCCCCCAGCCCCTTGATGAGCATCAGGTCGCGCCACATCGACTGACGGGATGTCGCATAGCCGTCCGCAGCGTCGGAATCGTGTCGGTTCACGCCCTTGAGGAACACCGACTCTCCGTTAAGCCAGAACTTCCCCTTCGCGCACTTGAACTCGCGCACGCCGAAGCGCGCATCCACCGAACCCCTGCCGGGAACCGACACGCGCACGCGGTGGAGGTTCGGCGCGGACGGACTCCACAACTTGAACCCCGGCACGTTCAGCGTGGCGCGTCCCTTCTCGAAGCGCACCGTCTTCGCCGCCGCGCCGTCGAACGAAACCTGTGCCTCCACCGTGTCCGGCAACACGTCCGAACCATCAGCCGCACGCCGCATCCTCAGCGCGATTTCAACCTTTCCCGTCTTGTAGTCGCGGTTGCGCACGTAGAGGCGGTCGAGTTCCGTCTCCAGATTCTGAAGACGCAGTTCCACGCCGTGGTAGAATCCGCCGGAACCGAGATAGTCGTAGTACGGCTGGAACATTTCGTTGCTTGCAGTGAAGAGACGGTTGTCGAGTGCGGCGACAAGCGTGTGGCGCCCCGCCTTGAGCGGTCCCGTCGCAAACTCCAATTCAGAGAACGCGAGCTTGGACGACCCGATTTCGCGTCCGTCTAACCAGAACCGCGCGCGAATGCCCATGCCCTTCACCTTGAGATACGCGCCCGGAACATCGCGCCCGATCTCAAATTCGCGGCGATAGTGCGCCGTGCCGCGTTTCATGTAGTAGCGCGGCGTCAGGTCGAAGCAACAGGGAACGGGCATCTTGTCCGAGGCGGCGAACGCGTTCGTCGCATCTGAAATCGCCGCGCCCTCAGCAAACGAAAAATCCCATAGACCATCCAGAGACACGACCTCCATCGCACCAACCAAAATCGGAAGCAGCACGACTACCGTCAACAAACCTCGCTTTGCCATATATTCCTTTCATTTGCCTCAAGGGCTCTTCGTTAAACCTCTTCGCTCAGCACGCACTCGCCTCCGTGGAACACGAGGACGAGCCGGTGGAGCGCAACGGGCGAGACGCCCGTTGTCCCAGTGGTAGGGCCGCCTCGCCGAGGCAGCGCGGACGCAGAAACACCGCATACGCGGTCTGCTCGAGGTCGCGTATCTTCGCGGTGCGGTCCACGAACCAGGCGTTCTTCTTCCTGATCTGCGCGTAGTCCGCCACGCCGTAAAGTATGGGCCTTGTCTTCTCCATGGCCCATAGTATATCAAAACACCTCGCCCCTGTGCGGACAAAACGGCTGGCTTCAGGCTTGCCCGTCAATTGACCGACGAAGCGCTGTTGAGCAAGACCACGGCCTTCGTGGCGGCCTCCACGGCGTCCGCGCGGCCTTTGGGCAAGGGACGCGCCTCCGCCTCATCGCAGGACACCCCGTGTTTCTTGAGAAGGTCCCGGACATATTGGACTTTCACCGCGAAGTTCGATTCGGGCGCAACATGTCCGTGCAACTTCAAGATCAACTGCGCCTTCAGCGTGGACGACATGATTCCGCACACCTTGCCCGAGGCGTCGAACACGGGGCCTCCGCTCGAACCGGGGCGGATGGGCGCCGTCACGGAGAACTCCTTCGCATCTCCCTGCATTCCCTCATGGGCGCTCACGACGCCCTCTCCGTACTTGATCGAGCGGCCGAGCGTCTTCGGGATCGGATAGCCGAGTACCCAGACCGCCTCTGCAAGACGCGGGATCCCCCGCGCCACGGACAACGACACCGGGCTGCGCCATTTCGGGTCGGCCACCTCCAGCAGCGCCACGTCGTTCTTCGCGT
>CADCOC010000236.1 GCA_902802945.1 uncultured bacterium | reverse complement strand
GTATGCTTGTGGACTTCCTGGCACACCCGCTTGACGGACTTCGGGGACGGGCCGAAGTGCAGATACCTCTTGCCTGTCCCGAAAAGCCTGTCACGCACCTTCCTGAACTCGTAGCCAAGGAAGGTCAGCGACGAGCGTTCCGCGTCGAGGTTCAGAAGTTTCGTCTTCTCCCTGTTCACGGTCAGCCCCATTCGCTCTTCAAGTATGCTTTCCACCTTCCGCAGAAATCCGCCCACCCAGTTCTTCGCGAGGATGACGAAATCATCCGCGTACCGAACTATCGACATGGCCTGCCCCATGGCTTTCGCCGCAAGGCCGGCTATCGTCTCAAACCAGTGAAGGTAGATGTTCGACAGAAGCGGGGATATGACGCCGCCCTGCGGCGTCCCCTTCCCCTTGGGCTTCACCATCACGCCGTTGGGTTCTTTCGCGCACGCTTTCAGCCATTGCCGAATCAGATTCAGCACGCTTCCGTCCGCGATGCGCATCTCCAACGCCGACAGGAGTTTGTCGTGCGGAATCGTGTCGAAGTAGGACGAGAGGTCTGCGTCGTAAACGAGTGCGTTCCCCTCCTTCACCTTCTCCACTATCCGCTCGGCCGCATCCTGTGCGCCCCGATTGGGGCGGAAGCCGAACGAGCAGTCGTGGAAGTCCGCCTCGAAGATGGGCTCTATGACGAGTTTCACCGCCATCTGCACCACCCTGTCCTTGACGGTGGGTATGCCCAGCGGGCGCAACTTGCCGTTCGCCTTCTCGATATAGACCCTTCTGACCGGGCTTGCGCGGTATGTTTTCGCCTTGAGTTCCGCTTGGATACTGGCTAAGAACCCTTCCGCGCCGCCCTCGCACCGCTCGATGTCCTCGCAGACCACCCCATCCACGCCAGATGCTTTCTTCACCTTGCGGACGAACCTCCAGGCGCAACGTAGCGTCTCCATGTCCATCACACGCCCGTAGAGCGTGTAGAAGCGGAACTTCGGCTCGGCTTTCGCCTTCCGTGACAGCCTCTCCCTCGTCAGCGCGAGATTCGGAAACTTCGCCATGCGGTGTTTCGCCGCGATGGCCGCAATCTCCTCATCCGTCATGCGCTTCTTCCGAAGCGAATCGGCACCCGCCGACCTGTTTGAGGCGCTCTCAATGCAGGAACCCTTCGCTCCACGGTCATTACCCGCTTCCCCGCTACTACGGCTCCCTCCGACTCCTGCCGCCGCTTTCGCGTCGGCAGGTCTCCCAAGTTCCCGTGCAGAACTTTCGGAACGCGCCATGTCCCTATGCCCCGTCCCGTCGGGCGCGTCGCAAAACGACTTCGGCGCGTCCGTGTTGGCTTCCGCTATCATGACACACTTGGCCACGGGAGACCTTTCGGTTTGGAGTTTCGAGGCGTACATACGGGACTTCACTTTCGTTTGGCTCATTCCTTTGTAGGGCTGGGCTTCTGCACGTCGGTCGCCCTCCGCGCAGCCAGCCTTCCTATCGGCATGTCGTTTTCTTTGCCGTACAGATTCCTTTGTGGAGTAGGGCATTCCGCCTCGGTGTTTCCGGTGCGGAAGCCCCCTCTTCAAACCGTGCGTGCGGATTTCCCGCACACGGCTTCCCGTGTGAAACTGGTGTCATCGGTATCTCCTTCTTGTGAGGGCTACAAGCCCGAGTTTCTGTAGTTCTCCGTAGTAGGTCTCGGCGTATTTCAGCCGATAACGCCGCTGGCTCTTCCTGTTGAGGAACTTGTACAGGCGATACTGCGCGTAGGCGTTCACTTTCGCGAACTGCCGCGACGGATACCCGCACTTGAAGTACCTTCCCCATCCGTCCAAGACGAGGTTGAGACGCTTTATCACTCCTTCTACGGGCAGAAGCAACTTGCGCCGCATCGTCTCTTCCTTGACTTTCCGGCAAACCTTCTTGACCGACTTGTTGGACGGACACCATTCAAGGTATCTGTCGCCCTTGCAGTAGTGCCTGTCCCTCACATATCGAAACTCGTAGCCGAGAAACGACAGCGCGGACTTGTCGGCTTCCATGTCGAGAAGTTTCGACTTCTCCCTGTTCACCACAAGCCCGAATCGGTTTTCCAGTTCACCCTCAATCCGCTGAACGAATCCATCCGCCCACTTTCCCGCGAGAATCACGAAGTCGTCCGCATAGCGCACAATCGACATGACCTGGTTGGTGGCCTTGGCAACCAGCATGGCACATGTCTCGAACCAATGCAGGTAGATGTTCGACAGCAACGGGGATATCACTCCGCCCTGCGGCGTCCCCTTTCCCTTCGGACTGCTCTGCACCCCGTTCGGATCGACGCTGTTGGACTTCAGCCACTGCCGTATGAGCGACAGCACGCCGTTGTCCGTGATGCGCTTTCGCAGGGCAAGGAACAGTTTATCATGCGGTATCGTGTCGAAGTAGGACGAGAGGTCTGCATCATAGACCCGCCGCTTCCCCGCCTTGATTTCCGCCGCTATCCTGTCCACAGCCTGCTGTGCCGAGCGGTTCGGCCTGAACCCGAACGAACAGTCGTGGAAGTCCGCCTCGAATATCGGCTCGATGATGAGCTTCACCGCGCACTGCACCACCCTGTCCTTCACGGTGGGGATGCCGAGCGGACGCAACTTTCCGTTCGCCTTCTCGATGTACTTCCTTCTCACGGGGCTTGCGCGGTAGGTCTTCTCGTGGAGTTCCTTCTGAATCCCCGCGATGAACGCCTCCGCTCCGCCCTCGGACTGCTCGATGTCCTCAATCGTCACGCCATCCACTCCGGGCGCGCCCTTGTTTGCGCGGACTTGAGCCCACGCACACCAGAGCGTCTCCGTCTCGACGACGAGCCTCTTGAGGTTGTAGAACCGAAACTTCGGTTCGCTCTTCGCCTTTACCGACAGTTTCTCCCTCATGAGCGCAAGGTGCGGATAGCCGACGAGATGCTGCCTTTCGGCAATCTCGCGGATTTCCTCTTCCGTATAGGACTTCGCAGTCAAGCGGCTTGCCCCCATTTGATTGAAACGTTTCCTTTTGCACGTAGAGGCCCTTCGCTCCACGGGCATTGCCCCGCTTCAACGCTACTATGGCCTCGTCCGACTTCTGCGGTCGCTTTCGCGCCGCAGACCTCCCAAGTTCCCGATGCAACTTTCCAGACGCGCCGCCCCTCTATGCCCCGCCATGCTTTCTGCGCCGCAAATCGACTCCGACGCTTCTTTTCGGCTTCACGCAGAATGACGCGCTGGCCGCATGGGGTTTTAACTATAACGAGGCTTAACGGCAAGGGCTCGCTTGCGCTGCGGCTCACCTGTTTGTAGGACAGGGCTTCGGCACTCGGGTCGCCCCTCATGCCGCCTGTTCTTGTCAGTGCGAACTCCTTTCATTTCGCAAGTTGCTATCGCGCTTTACTTGGCGCACCATTCTGTTAGTTCTGCCGAGCTTTGCTTGGCGCACCATCTTTATTCTCCTTTATGCAATTTCATTCTTGAACACTTCGACTACTCCTAACGAAGGCGGAGCGCCTCCCGGCATCGTGCAGGCCGCGGACCCCGCAGCAACCGCCCACTTCCCCCATTCCGCATTCCGCATTCCGCATTCCCCAAAACACCTCCAGCACCACTCCGCAAGCAACGTATCGCCGGCGGCGGTCGTGTCGACGACATCGACCTTCGGCGCGGCAACGAACGCGCCGTCGAACCACGCGCCCGCGCCGCCATCGGAGATGATGACGTGTGCGGATTTCTCGCGGAGCAGCGCCGTCGCCCGGACGAACTCCTCGGGCGTCTTCGGAATGAAACCGATCAGCGCCTCGCATTCCTCGGCATTCGGCTTAATGAGGTCGGGAGCGGATTCAAGAGCAAGGCGCATCGGCTCGCCGCTGGCATCGAGAACGACGGTCCATCCCTGTGCCTTGAGCCGCGCGACAGCCCGAGCATAGAAATCCTTTGGCGCGGCGGACGGCAGACTACCTGAAAGAATGGCAACGCCCGGCACTTCGGCATCTTGTTTCTCTAGCACATCTAGTTTTTCTAACCCCGCCCGGTCAAGCCCCGAAAACGCTGCACGGTTGAGCTTCATGGAGCCGCCCGGCCACACGATCATCTCGTTCCGACGCGTCGCGCCGGGAACGCGCACGAACCGATCTTCGATGGCATACTTCGCAAGCTCCTTCACGAAAGGCCGGTCGTTGTCCTCGCCGAGAAGTCCGCCGCACGCGACCCGCGCACCCCGGATCGCCAGCCAGCGGGCGACATTGACCGCCTTCCCGCCGACGTTCTCCTCCTCGGCGACGTCCTTGAAGATTTCGCCTTCGCCCTTCGGCGCGCACGGCAGCGTGACCGTCGCGTCGATGGCCGGGCTCATGCAGAGGCAGAAAAATCGAGTGCGCGTGTCGTTCATCGTTGTCCCCATCAGAGCACGATTCGCCGTTCCACGATTTTCGCCTTCGGTTCGCCGATCGCGACCTTTGGCGCGTGGGCGAGGAGATAGTCCTCCGCCTCCTTGCACCACAGTCCGCTGTGCGCGGAGCAGATGCGGTCCAGCTCGGCGTAGAACGGATCGGACGCGCCCTTCTCGGCGAAATCGGCGATTGCCGTCATCGGCATCTTGACGTGCGTGTACACGAGGCGCTTCCCGCCGGGAACCCTGGGGAGGTCGAGCGTCGCCTGGAAGGCGGAGTCGAGTCCGCCGACATGCGTGATCATCACCTCTGGGTGGAGGATTCCCCTGCCGATCCAGTCCACGGAATCGGACATGTCCTTCACGTCGCCGCCGGAATTTGCAACGACGTGGTGGTTCATGTAGTGGATGTTATAAAAGTTGAACGGCGCAGAGAGCTTCTGGTCCGTCGGCCCGGCGAAGAAGTTGAGACATCCGCCGAACGCGAGAAGATCCGAGCACTGCGTGATCAGCGCGGGCACGGCGGCGAAGAGGAAAATGTCGTCGTAGCCTCCGCCCGTCGATGTCGGATTCGTCGCGTCAACCGGCTCGTCGCTGTTGAGCGCCTTCAACTTTGCGACCGGATCATCCCATCCTTTCGTGTTGACGAAGTAAACGTCAACGCCGTTGATCTCGCCATGCGCCGCGAATGGCTTGCCCGCATCCTCCAGCCCAGATGTCCGAACTGTGTTCGGACGAATCCCAAACATCCGCGCCGCGCGTGCGAGCCGCGCGTCGTCGATGTCGGTGACGACGAGGCGACGCGGACGCTTCTCGGGCGAATGGCAGGCGATGGCGATGCAGCCAAGCCCCATCGCGCCGCATCCGGCCATGAGCAGCATCGTTCC
>CADCOC010000235.1 GCA_902802945.1 uncultured bacterium | reverse complement strand
CGGCGACGGCGACAGACGCATCGAACTGCCCCCGGACAAGCTCCGCGCGCTCCACGAACGCCGCCTCGCGCGCATCCTCGACATCGCGGCGGCGAACGGGGAAGAAGCCGTGATCCTCGGCGCGTTCGGCTGCGGCGCGTTTCGCAACGACCCGCGCGTCGTGGCCGCCGCCGCGGCAGCCGTCGTGCCGCGCTACCGCACCCGCTTCAAGGTCATCGAGTTCGCCGTCTACTGCCGCCCCGGCGACACGCGCAACTACGACGCGTTCAGAGCCAACATCCCCTGCTGATCAGCCGCTGACTGGGAAAGCCGCCATCTTGGCGGCTTACTGGGACAACGGACATCTTGCCCATTGGGAAAACTGGGACGGGCGTCCCGCCCGTTGAAGGTGGTGGCATTAGGAACTTCGCGCCGCCGCGTATGACGCAGAATGCCGGATGAAAGGAGCTGGTTGGTGATACCCGTAAAGTATTCTAAAAACTGCGGGCCTCGCACGCGAAGAATACAAAAGAACGGATCAGCATCGGACGCGGTCGGCGAATTCGGGTTTAGACTTCTCCACGCCGTAGCCGTGGCCTACTTTCACGCGGATGTCGCCAGGTACGATTTCGCGCGCGAGCTCGTAGCGCTCGCAGTCTACGCGACGCACGCCGAACGTGGAGGTTTCACGCAGAATCGCGGCGGCCAATGCATCCGCCTGATCAAACGGCGCAAGGACGATGAGGAGGTGTCCCGGACGCCCCTTCTTCATCGTGAGCGGCGCAAGCGACACGTCGAGCGCGCCGGCCGCACGCAGCCGGTCGCATGCAAATGCGAGGTCCTCGCCCGTCATGTCGTCGATGTTCGCACGCAGTTCGGCGATGCGTCCGTTCGGCCCTCCTGCGGCCGCGACAGGTGGGGCGAGCCGTCCCGGCAAGCCGCCAATAAACGCGCGCACGCCGTTCAGACGCCCCGGCACCTCGCGGTGGCCGAGACCGAGCCCCGTGCGCTCCACCGCGAGCGGGGGCATCGGACCGAAGGATTCTGCAAAGTGGACGAGCAGCGCCGCCCCCGTGGGCGTGAGCAGTTCGCAGTCCGCCGCGCCCGAGGTATACGGCACGCCCATGAGAATGTTCGACGTGGCGGGCGCGGGCACAGGCAACGTGCCATGCGCGCACTTGACGAACCCACCGCCCACTTCGGGACGGCTCGCCACCACGCGCACTGGCCCCAGTTCCTCCAGCAGCAACGCCACCGAGGCGATGTCGCTGAGGGCGTCGGCCATGCCCACTTCATGGAAATGGATTTCCGAAACGGGACGCCCGTGCGCCTTCGCCTCGGCGTCCGCGATCAGATCGTACACCGCCTGCACGTGCGCCTTCACGGCGTCCGACGCGTTGAGCGACGCGATCTGCGCGGCGATGTCGTCCCGCGAGGCATGGTGATGGTGGTGGACATGGTCGTGGTCGTGACCAGCCTCGTGGTCGTGATGATGGTGGTGGTCGTGTTCGCCCTCGACGTGTCCGTGGACGTGTACGTCAACTCGCGTGCCGACGAGTCCGCACACGGTTGCGGGATCAGCATGCACATGTACGCCCGGAATGCCGAGCGCGTTGATGCGCGCCAGGGCGGCCGCACGGTCGGGGACAAGTTCAAGAAGCGCGGCGGTGAGCATGTCACCTGCCGCGCCCATCGTGCATTCGAGGTAGAGAGTCTTCATTCCGTCAGGCGGCAACGGGCGTACGGCGGCGCTCGAAGAACGAGAGCAAGCCGAACACGGCGAGTCCCGCCGCGAGGATGATGAAGCCAAGCACCGTATCTTCACGGCTCAGGTCGAAGAACCCCTCGCCTTCCATCGCGGAATGCACGCAGTCGACGGACCACATGAGCGCCGCGCCCCAGAACATGAGCATCGTAGTGAACACGGCGGGCGTGCGGCGCACGCGGAAGTAGACGACCGTGAAGACGATCGCGGCGGCGATGGTCATCAGCTCACACATTGGGCACGACCTTCCGGTGTTCGGCGATCTCGCTCACAACGACCATGCCGATCCACACGACGAAGAGGAGAACGGCCATCGACACGCCCACCGTCATGATCTCATGTATCATCTCCTGCGTATCCGCAGGATTCTGCATCTTGGTGAGGAACGGCGGGTAGAACGTGATCTCGCCATGGTAGATGTGCTCGATCGCGAGGAGGAACGAGCCTCCGAGCGCCATCTTCACAAGCCAGTGGAGCTTGCGGAGGAACGGATTGCGCGTTTTGCCGTCCGTCGTTTTCTGGACGACGGCCGCGACTGCTGCGCCGGCGAGAGGTGCTGTAAAACAGGCCATTGATATTTCCTTTCTTGTTGTGAAATCAACGGTAAAAGTGTATCAGAATGACGCGCCGATGTCCAGTCCGCATTTAAGGCCATTTGAAATCGGGAAGTATCTCCGCCAGCGGCCCAGTCACGAAGACGCGGTCGCGCGCGCGCGGGTGCGGAAGCGTCAAATCCGGTTCGTCAAGCACTAGGTCGCCGAAGGCGATCAAGTCGAGGTCGATCGTTCGCGGCGCGTTGCGCACGCCTGTGCGGACTCGCCCCTGCGCGTCCTCTATCCCATGCATCCGCCGTGCGAAATCATGTACCTCTAGCGACGTCTCGAACGCGGCGACCTGATTCAGGAAGCGGAGGTGCGCGAATTCCGGCGGCACGTCCACCCCCACGTTGTCGAGCAGGCTGCTCGCCCGCACGAGACGCGTCCCCGGCATTTCTGAGAGCGCGCGCAGGGCCGACGCAAGCCGGGCCGCGCGCGGCTCGATGTTGCTGCCAAGCGCCACCACGGCGAGAACCGCCTGCGGAGAAATATCCGTTTTTTCCATGCCGCAAGTATACCACACTAGTGCCGCCCCGCTCAAGCGCTGAGGCAATGAGGCAAGGGGGATGGAGGGGGATGGAAGGGGATGGAAGGAACACCTCACAGTCGCCGAATTGGTCTAAAGCACAGTAAATGGCATCTGCGGCATGGTCGTCCGCGCTCAAGATAAACTTCACGCCGCTCGCGCGCAACCGGTCGCGGAAGGCGGCGGACGGATAGGCGTCGTCAAGCCAGCCGCGCGAGATCGCGCCCGTGTTGACTTCGGCGATCTTCCCGCTCGCCGACACGGCGTCCGCCGTCCGGTCGAGTTCGGCGAGATACCACGGAGCGGTTTCGTCGAAGTACGGATGGCGCGTGTTGAACTTGCGCACAAGGTCCAGATGCCCGACGACATCGAAGTCGCATGAGAGAAGCATTTCACGCACCTGCGCGAAGTAGGCGTGCAGATACGCCTCGGCATCGCCGCCGAAATGACGGCGAATGCCGTCCTCAAGCGACTCGGGCGATTCGTCCACGCACACGCGCGCGCCGTCGGGGGCGACGACGAAATGGCCGGACCCGATGATGTAGTCGGGCGAGATGGCGGCGTACGCGCGCCGGTCAGGCGTTGCACCGCCTGGCACGTAGTCCGCCTCAACGCCGCA
>CADCOC010000234.1 GCA_902802945.1 uncultured bacterium | reverse complement strand
AAGCTCGCCCGCCGCGAGTTTGAGGAGCGTCGTCTTTCCCGCGCCGTTCGCGCCGACAATGCCCGTCCACGCGTCTTCGGGGAAATGCGCGGTGACGCCGCTGAGAAGCGGCTCGGCCATCCCCGGATAGGAGAAGGCGACATTGTCGAACTGGAGGAAGCGGGCCATGGAACTACGGAGTCTTGTCGCAAGTTTCAAGAATAATGGACTTGCCTTCAGTCAGAACGCGGAGGTTACCAACGATCCAAGAGGCGAGAGCTACATTCGGCCCTTCCTTGTAGATGGCCTCGCGTATGACTGTCACGACCGTCCGCAGCGGAATGGCGAACTTCTCCACGTCCTTTTCATCGGCGACCTCCAACCGCACCGCCATCTTCAGCGTGCCGTCTTTCGTCAGCTTGCCACAAACCTCGAAGCGGCCAAGAGACGAAAGTATCCGCGCTCCATTGGCAAACAGATGCGCGCCGTATTCAGACAACGTCCGATAGTTCATGATACGCTTCAACAACACTCCTGTCTCCGGGACCGCCAAACGGAACATATACGGCCCGCGCGTCGCGAACTCCTCGAATCCGCCGCGCTCCTCGCCACGATACAGACGTATCGCGCGACCAAGCGTCTTGGCGTCCAGCGAATAATAGACGAGTCCATCGTCTCCGACGGCGATCAATATGTCGCCCTTGCCTACGAGATCGCGGGCTGATTCCGACGATGCGAGCCGATAGATGCGTCCATTGAACTTGCCAACCTCCGGCAGAGCCTCTTTGACCTCCTTCAGGTCAGGCTTCTTACGCGTAAATTCATCTCGCTCCCTTCCCGATGCCTTGCGCACGAGTTTCTTCAGCTTGCGACGCATGGACTTTCTCGGCTTTGCGTTCTTGTCGAAAGATGCAACGACAACAACTGCTTGCGTATCCTCGAAGTCGCCCATTTCGCTCCATGGGTCAGCGCTCTTTCTGGATATCCCGCCGATGGTGCCGGCGACCCAATTCAGGTTCGTGGTCGAAAGTCCGAGCGCGTCGAACGATTCCACAAGATCGTCCATCCCGAGGCCGTGGGTCATGTATTCACCGAACCAAGCTGTGAGCCGCAGCCACGCATCCGGCTTTTCCGGCCACGCGAACGCCGCGAACACGACCTGGGCGTCTGGCAGGAAACGCGGCGTAGGCGCGGCAAGCGGCGCCGCAGAGATATCTGGTTCGGTGCAGACAACGGGCGGCGGCGGATTCGACTCGCCGCGCTTCACGTTGAAGAAGCGTGTGCCGTACAAATCTTTCTTCCCGTTGCGCCAGAGCCATTCGTTCGCCTTCCCGACTGCATCGGCGTTTTGATACCACGTGTAACCGGTTCCTGCATCTGCTACGGCTTGATAGATTTTCTCCGCCTGTACCTCGTCTTTCGCGACGCCTATACCCTTTTCATAGCATTCCGCGAGTGCGACATCTGTCTTGCCGTGTCGCTTACCGTCCACCTGGGCACTGTTGAAGAGCTCAAATGCCCTTTGGGCGTCCTTCTTGACGCCACGCCCGTCTCGATAGCAGACGCCAAGTTCGTACCGCGCACTCGCCAAGGATATTTGCGAACTCCAGTCGCCCGAGCCTGGTTTCGCGTCTGCGGCCGTGCGTATCCATTCGATGCCTGCGATCTCGTTCGTCGCCACGCCTCCGAGTCCGTTGAGCAGTATCTCGCCCAAATTGAACTGCGCGGGGACATATCCGCCATCGGCGGACTTTGACAACCAGCGCACGACCTCTGCCATGTCGGGTTTCTTGCCCCCCTTCATTAGCAGTCTGTACGCATGCGCGTGCTGTGCCGCGACGTCGCCGGACTCCGCGAGTTTCGCGAGTTCGGCGGCGTCCATGCGGTAAAAGTCTCTTTCACCGGCCTTCCCGCCACCGGAGTCTTTCGCCGTTGCGCCAAGCACCAGCGTCGCCGCCACACACATCAAGGAAAACATTGCTTTCGCATTCATCGTCGTTCGTTCCTTTCGTTGCAGAGAGTGATCAATCACAATTCAATCTGTCCGATGCGTCGTGAAATGCTGTCCGTTATCAGGTCATAGCATTTAGAGGGATGTTCCGCAGCGGCCCTGCGCACAAGTTTCGGCAGAACGCTGTTGATGCGGCGCACCATCTTCGCGAGTTCCCGTTCAAGTATGCGCAAGCCAATGCCGACCTTCTCCGCCATGCGTCTGAACTTTCCGATTGTAATCCACCTGAAGTCATATTCACCGTCAATCTTCATCGCCATGCGCCTGCCCACCTCCGGATAAATCGCAGTGGACATAACATCGTAGAGCGGCGCAAGCGAAGGGACGCCGTTCCTGTACAGAATCGAGAAATTCTTTCCGTGCGCATCGCCGTTGCCAACGAGGAAGTTGAAGATAACGCGGTCAAGGAATTCGACTGTGTCAGTCGCGGGCAACGCCATTTCGCGCAGGAGTCTGAACGAATCTGCAATGCCCGGACCACCTATCGCCTCGTACTTCCGCCCAGGATCTATCCCCAACATCTGGCAGAAATCCTCCTGATGAAGCCTCCTCACGATTCCATCCGACTCCTCGCGGTCGTAGCGGCGGCACAGATAGCGCCGTTTTCCACCTATAACGGCAATTCCGCACTCGGCCGTCCTCAGCCCGCACATCGCCGCAAGAGTCATCGCGAACCATTCATTCTCTACGCTGTCAGGATAGTCGCGCATGGCCGGCTTGATGATGTGCGTCGACGGAGTGCCATCTAACGGGAGAAGGACGCCCCCGTCCCTGTAACAGGCGATCAGTTTGTCCTGCGCGCCAGCGCCGGAGATGCGGAATCCGGCTTCGCCCACGTCCAGCGGACGCTTCTCAAGGTTTCCAAGAATCTGCCCGGCCTCTTCGTCCGTCAACTTTCTGAATTTCGGCTGTGCCGCCATGTCTGGGGCAGTCCCCGACGGGAAGAACGAAATTGCACCAGCACAGTCGCCACCGATTGCCCGCAGCAGCGCGAAGGTGTTCTCGCGGGGAATCTTCAGTATCTCGCCAAGACGTGTACGAATGATGTCGTCGGGAAGCAGGTTTGAAAGAAACGGCTCAATCTCCGCATGGACGAAGGCGGCAGTTCTCAGCGGAAGCGAATGGGATAGCGGCTCACGACCGCCATTCGCGAGAAACGAATCGCTGTAGGCAAACGACAGCCTGCCGTTATCGTCATCGAGCCGTCCCGCCCGGACTCCGTTCAGATAGACGTCGAGCGATTCCATTCAACAACCTCCGCCTCCGTCATGATGTACAGTCCCGCGCCAAGCGCATCGAGGAGCTTGAGGAGTTCACGGATGCGAGCCGTCTCCTTTCCGCGCTCAAGCTCGGAAATGTATCGTGCCCCAGTTCCCGCAAGGCCAGCAAGCGTATCTTGCGAAACCTTCTGTTCCTTGCGGATGTGGCGCACCTGAATG
Organism: uncultured bacterium; assembly: GCA_902802945.1. Taxonomy (GTDB): domain Bacteria; phylum Verrucomicrobiota; class Kiritimatiellia; order RFP12; family UBA1067; genus RUG572. The sequence continues at coordinate 126 of CADCOC010000234.1, read as the reverse complement.
CCGATGTCAGCAACTGATTTTAGCTTCTTGTAGAGTAGAGACCCACGCCTCGGCGTTGCCGCCGATGCGACTTCCCCCTCGTCAAACCGTACGTGCGGATTTCCCGCATACGGCTTTCCATTGAGT
>CADCOC010000233.1 GCA_902802945.1 uncultured bacterium | reverse complement strand
AAAGGACATGATAGCAAATCGCGCCTGAAATTGGGACTATGCCGTTAGGCTGTCTCCAGTTTCAGGCGCACTTGTTTTCGGATTCCACCCAAGAGGCGATTTTTGCTCGCGTCCGGCTACGATTTCAGCGGGGTGGCGCTGAATCCCGTTGAACTTTCCGAAAACGTAACCCGCGTCAGGGCGGACGGCGAAGGAGACCTCCGTGCGTACAGACGCAGGGGCTTTATAATGATCGTCAAGTAGCCCACGGCAACGGGCAAGATGCCCGTTGTCCCAGTGGGGCGGGCGGCTCGCCCCACCATTTATAATTTGCGTTTTTGCTTTCGCTGTTGGGAGTTTTGGGGGCTCGGAGAACGGGAGTTTTCTTTAAATACTCTCCTTAACTCCGAAACTCTTAATCTCCCAATAGCGAAAGCAATCAAAGTTATCCTCATGTTCATTCCTATGTGAAGCGTAGGCGGCTGGCTATACGGCTTAAAACAAAAGCGAAATCTAAAGTAAACCCCACCACGTTCCACAGCGTAATATCGCAGTCCGCGCCGTAATATCACGGTTCGGGCTTTAGCGGCTGACAGTTCCTACGACTCGCCGGCATCCATTTCTATGTCAGCCAAGCAGTCAAAGTGGGCGTCGTTTGTTACGATGTATTCGGCATTGGAAACGATTGCACAGTCAACGAACTTGTTGTCATCTGGATCGGCCTCAATCAACCTGAAGCGAAACTGTGCATCAACACGAACCGTGTTGTTTGCCCGCAGAATTGCCGCAATGACAAGTTCGGCCACCGATGGTGACAAATGCCCAGCAAGTATCTCTGCGTATTCCTCAAGGTATTTCCGTGGTAACGCAAAGCAGATAACGTTCCGCGATAAACTCCGACCAAATGCGGTAATACGGGCTGCGCCGTGATATTGACTGTATTAGGCAGTTCGTGTCTAAAACAATACGCCTTAACATGACAGGGCCTTATAAGGTGTGCGCAAATGCCGCTTCCCAAGTTCGACAAAGGTCGCGTCCGAAATACTGTGCGAATCATACAGCCCGTCAAGCTCCGACTGCAAGCGCTCGTTAAGGAACTGGACGAGCAATGCCTTCAACGCCATCACGTCTTTCGTACTGTGAAGGCATGACAAAACATTTACAACCTCGTATTGAGCCGAAGTTAAATCCTTTTGCTGCTCTTTTGTCTTTACCATCGCTTCTTCCAAATCCGTATTCTGCTTATAGAAACTAACTGTTATGACTCTTTGGCTCAGTAGTATATCATATTTGTTTCTTGCCGTAAACGGAAGTTTCAATGTTTATTGCCGCAAACCGTTCACAATGCGGTAGCAAGATCTACACGTTCTACATGTTCTGCACGGCTAAAAACAAAAGCGGAATCTAAAACAAAGACAGCTTCGGCAACGGGCAAGATGCCCGTTGTCCCAGTTGCGGGCGGGACGCCCGCCACCCCGAAAACGGGCGATGTGAATGTCGGTCAGCATCGATCTCGTTCTGGGTATGCTGGGCGCAAGGCGTAGGTACTAGAGGGGGATTTTTGAGCCACTACGGGGGGATTTTTGAGCCACGGCAGGGGGATTTTTGAGCCACGGCGAGGGGAATTATGAGCCACAATGAGTGTCGGTGCCTGGTAGTGAGGGGCGAAGGATTCTGTACATGATGGTGCAGACCTTGTCAGTTGGACATCCCATCCTGCTTTCGAGATCGCGAAGTATCTGCTCGGCAAGGTCAAACGGCAGGCTCGGCGGCCTTCCTCTTGGACGTCCTGTTGCTCGGTGTTTCATGCTTTCTTCACCTTGTCGGCGTAGAGCTTGAAAAGGTGGGCGACGATTTCGGGTTCGGGCGTGTCGGGCGCAAGGCCGTAGGCGGCCAGTACGGCGCGGTCGTTCGCCTCGTGCGCCGCACGGAGGTCGGGCGGCATCGTGAGTGGGTCGTAGAGGTCGGCCAACGTGCAATCGGGATGTGCCGCCCGCGCATCGAGAATCCCTTGCGCCGTTGCTGAAATCTTCTCCCGCATTTCGTCCGTCACGGTCGGCCACACGAAAGAGTTGTAGCACAGTTTGGCGGAATAGCGGTAGTCGCTTTTCAGCCTTCCGCAAGTCACCCTCGTCCATGCCATGTGCGGGAGCGAAGTCATTACGCCGAAATGGTAAGGCGTGGCGTTGGGGACGAAGTGCGCAAGGTCGGTTGGTACGACATTGGGTTGCAGAAACCCCATAGGAATATAGCGGCGGTTTTCCGACGACACACGGGGAATGATGATGAACGGCGCATCGGGTTGTCGGATTTGCTGGAAGAGCGTAGGCCGTTCTGCGCTTCTGCGGGTGTACTCCTTTGAGCTGGAAAGCCTGAACTCTCTTACCGCCCGTATGCGCTCCATCACGGGCGGACAGGCGCGGAGCTGGGCGGGGCTCGCATCTACAAGCCACAGACACCATCTTTCAATCCCGTTGACATATTCATCGGAGCCAGAAGCAAGGAGAATGAATGGCGCAATCGCCGGATAGGATTTGAGAAGCGCGTCTTTCTCTTCGGGTTTCAAGAAAAGGTTTCCGCCGTCAACCGCCTTGCTGCCGTTCGACATTTGCGGCACATCGTCACATACGGGCTTGGGGCAGTCAATGTATGCGTCTGGGGCGTCCTGCAAATAACCGTTTATGTGCTTGGCGGGAATGGCCTTGTCGCCGTCGAAGATAATCTTGGGGCATGACACCTTTGCGCCGTTTGCGCGGAACCCGATGATGACGCAATGGACGTGCGCTTTTTCCGTTGCCTCGTTGTCCCAGATGAACGTGCGGTGAGCAAAGTCGATTTCGCAGTTGATGTCTTTCCACAGCGGCGCGACCTGTTCGCCCTGCGTGATGGAGTTGGTGGAGACGAACGCGCATCTTGTGTCCGTGCCCTGCATGAGCGCGGCGGCTTTCTTGTACCAGCAGCAGACGTAATCGAGGAACTTTGCCTTGGGGAAGAGGGCGGCCATGTCTGCCTTGCTTTCGGCTGTCATGCCGGGGGAAGAGTAGCCGAGGAACGGCGGATTGCCGATGATGTAGTCGGTGCGCGGCCAGTCCGTGCGCAGGGCGTTGCACTCTACGATGTTTGCGTTGTCCTTGAGCGGGAGGTAGTCGGGTTCGCGGTGCAGAATCTCCGCCGTTTCCTGTTTCATCTGCGATTCCGCGATCCAGAGCGCGGTCTTGGCGACGGCAACGGCGAAGTCATTTATCTCCAAGCCGTAGAACTGCGTGATTGAGACTTTGATTGAAATGCCGAGGTCAAGTTCGGCCTGTCCCTTCTGGAGCGCGGCGATGATGCGGTTTTCGAGGCGGCGCAGGCAGATGTAGGTTTCCGTGAGGAAGTTGCCAGAGCCGCAAGCGGGGTCGAGGAACGTGCGTGAGGCCATTTCGGCTTGCAAGGCGAGGAGCGTGCGCTTATCGCCTTTCTTTATTGCGGCTTCCACGCGTCGTGTGAGGTCATCGAGGAAAAGCGGGTCAATTACCTTGTGTATGTTTTCAACGGAGGTGTACACCATGCCGCCAGAGCGGCGGGTGACGGGGTTGAGCGTAGATTCAAAGAGCGCCCCGAAAATGGTTGGGGTTATGTCGCGCCAGTCGAATTGCGACGCGCCGATGAGGAGCTGGCGGAGGTCGTCCGTGATCGGGGGAATGTCGCTTTCGGCTGCATTGTGGAACAGCCCGCCGTTCGTGTAGGGGAATGCGCAAAGTTCCGCGTCAAGGTAGGGGTTGCGCTTGTCGGTCGGCGTGTCGAGCGTCTGGAAAAGGCGAATGAGCCTTTCACGGAGAAACGGCGCGGGGGTTGCCTCTATGAGACGGCGGAAACAGTCCTTCGGGAAGATGTCGGCATCCTCGGCGTAGAGGCAGAACACCAGCCTCACGCACAGGCGATTGAGCGCGGCGAGGTGGTCGGCGTTGCCGTCGCCATATTGTTTAAGCAATGCGTCGTAGATTTCGCCCACAATTCTTCCGGCCTGCACGGAGATTTCAAGCTCGCGGTCGATGGCCTTTTCCTTCGGGTTGACGAGGAACGCGAGACGGTACGCCTCTTTCGGGAGGTTGCCGAGTTTCAGCGTGAGCGGCGGGGCGAGAGGCTTTGCGCGGTCGTAGATGCGGAACTCGTCGAAGTTGCATGTGACGATCCAACGCGCCTT
>CADCOC010000232.1 GCA_902802945.1 uncultured bacterium | reverse complement strand
CCGGCACGGGCAAGACGTCCTTCGCCCTCGCCTTCGCGTCGCCCGTCTCCTGCGCGTACAGGAGCGAAAGAGCCGTTAGGTAGTGCCCGAGCGAATGGCCGGTTATCTCCGCGCCCTCCCAGCCCCTGTAGCGGTCGGCCTTCTTCGGAAGCTTCGCCTCCTCGCGGAACCCGGCGAGGAGTCGGTCCGCGCTCACCGTGTCCAGAAGGTACTCGCGGTTGGTTTCGTACGCGCGGCGGAACGGACCCTCGCCGAGCGCAACGTCCTGCGGCGCGAACGGACGCGCCTTTTCGGCGACCTCCGCCGCCCCGCAAAGAGGCGCCGCGGCGCAGAGGAGCGCGAACGCAGACACGGAAAGGGAAAAACTGCAGTAGATCCTTTTCATGCCCACAGTATAGCATTTCCTACCGCCGCGCGCCATCGCCCATTTGGAGGGGGTGCACCGAGAAATTTATGCAGACACCCCAATATTTCCCCTTGCATTTCGCGCACACATATACTATAATATATGTATGTCAAACAAATCATCTAAAAAGACGCGTTCCAGCGCCCAAATCCTCGCCGAGATCGCCGCCCTTCCGCCTTCGGTCCAGGGCACAATCTCCTCCTACAAGAACGTGCGCAAGAACGGGGCCGCCGCCGTCTACTACAACCTCCAGTACACGCACAAGGGCAAGAACCACTCGTTCGCGATCCCGGTGGACAAGGTCGAAGACTTCAAGGCCGCCATCACCGCCGGCAGGAAGCTGAAGGACCTTGTGCTCGAGCTTTCGCTTGCCAACGCGCGCGAGCTCGCCTCGGCAGAAACGCCTCTAAAAAAAAGCTCGCGCAACTCGTCCTGAGGGGCGCCGCGAAGATACACGCCGTCGTCGACGCGGCAGCGGGTTCCATAGAGCGCGACGGCATCGCCTGCACTTCGAAGCTCGAGCAGACGCTGTTCGACGACATGAACGGCCTGTGCCGAGAGTTAATGGCCGAGCTCCTCTCGGCAGGCGCCGCAACCGCAAGGAACTACGAGCCCGAGGCGGACGAGCGCAACGCCGGAAACCACGGCAAGCGCATCGTCACGCTCTTCGGGGAGCTCCCGGAAATCAAGAGGACGTACTACTGGAACGAGGACAGCCACAGCGGCCACTATCCGTTCGACGACAGGCTGGGGCTGGTCGGGCGCTACACCCCCGCCGCGGCAGACGAGATGGCGCGCTGCGCCGTCAGCCATCCGTACAAGGACGCCGCGGAGGCCTTCTCGCGCTGCCACGCCTTCAATGTCTCTCCAGACACGATCCGCGAAATCGTAGGGATGCTATACGACGAGTCGTCCGCGTTCGCCAAGGGGAGCGGGGGCGGGGAAAGAGACGCCTGCGACGAGCAGGCAGGAATCGTCTGCGTCATGGCCGACGGCACCGGCATGCCGATGCGCAGGGAGTGCCTGAAGGGAGCCAAGGGCAAGGACGGGCGGGCCAGAACGCGGGAAGTCAAGGCGGGTGCCATTTTCGTCGCATCCAAGACGAAGGACAACGAGCCCCACAGGGACCTTGACACGACAACCTACGTGGCGACAACACACAGGCGAGAGAAGTTCGGGAAGTACCTTCGCTCCGAATTCGACAGGCGCTTCAGCAGAGAGCCGGATACCGTCCTCTACATCACAGACGGGGGCAAGTGGCTGCATTCAATACACGAAAGCGAATTCCCATTCGCCGTCGAGATACTCGACGTCTACCACGCCGTGGAGCACCTCAAGCCGCTCTTGGCGGGGCTGGGCATCAAGGAGAACTCGAAGGAATGGAAGTACCGCCACCACTACTGGTCCGAATGCATAAAGGCCGGGAAAGTCCAGAACGTGCTGGACTACATATGGAAGAACATGAGGGCCAGACTCGGCAAGGACGCCATGCGCGAGTACAAGTACTACCGCAGCAACGCCGGGAGGATGAAATACGACGAGTACCGAGCCAACGGGTGGTTCATCGGCTCGGGCGTCATCGAGAGCGGATGCAAGACCGTCATCGGACAGCGCTTCAAGCAGTCAGGCATGATCTGGTCGCTAAAAGGAGCGAAGGCCCTGCTGCCGCTGCGCACCCTCTACAAGTCGAACCGACTAGAGCAGTTTTTCGCCTACCTCGTCAGAGACCTGAGGCAGGTCGACTGCGCGGCATGAGCTCTGCGTCCTTTGCGTCCTCTGCGGCTAAAACCCTTTGACTCTGGTGGAGTAGAGCCTTCCGCCTCAGTTCTTCCGATGCGGAGGCCCCCTCATCAAACCGTGCGTGCGGATTTCCCGCACACGGCTTCCCGTGTGAAACTGGTGTCATCGGTATCTCCTTCTTGTGAGGGCTATCAGCCCGAGTTTCTGTAGTTCTCCGTAGTAGGTCTCGGCGTATTTCAGCCGATACCGCCGCTGGCTCTTCCTGTTGAGGAACTTGTACAGGCGATACCGCGCATAGGCGTTCACTTTCGCGAACTGCCGCGACGGATACCCGCACTTGAAGTACCTTCCCCATCCGTCCAAGACGAGGTTGAGGCGCTTTACCACTCCCTCTACGGGCAGAAGCAGTTTGCGCCGCATCGTCTCTTCCTTGACTTTCCTGCAAACCTTCTTCACCGACTTCGGAGACGGACACCATTCAAGATATCTCTTGCCCGTCATGTAGTGTCTATCCCTCACGTATCGAAACTCGTAGCCGAGAAACGACAGCGCGGACTTGTCGGCCTCCATGTCGAGAAGCTTTGTCTTCTCTCGGTTCACCACAAGTCCGAATCGGTTTTCCAGTTCGCCCTCAATCCGCTGTACGAATCCATCCGCCCACCTTCCCGCGAGAATCACGAAGTCGTCCGCGTAGCGCACGATCGACATGACCTGGTTGGTGGCCTTGGCAACCAGCATGGCGCATGTCTCGAACCAATGCAGGTAGATGTTCGACAGCAACGGGGAGATTACTCCGCCCTGCGGCGTCCCCTTCCCTTTCGGGCTCTTCTGCACTCCGTTCGGCTCGACGCTGTTGGACTTCAGCCACTGTCTGATGAGCGACAGCACGCCGCTGTCCGTGATGCGCGTTCGCAAGGCAAGGAACAGTTTGTCGTGCGGTATCGTGTCGAAGTAGGACGAAAGGTCTGCATCATAGACCTGTCTCTTCCCCGACTTCATCTCCGCCGCTATCCTGTCCACCGCCTGCTGTGCCGAGCGGTTTGGCCTGAACCCGAACGAGCAGTCGTGGAAGTCCGCCTCGAATATCGGCTCGATGATGAGCTTCACCGCGCACTGCACCACCCTGTCCTTTACGGTGGGGATGCCAAGCGGTCGCAACTTGCCATTCGCCTTCTCGATGTACTTCCGTCTCACGGGGCTTGCGCGGTAGGTCTTTTCGTGGAGTTCCTTCTGAATCCCCGCGATGAACGCTTCCGCGCCGCCCTCGGACTGCTCGATGTCCTCAATCGTCACGCCGTCCACCCCGGGCGCGCCCTTGTTCGCGCGGACTTGCGCCCACGCGCACTTGAGCGTCTCGGTTTCGACGACGAGCCGCTTGAGGTTGTAGAACCGAAACTTCGGTTCGTTCTTCGCCTTTAC
>CADCOC010000231.1 GCA_902802945.1 uncultured bacterium | reverse complement strand
TAACGACTCCAGTTCGTTTTCACGCCCAACAAACATTTTAGCATCTTTCTTAAATGACGAAACGCGATGATTGTATCATATTTATCTAAACTGTGCAATAGTCTCGGCACAAAAACTGAAAAAGTTCATTTTTGTGCCGAATCCGTTACCGTTCAGGACGCGCCCTCAGGCGGGCACGGCGGGTGATGAGACTGGGCTCATCATCAATGAACGACGATTTTCACCTTGCCGTCCAAGCGGCGGCCGCTCACGCGACGGCCGTCTGAGAGCGCGATGTTTTCGAACGAGATGTCCTTCCACTCGTCGGGACACCCCCTGAAGAACTCCGTCTTGCCGTTCACGTCGTGCGCCATCATTTCCATCACCGCCGCGCAGGCGGAGAGAAGTCCGTCCATGTCGAGGATTTCGTGCCCGAGGTGCCGTCCGTCCTTGCCCAGCTTGGGAGTTGAAGACACGAACTGACAGAATCCCGGCTTCCACGCATAGCACCTCGGCGCATGGCCGGGATTCGTGAAGTACTCGTCGAAATCGTGCAACAGCTTCACCGCCTGCGCGGGACGCGCGGCGTGGACGTTCAGCACCGCCGCCCATGGTACGCACCAACCGGTCCACGCGCGTGTGCCGCGTATGTCCCATGTTTCGTAGGTCTTCTTCACCGTCGCGGCGGTCGCCGGATCGGCGAGGTCGAAGATGTCGAACGGGAAGAGTCCTGCGAGGTGCGAGTGGTGTCGGTGCGACTCGCTGAACGGACGGTTCTCGAAGAGCAAGATTCCGCCCTTCTCGTTGTCGATTGCGGCGAGGGGAAGGCGCTTCTCCACGTCGAGCCACATCGGGTCGGGCGTTTCGCCGAGCATCGCGGCGGCGGCGATCAGGTTGCGGGCGAGACGGTGTGCGGCGGCGAGCTGGAAACTCGGGTTGCGCCCCACGGCCGTCTCGAAGGTCGCGCCGCCCCATTCCGGCGAGGGCCCCGTCGGGAACGCGAGCGCGCCCTTGCCGTCCTCCACCATCATCGCGCGATAGACGCGCATCGCGCCCTTCATGAAGTTGTAGGCATCGCGGCGGAGGAAGTCCACGTCGCGGGAATACTTCACGTAGCGGAACATCATGTCCGCCACCCACGCGGTTGAGCCATGGTCGATCGTGCCGGTCCAGAACCCGCCGATGTTCACGCCCCTGTCATCGACCGAGTGCGGCAACACGTAGCCATCGACGTCCGCGAACTTGCGCGCGTTGTCGCGCAGACGCTCCCGCCAGCCGAGGACCATCCGGAAGAGCGGCATCATGTTCGCGAAGTGTCCGCCGCGATAGGCGGGCGAGTAGCACTCCTGCACGTTGATGTTGAAATGGTAGTCCGAACTCCAGGGCGCGATGTAGTTGTCCTCGAGCCACGCGCCCTGGAGTCCGCACGGCACGCCGTCCGGATCCGTCATGCAGCCGAAGCAGTACATGCCGTAGTCAAAAAGTCCCTGAATGACGGGATCCGGCACCTTCACGCGCGCCCCCTCCGCCCAGAACTTCGTCCAATGCGCTGCGGATTCCGCACGCACCCGCGCAAACGGTAGGGCGGTCACCCCGTGACCGTCGTCACGATCGCCCCTCCACGTTCGCACCGACAGCTCCCCGTCCTTCAACTCGTATGCGAACGTGACGGATTCATCGGCGGGCAATTCCCACGTGAACCCATTTGCGCCGTACTTCGCCAGCTTGAACGACAATTTGCCAAGCTCTTTCCTGACGGCGGGCTGTTCCATGCAGTGGATCGCCTTCGCCTCGCATTTCATTCCTTCGGGCAGCTTGATGGCGAAGACGTGGCTCACCTTGCTCATCGCGAGTTCCGCGCGGCAGGTGCGTCCGTCGAGGTCGAAGTCGATCGTGCCGATACCAGTCTTCACGTCAAGGACGCCGCGACGCAGCGTCGCGCCGGGAATCTTCAGCTCCATGCGTCCGAGCGGAAGCATGAACGGATTGCGCGGTTCGCCACGTGGCGTCACTTTCTTGAAGAGACCGAGGAGACGCGCCTTGTCGCCTTTTACGATCGCGTCGGTGATGTTGGTGTAGCTCTGCTCCTTCGTCCAGCCGTATCCGCCGCGATGGTCCCAGAGGTCGGCGCGTCCGACGGTGAACTTCATCGTGTCGCCGCCGCCCCACGCGAGCACGCCCGTCACGCCGTCCGCGAAGCGCATGCCCTCCTGCGGCGTCTCGTCGCCGGTCGGGAACAGCCATTCCAGCGGCTTCGCCTTCTTTTCCACGAGATCGTTCCACGTGCAGCGGCGCAGGATACGCGGGTCGAACGAGTAGTCGCAGCGTTTGCCGTCGAGCCACACGCTGGTCTTGCCGTCCTTGAGCGTCGCCACGACGCACTGGGGACGCCCGCAGGTGAACGGCTGGCTGTGTCCGCCCACGCGCTTGCCGCAACAGTAGAAGCGGGGGCGGTCCGGCCAGGTGTCGATAAGCCAACCATCACAGCCGCCCGTCGTGTTGTCGATGAGGCGTCCGCCGGTTTTGTTGAGGACGACCCAGCAGGCGAATGTGAAGCCCTTCGAGTAGTCCGCCCCCTTCACGACGTTGCACGTGTCGCCAACCTTGGGCGTACCGCTCCAGACCAACTTGGAGGCTGTGATAGATTGGAGCCCTTGTTGAAAGCTCGCCAGATCTTGCTGTTGTACGCTTGTTGTCTTCCCTCCCGCAAGCTCATTGTATGCCACAACCTCACTCGCCGTCCACGCGCGGGAATACACCCGCGCGTCGAGGAAGCGTCCGTCCAGCTTGTACGTGCCTTTCGATGTGATGCCGAACGACACCGGCAGCCCCTTCTCAATGGGCACCTGTCCCCGTGCGCCCCAAATAACGCATGCGGAAACCACCGCAAGCGCAGCGGAAACAATCATTTCTCTCTTTTTCATCTTATGTTCTTCCTTCGAGTTCTTGAGGATTCATCGTCGTGCGTAATTAGTATATCATATTTTCTTCCGTGACTGCGGTAACCGGTCAATCATCTGCATCCCTCCAAAAACTGATACTGGAAGGCCCACCATCGGGGAAGCGGCGCTCTCGCCGCTTCAAATCAGGAAGCGACAGTGTCGCTTCCCCGACGGGGAGCGCATTTTTCATGCGCTTTTGGGCAGACGCTGTTGAGTGACCGGTTACCTCGGAACAGACTTCCACATTGACACCGTATCACCATAGTGATACACTTTACACCAAAATCATCTTAAAGACATCATGGAGCCATGATCATGGGAAGAGAAGAAAATGCAGCGATATTCCGCGATACGGAAAAGACATGCCGGACGCATCCGCGCCTGAAGGAATCCATCGCCCGTTCGCGCGCCGGCCAGCGGCTGATCCTGGAGGGCGACGAGATGAACGTTCCTCCGTGCGGCGGCGCCGCCGAAGGACGGCTCGTCGTCTCGGCGAAACGCTCGTTCGAGGCGGCGTCCGCCTACGCGCGGACGATGAAGACGTGCGTGCTCAACTTCGCGTCCGCCAGCAATCCCGGCGGCGGGGTGGTCAACGGGTCGAGCGCGCAGGAAGAGGCGCTGTGCCGATGTTCGACGCTCTACTTCAACCTGAACACGAACGAGATGTGGAGCGGCTTCTATTCG
>CADCOC010000230.1 GCA_902802945.1 uncultured bacterium | reverse complement strand
ACGTGACGGACGGCGCGAACTTCATCACAGGGCTGAACAACGTGACGTACGGCCCAGGCGGGCTGACGCTCGACACGGCGGGCTACGACGTGACGATGGCGACCGCGAGCGGCGCCAACGTAACGGCAGCCGCGGGAAGCACGTTCACGAAGACGGGAAGCGGAACGTTGACCGTCGCCGCAGTCCCGCCCGTCGGAAACATGGTCGTCTCCAACGGCACGCTCTCTCTCTCCGCATCGTGCGACAATACCGCACCCGTCGGCATCGCGCACCGCTGGAGCTTCACGAACGACTATACCGATTCCATCGGCAGCAGTGACGGCACGGCGATTGGCTCCAATCTGGCAATCGAGAACGGCGAGGTGGTGATGTCCGGTAACGGCAACAGCACCGGCTCGCTCAATCTCGGCAAGGGCGTCATGCCCGGCGGAGACGCCACCATCGAAATTTGGGCCACGCGCACGGGAGTCACGAAGTGGGCACGTGTCTTCGACTATGGAGCGAACACGACGGACTATTTCTTAATGACGTGGGTGTCTAACACGGACGGGACAAAGGAAGCGGTTGGACTCAAGAAGAACAACGTTGACAATTTGACGAACAACACGATGACGTATTCCGACAACGTGAAGTACCACATCTCCGTCACGTTCAAGGTGAACGACAACGGTTCGACGACCGTCTCGTGGGCGCGCCGCAACGTCGAGACGGGTGCGGTGGAGAAATCTGGCTCGAATACGTATTTGGATTGGACGCTTGCAAAACTCTCCGCCGGTAACTTCTACATCGGCCATTCGCAGTGGAGTTCAGATTTTGACGCAAACGCCAAATACGACGAAGTGCGCATCTGGAACGGCGCTCTTTCGGCTGACGCGCTCGCGCTCAGTGTGCAGAAGGGGCCGGACGCGACGATGGTGGACATCGCGGAGATCAGTGGTAGCACGCTCAGGCTTGAATCCGGCACGACGCTCGCCGTCGGTTCGGGCAACACGCTCACGCAGCCCGCAGTCAACGCGAACGGCACGCTCGCGGGTGGAAACCTCGTCGTGACCGAGCGCATGAACGTGACGATTGGCGAGAAGATGAACGTCACCGATGGCGCAACGCTCGACCTCACGGGCGCGGAGATTGTCGTCACCAATCCTGAAGCGCTGCAGAAGGGCTATACTTTCGCCACGGCGCCGTCTGGCGGCATCGTTCCCGCCGCACCGCGTCCGCTCAGCGGCGACTTGCGGGGTTACAGACTCTTCCTCTCGCGGACCAAGGCCCGCATCGGAAAGCCTGGCTTCACGTTTATCGTGCGGTGACGCGATCCCCGTGCGGGCCGCCCGGTGGTCGGCCCCTACCAGACGGCGGATGTGGCCGCTTTCACGCCTTCGGACGTCACTCGTCGGGGATATGGTCCGTGTGCGGCGCCTCAGACGCCGCGAACGAAGCCGCCTCGGCGAAGGTGGCGACGCACACGCCATTCTGTTCTTTTACCCCATGACTGGCGATTTCCATGCCGCACTCCGCCTTGCCTGCGGTGATGATGTCGTCGGAGACCCGCCACGGCGTGTTGTCCGCCGTGCCGCCCACGCCGACCTTGAGCTGAACGCCTTCCGTGATGCCCCTCAAAACGGCGGCCTGGATGCGCTGGCTCGCCGTCGCGCCTTCCGCCTCGCCGGCCGCGACGCGCGCAAGCGCGTTCGACCAGACGATGTACGCGCCCCAGTCCGAGCCGGCGGGGTTCGGATGGGTGGCGTCCACCTTGCCACCCTTGGCGGAAAAGAAGTAGTAGTCGATCGCGTTCTTGAGCGGGATGGACGGGTTGAAGCCGTTGATTCGGACGAGCTCCGCGTTCATCCAGTCCGCGAACGGCTTGTTGAGGTCGATGAAGGCGACATTCCGCGCGCCGGCGGCGATCTTCGCCTCGACCCACGCCTCACCTGCCTCGGCGTAGCCCTGGAGCGTACGGTTCCACTTCGCGTTTTCGGTATCCCACGAGTAATGACGTTCCAGCGGCGAGACGATGACGAGATTCGCGCCCGCCTCGTTCGCATCCGCGAAATAGGTCTCGAGGTTGTTTGTGTAGCTTTCCGCGCTGGCCTCGTTGTGTCCGTATTCGACATAGAGATAGTCGCCTGGCTTGAGAAGGCAGCTCTTGCGGTGCGTGTTCGCGCCCGTGGCAAGTCCGCCCTCGCCCTGGTTGCGGATCGCAAGATTTGCAGGCGCCCAACGCGAAAGACCCGAGCCGACGCCCGAATAGTTCTGGAGCGTGAAGTACGGCGTGTCACAGCGCTGGTCGGTGCCGGTCGAGTCGTCGCAGAGCCACATCGTCCGGCCGACGTTCATGTTGGCGACCGCGCCGCCGCGAACCGTCCCGGCCATCTGCGGCTGCTTCACCACGGTCAGGTACGCGAGCGCCGCGTTCTCGCCGACGACCACCACGTTGATCGCGTTGTCGTCGTAGGCTTTCTTCGGCGTCTTGAAATAGTTCGGCGCAAGCTCCACGCTCCACGCAAAGGTCTTAGTCTCGCCCGGCGCGAGAACGAGGTGCTGCGCGTGCGTGTGGCAGCGTTCGGAGAAAAGCGTCACGTCGGCATTGGCCGTTGAGGACGCGTTCGCGACGGTGCAGGTGACGGCGTAGTAAGCCCGCTCCTCCGCCCGCATCGAGAAGCGGACCGGATAGCGTCCCTCGAACGACGACGCGCCGCCCGGCAGGTATTCGCGTGCCGCAGGTCCCGTCACGCACGGGACGCCGTTCGCGTCCGTCGTATCGTGAAGGACGATCTTCTGTCCCCTGACGACCTTGAAGCCGTCAATCGCGTGGGGGACCGTCGGCAGATTGGACGGAACGTCCGTCCTGTACGAATCGTCCGTCGTGCCGAGAAAGCCGTAGGAGAACTGCCCGTTCTCCAACTCGCCGTTCACGTCGCACACGGCGTTTGCAGGCACGGGGATCGACCCGTCCTGCGTCGCGCTCACGCCAAACATAAACCGGTACACGCCATCCGACGGCACATTCGCGGTCGTAAATGCCACGGCCGTGAATGCCATCACGCTGGCGCACGCCAGAATCTCTGTTTTTATCCTCATGGACGACTCCTCTCAGATGTCGCCCGTATTCTATCAGAATCAGTCCCCCGCCGTATTACCCGATGGGGTATGTCCGCCCAATTCTGGTGTCCCGACGGGCGTCTCGCCCATTGAATCACTGGTCGTCTCGCCCGTTGAAACACTGGGACAACGGTCGTCTCGTCCGTTGCGGTAGGGTCACGCGTCCCGCATGACCGCCATCTCCCGGTGGGGCGAGGCGTCCCGCCGAGCCACCCCGGCTATTGTAGACTTCCGATGTCCCGATAATCTCGCCGTTGCCGACCTTGAGATTACACCCCCGCCAGTCACCGGACTTCTTGACTTTGAACCTAAAATCCTCGGTTGAAAGTCTCACGCAGAGGCGCAGAGAGGCGGAGAGAGCAGAGAAAGTTCAGAAATCCGACGGAAAAGAAAAACATGACAAGAAGAATCGCGGAAATTTATTTCACCCAATTGGTGAAAAAAACAAATACATGCTCAAGCAATGGGATAACCTCTGCGAACTCTGCCTCTCCGCGCCTCTGCGTGAGATATAACATGGAGTGGTAAATCGAAATGAGGAATTTAGGTTAACCATTTGCCCATTCTTGTCGCAGTCAACCTTGCCGGGACAACGACATCTCCCTGCGGCTAATTGTGGTTAATTATTGTTAATCCACTTGTCAATCCAAAAACGGAAAACTCCTCTTTTTCGCAACAACATAGCACAACTCGCCAATTATACCAATTAACCATTGTCAATACTTGTTAATTCACTTGTCAATCCACTTGTCAATTCAGAAGCTCTTTGACCAAGAAACCAACGCGCGGATCTTGTTCGGCCTTTGACAAAAACCATGTTATTTGCTTCCAGATCCTTCAAAAGCCATTGTATTTGACGAATGCTAAGCGAAGGCAAGACCTGTTGAAAATCTGAGAGTTTCAAACCTGGATTGCCCATGTCTTTCATGTGTTGCACCAAGAGCGCCTTGTTAGTACCGTTATCAAGCCCCTTGAGCCGAGTAAAAGCGGGCCTTTGGGCTGGTATTTCCGGAAGACTTTCACCGTCTCGATCGCGTGGTGGCCGAGGCGCAGGGTGAGCGTGTCGCCGTGGGTCTCCAAGGGGCCGCCCTGCTCCTCCTCGACGATGTTGCACCTGACGGCGCGGGAGACCTTGAACGGAAGCTTCACGGTCACGGTCTTGTCGTTCCCTTCCATCTCGACGAGGCGCAGGATCACCGCGCCGCTGCGGTCGTCCGCAAGCTTGAACGCCATCACGGACGTGAACGGATCCGACACCACGAGCAGACTCTGCGACGGCGGGAGCGCGCCGCCGTCGGACTTCTTGCGCACCGCGCGGAACGCATGGTTCTCGCCCGCCCCGTGCAGATAGCCGTTCTTCCACCCCTCGCCGTGCGTCGCCAACGAGAAGTGGTACTTGTGCGTCCCCTTCTGCTCATACCAGTTGCCCTTGCCGTGGCAGCTCTTGTGCGACGAGAGCAGCACACCCTGCAGCACGACGTACGACGCCTCTTCGCATGCCGGATCGACCCAGTCGGCGACCGCGACGCAGGAGGACATCGTGCAGCCGATTCCGCCGCCGCTCGCCGTGATGAAATCCTGCACCTCCCTCGGATGCGAATCTGCCGGATGGTGTACGTAGCTTCCACCCCACGACCATCCCATCGGAACGCGCTTGATCTCGTCATGTCCCACGCGAGAGACGGCGGCCGGCGTCTCATAGCGGATGTCGGACTCGCCGCGTTCCATCGTGAGCGGGAACATGATCCTGTACTGCCGATTGTGCGCGCCGGTGAAGTTTCGCAGTTCCACGTCGAAATCGATCTTCTTGGCCGCGTGGTGTACGGTCACGCGCTGCACGATCGTCGCGAACTCCGTCCTGACACTGTTCTCGAACACGGCGAAGAGCGGCCCCGACTCTTTCAGTCTCCAGTTTTCGCCGTATGCGGCCAGGCTCTTCCCCGAACGGACGTCTAAACCCTTTATCTGCACGAACTCGCCGGCGCCGTTCCCGGAATACCTGGCCTCGTAGATGTCGCCGAATGCGTATTTCTCGTTCTGGGCTATCTCGCGACCCAGTTCCCTGTCGAAGAGGCGCGTGATGCCGCCGGGGCCGAACGTCACGTCATAGTAGCGGTTGGAGCAGAAGTTGCGTCCGCATTCCGCGGGCGAAACCGCCGGCGCGGCACCTCCGCCGGACGAAACCACACGGTAGCGGGCGTAGCCGAAGCCAGGCACAGAAGCGAGGAAGCTGACTTCCTGGCCTCTCCGCTGGCAGGGCACAGCCGTGCCGGCGGCGTCAAACACCTGCACCGACGCGGCCTGGCACGGAACGGAGGCGAGTGCGCTGCGCGTATGCGCAAACGTGTTGAAGAGCACAATGTCGCCAGACTTGCCCGAAACGTCGGACGCGAGCGTCTCCAATCCGGCGGCGAGCGTTTCGTCGCCGATTCTGCGCGCTTCCGCGAGATGTTCCCCGAAGATGCGATCCGTGATGTGGCCGTTCTTCCCGCCGAGGCCGTGGTCGGGATAGATCGACGCCATCCATCCGCGCGAAAGCGCATCGTATGGATACGGCTTGCCGCGCGCGATCGCGTTCAGGGCGGAGATTCCCTCGGCGGCGGGCAGCGAGATCGCCGCGCGGCGCTTGTCGAGCGTCTGCTCGTAGTGCGCGGGACCGTGGATGTAGAGCCACAGGTTCGGACGCTCCCCGCACACCTCGTCGAGGCGCGGCTTGGCGGCGGCCATCTCGGAGAGGAACGTGTCGGAACAGGCATATCTTACGCGCGGCAGCAGAAGTCCCGACGCCTTGGCGATGGCGTTCCACTCGTTGAATATCGCGGAATAGGAACGCGGCTTCGTGGCGTCGCAGCTCATCACCACGGCGTAGCGGGGGGGCAGCCCGCGCTTGCGGTAGTATGCACTACTCCCCGAATTTGAGACACGGTAAAAGGTAGTCTTGATGTCTCCTTTTTGTCATGGAAAGGAGACAAATGACGCAGCAAAACAACGGGCA
>CADCOC010000229.1 GCA_902802945.1 uncultured bacterium | reverse complement strand
TATGCCGTCGTTAGGCGCGGCGCAGGATATCCGCCTGATGTCCTACAACATCCTGCATGGGAAGGGCGCGGACGGCCAGGTGGACATTCCGCGCATCGCCAACGTCATCAGCCGCGAAAAGCCCGATTTCGTCGGGTTACAGGAGGTTGACCGTGGCGTGTCGCGTTCGCACGGCATCGACGAACCGGCGGAACTGGGACGGCTGACGGGGCTTCATCCGACGTTCGCCTCGGCGTTCCCGTATCGGGGCGGCGAGTACGGACGCGCGATGTTGTCGCGTGAAGTGCCGCTCACAGTGGACAAGATCCAGCTGGACGGCGCCCATCCGGGCGTGCTGCTTCTCTGCGAGTTCACGAACTTCTGGTTCGGCACAATGCACCTCGACCTCGCGGTGACGAACCGGCTCCGTCAGGTGGAAATCGTCCGCCGCGCCGTTCTGGAACGGTCGAAGACGAAGCCCGTGTTCCTGACGGGCGACTGGAACGATTCGCCCCGATCCATCGCGCTGGCGAAGATGCGCGAATTCATGACGATCCTATCAAGCGAGAACGCCAAGACGTTCCACGGCTACAAGAAGGGCGACCCGCTCGGGACCTACTGCATCGACTACATCGCCGTCGATACCGCGCACGCCGGAGAAGTCAACGTCAAGGAGACGCACGTCACGGAAGAGCGCATCGCGTCCGACCACAATCCGGTGGTCGCCACCATCCAGTTCATGGAGAATCTGCCGCCGCGTCCGCCGGTCGTCGTCATCCCGGACAAGGCGACGCCGGTGGAGCGTTTCGCCGCGCGGGAGCTTGCGGGCGAACTGGGCAAGTGCCTCGGCACCACGCCCAAGATCCTTCCCGAGAGCCGCTTCTACACGGCACCCGTCCTCTACGTCGGCGCGACGCGCGCCTCCCGCGCCCTGCGCGGCGGCAGGCCGTGGCGCACGGACGAGGTGCGAGTGGAGTCGATCAATGGCGGCGTCGTGATGGACGGCGATCCGAAGCGCGCGCCAATCTACGCCGTCGACCTCTACCTCGAAAAGTGCTGCGGCGTGAGGTGGTGGACGGCGGACGCGGCGACGCATCCGAAACTGGAGAAGGCCCCCATGGAGGGTATCAACATCAACTACGCGCCGCAGTTCAAATACCGCGAGTCGCACTGGCTGGGTGGTTTCGACCCGCTTTTCAAGGTGCGCTCAAAGGGCAACTTCACGTCCTGCACGCGCGCGACGATGTGCGTGATGCCGGACGCCGTGAAGTCCGTCCCGCCGCAGATGGGCGGCGACCATTCGCTTCTCTTCTTCAAGGAGCGCAACAGCGCATTCCACTCCTTTTTCGTGATTCTTCCGCCGGCGGTCCATTTCAAGGACCATCCCGACTGGTATTCCCTCATTGACGGCAAGCGCGTGCCGAAACAACTGTGCCTTTCCAACGCGGAGATGAAGGCTGCGTACATCCAGGAGACGCTGCGGCGTCTGCGCGAGAATCCGAACGTGGACTTCATCCAGGTGTCGCAGAACGACGGCTACGGCGGCTGGTGCGAATGCGAAGGGTGCAAGGCGCTGATGGACGAGGACGGCGGCGTTCCCTCCGGCCCCTACATCCGTTTCGCGAACGACGTTGCGGAGGCCGTGGAGAAAGAGTTTCCCCGCGTGTGCGTCGATACGTTCGCCTACACGTTCACGGTCAAGCCGCCGAAGAAGACGCGCCCGCGCCGCAACGTCATTGTCCGCTACTGTACTTACCGGGCCGACATCTCGCGTCCGCTCGACGACGCCTCGTCTCCGACCAACACCGTGCTTCGCGCCGGGCTTGAGGCGTGGGCGCCCATCGCGTCCGGCAACCTGCTCGTCTGGAACTACGTCACCGACTTCCACAACTACATGCTGCCGCATCCCAGCGTCACGCTGCTCGCGCCGGACATCCACCTCTTCGCGAAGAACGGCGCGGTGGGCGTGTTCGAGCAGGCCGACGCGCTTTGTCCGGTCGGCTCGTTCGTCGGGCTCCGACACTACCTCGCCTCGCATCTCCTCTGGGATCCGAACGAAAACGACGCGCGCCTGATGGACGAGTTCCTCGAAGGCTACTACGGCAAGTCCGCAGCACCTCACCTGCGGCGTTTCGTTTGCTTCCTTGATGCGGCCTCGCGCAAGGAAGGGCAGTTCGTGAACCTCAAGCACGACGGCATGGAGTTCCTCACGCAGGTGGAACTCCTGAAGCTCGCCGCGATCATGGACGAGGCGGTGGCGGCGGCAGAAAAGGATGGCGCGGCGTTTGCCGAGCGCGTCCGCCGCGAACGGCTTTCCGTCGATAACGGCATCTTCATCGAATACGACGCGCTTCGCGACCTCGCCGCGAAGAGCGGCATTCCATGGACGCGTCCGGCCACGCGCGCGGAGGCGGTCGAGAAATGGATCGCCGAAGTCAAGGCGCTTGGCGTCCGCGCCATCCGCGAGACGCTTGACCCGAATGACCTTGACGTCTACTTCCAGTGCCTCCGCAAAGGCGGCGGAAAACCCGTTCCTTACCAAGTCCCGCGCTCCGTCATTCCCTGACTATCTTCCATCTATCAACTGAAATTATGGTATAATGTACGCCGATTGAAATAACCACTAAAACACGGAGAACCATGTCATGAAAAAAGGTTGTATACGTGCGACGGCTGCCGTTGGCGCGGTGCTGTGGGCCGGCGCGGCGCTGGCCGACACCTACGACTACAAGGTGCAGTACCTGCAGTCGTCCGGCGCGCAGTACATCGACACGGGCATCGTCCCGACGTCGAACACGATGGTGAGGGTCAAGTACGAATACCTGGCGGCGAACGGAACATACGACATGATCGCCGGGTGTACGTCTCAACGTTACTATCCCGTATCGCTATATGGAACAGATCCACTAAATGAACGCCATGTGTACAACGGCACCAGTTACAATGACTTCCAGCTTGCGCTGACAAGCCATACGGTCGTGTTCAACGATGCGCAACACCGCGTGTTCAAGGACGAACGCCTCGTCACGACTTTCAACCAGACGTTCACCTCGACGCGTTCCTGCTTCCTTTTCGCTTCCCACGATGGTGGGGCTGCGAAATACTTCTCCACCGCGCGCATCTACTGGTGCGAGTTCGTGGACTCTTCGACCGACGAGGTCTTGCGCAGGTTCATCCCCGTTGTCGATGGAGAGGGTCGTCCAGCCATGTTCGACGAGATTACGGAGACGCTCTACTATAACCTTGGTTCGGGCGATGACTTGACTGCGGGTCCTCGTGAAGGAGAAGAGCCGATGTGGTACTTCGTGGAGTACCTTGAGGCGGACGGTGCCCAGTGGATCGACACCGGCCATATCGCCACGTCGAACACGCATACGGAAGTCGGCTACAAGTTTACCGCCGAAACTCAGACGAGCCTTGCGATGATCGGCGGGTCTCAGTCGCCAAAGTACTACCCCGTGTCGCTCAATAGTAGCAATGCGAAGGAGGAACGCTACTGCTATGCCGGGAATGGCACATTCACTACCGTCTATCCGGCGTTGCAGCATCACGAGACGGTGTTTAACCCGTATCTCATCGGTTTAGGCCATAGGTTCGGTCGACACAGGTAATCCGGGAAGGCTTTCCGGGGGCGTTAGTCCGAGTGCTTCAAGGGCGTTGCGCGA
>CADCOC010000228.1 GCA_902802945.1 uncultured bacterium | reverse complement strand
AATGGCTATGTATCTGCCGCGATATTTCGGCAGCAACGAGTCGAGATTCGCGTCATACCAGACCGAATTCTCCTTCAACTTTTCAAGGCTATGCATCTTACGCTCCTTTCATTTGTAATTGAACATCGCAAATATTATACCACGTTCCGGCGCACCGGCGTTGGATGAAATGAACGTGCAAAACACTAATTCGTGCAAAGGGTTTCATTGGTTGCGGCCTTTCTGCGTATTACTTCTCAATCAGTTTCTTGTTGAGCAGAAACGGAATTACTCCGACATGGACAACGCCGCTTTCGTCTTTCCACGGGTCTTGATAATCCCCGGTAATGACCTTCACGTTCCCGTTCCCCATCAGCCGGACAAGCTGATCGACCGTTTCTTCACGTTTGACAACCATCAGATCTCCTATTTTGGGGCGGACATCCACCTAACTTTTGTTCGTGCGGGTATTATACAATCTTTTCTCCGCAGGAATCAAGGCGTGAAAACGATTTTTCTCCACATCCATCCTCGCGCGAGGGATGCGGCAAGAATCTCCCTTCGCAAAGCTTCTACTTTCGCCTGACTTCATCATTCTCCTGTTCGAACGGAAGTCCATCAATGCGGAAGGCGCATCGCAGCAGTTCTTTTTGCAGTGTTTTTCTGGCGCTACTATGAGATTCCAAAAATGTTAAGTAGCTGAATCGACCAAGTTGTCCGACGCCCCAGACAACGCCATCTTCCGGATGGTAGGAAAGCGGACGGTGCTCCTTGTTCCACGGATCTGCGGGCACCTTTGGCAGGAATTCCGGAACGAGCACGTCAAGCGCTGGCGGATTCCCGCTGCCGTTCTTCTGCCGCCATCTCGCCACGGCAAGTATGACCATTGCCCTGGCTCTGGCGAATCTGACCCTAGGGATGTATTCGCCGGAAACTTGCAAAGCAGAAACAAACCCATGAGAAATTCCGTTGCCGAAACAGTTGGGGGTGAACAATGATTTGTCCGCCTGCTCCGCTGGTAGATCTTCGCCCGCGAGCGCCTTCCGGGCTGACAGGATGAGCCGAGCCTTCGTGTCGCGTGGATGGAGAGCGAACCGCATATAGCCAGGCCATCGCACGATCAAACGATAAAAAGCCTCCGTAATGCGTTCCGTCCAAGACGGCGAATAATCACAGCCAAAAACGCCGTATAGCAACGCCATGACGCGATTGATCCAGTCCATGCCAGCCTCAACGCGCGCACTCGTCATGACGTCAAGTCCTGAACGCACAATGGTGTATTCACCGCGAATGGTCCGCTCGGCATCGGCATCCGCCGCTGCATCGGCTGCCTTGACAAGCTCCGAGAACCGCTCCAGCATCGTGTCCGTCGCGAGCCCCATACCCACGGCATCGCACATCTTGCCGTAGGCGTAGCCCTCTATCACGCCGCCAAGATAATGTCCGACGCACGACGGCTCGTTCTCCATGACAAGCCTGCCGAACGCATGGATTTCCGCAATCGTGTCTGTCGCGGACTCCAAATCGCCGCGTTCGAGTTCGCGCTGGGCTTTAAGCCGAAGCAGACGGGCAAAGTTAATAAAATCATGAATTGGCGGCATCGAAAACGTCTCGAACGGCGGCACGCGCGGACTGACATTGCGATAGGACTTCTGCCGCACGCCCTTCGACATCGTCGCAAAGAACGTCTCGTTTGATGCCAGTATCGCGTCCGCGCGCTCCGACGCGTTTGTCAGACTTCTTGCCTTCGCCGCATAGGCATTGCCATTGGTGAAAGCAACGCCGTAATCCAGGAACCGGTCGTCAGTCAAGTCAATCCGCCAATTTTCGGCGACGGAATAGTGGTTCGTGGCGGACATGAAGGTCGGAAAGGCGTTTTCAGCGTCCGGCACGTCCGCCAATTTAACAATCAGATCCGCGTCGTCCAAAGACGCCTCCGCGGCATCGTCAAATCCGCCGAAGAAGAGATAAAGGGAGAACACCACGGCTGTCAACACAACCGCCGCTGCGGGTACGGCAATCACCGCAATAACACCTGCTTGTTTCTTTGTCATAGTTGTTCTCCTTTCATTGGCAATTGGCATTGGTACTGGCAACACTTTCACATTGGCAACATTTCCATCTCTACCTCTCGCGCGAGGGATGAGACGAGTATCCCCCTACGCAGAGCGTCCACCTTCGCCAAGGCTTCCTCCCTCGCCAAGGCTACGGAGGACAAGACGGAGGATAAAACGGAGGACAAGTTGATTCGTGCAAAGGGTTTCATGGGGCGTTCCTTTCGGTTTGCGTTTCTTTGACAGGATTCGCACTGGCCGGCGGCGGGAGTGGCGCGCGAGGGCCGAGGAACTTGGGACTGCGGCGGAGAATCACATCGGCGACTGCGGCAATCTTCGCGAGCTGTTCGCGGATTGTCGTCTTGATTGAATAGCGTCCGTTCACGTCCTTCGCCGCGTAGCCGTAGGCGTCGCATCCGAACCCACGCGCCGTGAAGACCGCGCGGCGGACGTGGTCGGGCTGCGAGACGATGATGAACGAGTCGAGTCCGAACACCTTCTTCGCCCGCACGACCGTGTCGAGCGTGCGGAATCCGGCGTAGTCGCAGACGATGCGGTCGTCGGGCACTCCGACCTTCGCAAGCGACTCCTTCATGTCGGACGGCTCGTCGTAGCCCTTCACGTGGTTGTCGCCGCTCACGATGAGGCAATCCACCTTGCCGGCCTTGTACAGCTCCGCCGCCGCGTCGATGCGCCGCGAGAAGTAGAGGTTGTTGAGTCCGTTCGGGAGCGTCCTCACGCACCCCATCACGACCGCTACGCGCTGACGCGGCACAGCGTCTATGCTCGCACCGTCGAATACACGCCCAGACGACACTGTATAGACGGCAATCGCCGAAACGCCCCACGCAAGCACCATCACCGCTACGACAATCGCCACGTACTTAATGATTCTCAATCTCCGCTTCTTCATCCTTTACCTACTCCTTTCGCTTGCCGCCGCAGGGCGCGTTCAGCCCGCGGCCCATCCGCGCCACTGTCATGTACACGCATGGTGAACAGTCACTGCAAAACCACTACTACCAGACAGTGCGCACCGGATATTGCGGCATGACACCATCACTTGTGACAATAACCATGTTTCCCGTCAGCGCGTGTGCGATTAGAATCCGATCAAACGGATCGCCATGAATTTTAGGGAGGAACTTGATGCTCTCAATAGCGGCGGAAGAAAGACCTAAGACTTTGATGTCCCGTTCTTTACACGAGGATTCCAATTCCGGAATGGTCATGCGGAACTGGAGCTTTCCGATGCTTTGCTTTATGGCGATTTCCCAAAACGACACGACGCTGACCGACAAATCGCTTTCATCACGAACAATCCGCCGAGCCCGTGCAGACAATTCTGACGGCGCGCCGAACATGTACAGCAGCGCATTTGTGTCAAGGAGGTATTTCACATGTACTCCTTGAAGCATTCCAACGGCTCGTCGAAATCTGGGGCCATGTAAAATCCATCCTCGAACCCGCCAAGCGGACGCCTGGCCGTCTTGTGCCTCGATGCCGAAGATGCGGCGTGACGGCGTGCGCCATTCACGGAGACGGAATTCTTCTGCCTGTATAGCAGAAAGTCAATGAACGCCAGCAACTCCCCACGGTACTGCGGGGATATCTCGGCTATCTT
>CADCOC010000227.1 GCA_902802945.1 uncultured bacterium | reverse complement strand
CCTGCGTCTGCTTCCATTGTAGGCATCCTTTGTTTTCATGCCAATGGTATAGCATATAACTAGTGAAAATCAAGCAAGAAATGAATAAAAATGCAATTACCCCCCCCCTAAATGGAAAAATCCATTTTCCTTCTTGCGTCAATGGCGCGGATTTGGCATAATAGACGCGCTGAACCTTTCAGTCGTGCAGAGACGTTTCTGCGGGTTTCGTCAAGCCGCGTGGCTTGGCTCGCGAATGGTGCGGAAGAGGGGTTTTGCAACTACCTCAGAGGTGAAAAATGTTCAACCTGAGAAAAACGGTCAGATTCGTTGGGCGTAAATCAACTGCTTGCCTTGCCGTGGCGATTTCTTGCGCGGTCGCCCTTGTGGCTGCGTCTTCGCCTGCCAAGGAGGCTCGGTACGCAATGCCGGTGTATTCGATGGGAAATTATTTTCCGTCTAAGCCGTCAATCTCTGTCATGGTGACCACATCGCCGAGACTTGCTTTCAAGGGAATTGATCTTGATGAGCTTAGGAGAATGGTTGATGACGGATGGGAAATCTTCGCCCACATGTGCGGAGGATTCATCGGAGACGCCCGCAAGTCGCTGGTGCCCTGTTACAATCTTCAGTTCTATCCACAGTCCGGAACTCTCGAGAAGATCGTCGGCGACTTTGCCGTGGCCCGGCACACTTCCGCCACTTGCCAGTCGTTGTGTGTGGAGTTTTCCAATTCAGAGGAAGGTGTGTGCGTGCGTGCGCTGGATGCGAGATATCTGGCAACCAGAGACGAATCCTATAAGTTTGTGACGCTTGGAAGCGATGGCACGGTTACATTCGCGGGTACGCATTATGCCATTGCGACCGGATGGACCGTGAGCGGCTACGGCTCGGTGGCGGTTCAGTGCGCGAAGTTTGTGCCGGCATCGTCAACCACGCTCGCCTTCAAGGACGCCACCCTTGATGATATCAAGGACTACGACTTCTCTGGCTGCTTCGGCGGCGCGTCTGAGCCGCATGGGTTGGCTTGCAGGGGATACAACAAGCGGATTCTCAGGGACGGGGATTCCATTGTGGGCATTGTCGTGGAGATGCAGGCGCTTTCAGGCGATGACTGCAGGTGCGCCGTCGTTAAGTTCACGGATGGCGAGGGTGGCGTCCATGCGCAGACGCTTGCTGCGTTGACCAGTCAGGAAGAGCCTGGATACGTTTTTGACAATAACGACGGAACGTACAACGGAACGCCGATCTCCATTGCGACCAGCTATGCGGCGAACTCCGGTCTCGGGGTGTATGGGCTTACGGCGACGGCGCCCGCCCATGACATGGAAGCGGATGCGTACATCCCCAGTGGGAGCAGCGTGCTCGTCTGGCGCGGCGTCACGCTGGACGACGTCAAAGACCATTGGCTCGCCTGTCGCTTCCTGTCGGCCTACATGACGGACAGCGAGGGAAGGGGATGCAACATCAAGGTGCTGGAATCCGGTGGAGACGGATCTATTCAGAAGATGCGAGTGGAATTTCAGAAGCTGGCCAAAACCACAGTGCAATGCGTTGTGGTGGAACTTTCGAATGGAGCGGACGGCGTGTATGCGAAGGCGCTCTCAGGAAGATACAAGTCTGACGGCGAAGTTGGATACAGGTTCGTGAATGACAACGGGACGTACAACGGTACCGCGATCAACAATGTCAACGGCGGCATCTCCACATCGGCAACGGGCAATGGATACGGGATATACCGAATCTTCGCACTTCCGTGCACAACGCTTTCGCAAGATGAGGACTGGAGCGCGTTTGGGTGCCTTGACTTCGGCGGCGGCGTCATTGACCTTAACGGACATGCGCTGACCGCAGAGGGGCTTTCCTTCGACCAAAGCCATGTTGCGCAGCTCGTGAACGCAAAGACCGATACCACGGGAGAAATGCGGTTCTATGTTTTCGAAGGCGGCATCTTCACCAATGATTGCTTGCATATCTGCAAACCTTTGATAAAGCCCGACACTGGCGAGGTGAATGGTTCGCTGGGGGCCGACAACATCAAAGTCGTCAAGGACGGCAAGGGCATGCTGGTGTCGGTGTTTACAAACCAGCTCTACACGGGCGGTACGGAGATCGTGGCGGGATCGGTGAGTGTGGTGGACCACGGCAAATACCTTTCCCTTGGCAAGTCGGGGTCGGAGATAAAAGTCGATGCCGGGGCGGAGTTCTTCACGGGACAGGGGATGAACTTCGGGGACTACCTTTTCGTCCTCGACGGCGGAACGTTGCGTTCCGGGTGTGACAATTCGGGTGCGGTTGGATTCAAGAATGTGAAGCTAGTCGCTGACTCGACTTTTGATTTTCCGTTCACATGGCCGATTCTCGGCAGCAACTACACGGCCACGCGGCTTGATCTTGGCGGGCACACGCTGACAGTGAAGATCGCGAGCGGAAAGGACTTTCGGCTTTGCAATGCCACTGTCACAGCCGGCACGATCGACATCGTCTCAGGAGGGACGTTCTACACGTACCATACTGCAAGTACGGCAAAGGATACCGACTTCCGCATCAACTGCGGCCTTAATATGGTTCGCAATCTTTCTGTGCGCAACTATGAGGCTTTGTGGAATAAAACGTCCGGCAATTCAGGAACTGCCAAGCTGGATGTCTATGGCGTGTTCAAGCCGATGAACGCCGTTGGAGCCTATTATGGCTGCACGATGCAGGATGGCTCTGCAATCGATTTTGTCGGATGGCCGACTGGGCTCGGATGGCCGATGTATTCCCGCGCTACGTCGGGCGACAAAAAGCTCAAATTTGCCGCAGGCGCGACTGTCACATTGAAACTGGAAGACCGTGCAGACATCTGGCAGCTTGTACGCGAGAAGACCTATATTCTGAAGTGGGGCAACGAGTTCGGCACGGAAGAGCCTGCGAATGTGACGTTTGTGCTTGAGGAGAGCCTGTACAACGCCAAGTGCCGCATCGAGAAGGACCAGACGGGCCTTAGGTTGGTGAGAAGATCGGGTCTCTGCATAATCGTGAAGTAAGGACAGGTTGAATGAAAAATCTACTTGTGATGATCGGCGCGGCGCTGCTTGCCGCTTCTGCGTCTTGGGCGGACGGCCCTGATCAGTTTGCGCTGCATCGCGCGGAGTTTGCGAAATACCACCGCATGATAACCGGCAAGGATGCGCCGGAGGGGATGGTGAATTTCGCCATCGACCCACAGGTGTCGAAGAGCGGAAGGGATGCGTATCGGATCGTATCGGTAGGGGCGAGCGTCCCGCTCGCCCGCGGACGCGCGGGACGCGCGTCCCTACCAGCCGTCACCATCACCGGCTCCAACCTGCGCAGCGTGTGGTACGGCCTCTACGACCTTCTCGAGCGACGCGGCGGCTGCCACTGGTTCTGGGACGGCGACGTGGTGCCGAAGAAGGACTCCATCGACCTCTCTAACCTCGACGTCCACGAGGAGGCGCATTTCGAGTACCGCGCCATCCGCTACTTCGCGCATCGCGGTCTTACGCGCTTCCAGGCGGAGCACTGGGGACCCGAGGACTGGAAGCGCGAGATCGACTGGCTCCTCAAGAAGCGCCTCAACGTGTTCATGCTGCGCATCGGGCAGGACGACCTTTTCCAGCGCGCGTTCCCGGAGGCGTGCAAATATCCCGATCCGGCGAAGCGTCTTCCCGGCGCGGGTTCGTCGTACAACGACCGCACGCTCTTCTGGAGTCTCCAGTACCGCGGCGAGCTGCGCCGCAGAATCCAGAAGTACGGATTCGACCGCGGACTCCTTGCGCCGGAGGACTTCGGCACGATGACGCACTGGTATTCGCGCACGCCCGAGGACTGGCTCGCGAA
>CADCOC010000226.1 GCA_902802945.1 uncultured bacterium | reverse complement strand
TAGTCCTTGTCGCCGCCCATCTTCTGGGCGTCTTTCATCAGGGCTTCGAGGATTTTTTGCTCCTTGAGGGCATCCCAGTAGCCGAGGCCGAGCTCGCCCGTCGCAACGAAATAGACGTCGCCCTTGAGCTTTCCCTCTTCTTTTTCGTCAAGTCCCTCGGAGAGGGCGTCGAACTCGCCTAAGAGGATGTCGGTGATGGCCGAGGCGAAGGTCTTGGGATTTCCGAGGACGGTTCTTGCGGTCTCCCTGCCGTACAGCATCATGTACTGGAGAAGGCCGGCCTCGCTCCTGGCGAACGTGTCCGTGAACGCCTTGATGACAGCATCCTTTTCCTGCGGCGTCCTGGCGTTCGGCCAGTCCTCGCGGAACTTCTTCATGGCGGGATCGAGGTTGTTCTCGATCTGCACATCCTGGAGCGGATTGTGCGCGCGGTCGGCGTGATAGACGAGCTTGTTGTAGAGCTCCTCGGCCCTCGCAAGGGGATTCGCGGCGTTTTTGATGCTGTTCAGAACCTTGGTGTGGTATTCGCCGCCCGGCAAGAACATCGCGTGTCCGGGTTTGTCGGTGGCGCCGCCGTACGCATTGGACATGAGGGTCACGATGTAAGCCGGGTACTGCCTGCCGTTGGGCTGTGGGACGAGCTTCTGCCCTTCTTCCGTCACGAATTCGTTGAATATCTTGCCGATGAGGTCGAGATCGTCCACCGGAGCCGGAGGCCGCACCATCGTCTGGGTCGCTTCCAGCATGGCCTTGCACTGGTTCATGATGGTGTTGATCTCCACGACGCTGTTCGAGAGGCGCACGAGCGACTGGATGAAGCAGTTGATCTGAGGGGGGAGCTCGAGGCCGAGCTTCTGCAGCTCCGCGACAGCAGCCTGCAGGCGGTAGACGATGTTGAACGAGAACCCGCCCTTGGACTTGCTCAGCACGGACTCGAGTATGGCCTCCGCCTTCTTGCGGTTCGCCGCGAGGGCGGCCTTGCCTTCTGGGGAGAGGAGCTTCTCGAATCCGGCCAGCACGAAGTCCTTGTCGCGGAATGCCGCGCCCATGATCACGCGCACCAGCTCGTGGCGCTCGTTCACGCCGTCCGCGCGGTTGGACTTGAGCTGGTAGAGGTTGCCGAAGTCGATGAAGGTGATGTCGTTCCTGCCGATCATGAGGTTGCCGGAGTGGGTGTCGCCATGGAACTTGCCGGAGCCGAAGATCGCCTCGTAGAACCACACCTTCGTCGCCTGGAGGATGTTGCCCGATGCGCTCCGGAGGTCATTGTAGGTGGAGGAGAGCCACGACTGGAGGTTGAGGATGGCGGTACCGGGGATGTTCTTGCGGAAAACGGGCACCTTCTTCGTCTCGCCCGTCTCCGCGTTGACAACCTTGTCCTCCCACTTGATGCGGTTGGTGGTCTCGTCGCGCTCGAACACCGAGGAGGCCGCATTGCGCACCTCGCCGATTTCCTCCTTGAAGTAGGTATCGACCGTCTTGCCGACGGCGACCTGCGCGACGAGGACGTTCTTCTGCGGCGGTACCACGTCGGAGAGCTTCATGCTGGTGACGTTGGGGGCGATGGCCTCCAGGCCGTCGTTCGCGCCGCCCTTGATGTCGTACAGCTCGACGCCCGTGTTGATGTTCTCGGCCTCGGTGCGGAAGTCGAACTCGGTCATGTACTGCTTGAGCTGGCCCTCCCACGTCTTGTCCATGCCCGGGATCTTCTTCGCGGCCTCGGTGAATATCTCGGCCTCGCGCTGGACGCGGATCTCCGCGTCGTGGCGCATGAGCTTGACGACGAACGTCTTCTCCTTCTCCACTTCCTCCATGACGGGCTTGCCTTGGCTGTCGAACACGGGGCGGCTCTTGTATAGGAAGTGGTCGTTCGGATCTTGGTAGATCTCCGTCTTTTGCTGCTTGACAAGGAACTTGAACTTGCAGAGAAACGCCTCGCCCACGGACGCCGCGCCGAGGGACTTCTCCAGCTCGATGGACTTGATCTTGCCGTTCGAGCTGTTGATGATGTTCATCAGGTGCGCCTGCACGACCTTGCGGGGGATCGGCGCGAGGTTGGTCTTCATGTCGGCGAGCGCGTCGGCGAAGTCGCCCATGATCTCCTTCGGAAGGCCCTGCATCATCTTCTGGAGAAGAGGGCTCGTGCCCTTCAGGATGGCGCCGGTGAACTTGTTGAGCGCCGCCTTGTTGGCGCTCTCCCGCGCCTTCCCCTGCTTGTTCCCGAACTCGAAGGTGTCGGCGTAGCGCATGGCGGCGGCGAAGCAGGAGCGCTTGTCGGCCTTCGCGAGCTGCGTGAAGTACGTGGAGATCACCTGGCGGAAGAACCCGACCTGTCCCGGCGCGTCCGACGTCGAGGCGGAGTCGAGGATCTGGTTGAGGGTCTTCTTGTCGAGCTCCGCCTTGATCTGCTCGGGCGTCATATCCTTGTAGGGGTCGGTCGTGAGCGCGCCCTGCACGTTCGCGTTCGCCGTGTCAACCTTGAACACCGTGTTGATGAACCCCTGGATCTTCTCGCACCCCTTGTTCGCCATCGTCTGGACGATGGCGTCGAACTTCGCGATCGTCGCGCCCGGCAGCTTGTTCTCGTCGCGGAAGAAGTTGGCGAAGCGCTGCATCCCGTCCGGGAGCGCCAGCGCCTCGGCGAACGTCTCGCCGCCGGACTGCGCGAGGTAGGCCTCAGATAGGATGGCGGCGATCTTCGCGAAGCCCTCCTTCACGACACCGGCGATGGGCGTCGCGAGGGCGAAGTCGAGGACGTCGGGGTTCTTGATGATGTCCACGATGGCGGTGAGGTTCCTGTCCGTCGAAAGCGCCTTGCGCAGCAATTCGCCAGGGCGGTTCACGACGACGTCCGCGACCATCGTGTCGTCGGAGAACACGAGGTCGGCGACGAAGTCCTTGACGCCCGCCATGCCGATGTCGTGGTGGACGATCGGCGGCGGTCCCTCGGGCGGCGGCGGGATCGCCTGCTGCACCTCGTCGACGCCGGCGGCGAGGGGCGAGGAGACCTTGAACTCGCTGTGATCGTCGTCGGGCACGCCGAGCGGGACGTTCGCGACCTGCTCGAGCATCGCCTTCATCTCCTCGGGGAGCCCGGCGTTGTCGCGGACGAGCTTGGCGTGGTAGGCGTCGAGCTTGGCCTTGGTGTCGATCGGCTCCTCGTTGTTCGTGAGCACGCGCTCGGCGATCTCGACGAGGACGCCCGTGTTGTAGTTACCCTTGCAGAGGTTGAACGCGCCATCCACCTTGTTCTCGAGGACGAGGCAGGCGAACTGGCGCGTGACGCTCGTGCGGTCGCTCGCGAGGATCCCCGCCTCCAGGTCGTGGCTGTAGACTTCGTTGAGGAGGTTCTTCACCGTCGGCGCGCCGAGCGTCTCCATGTCGAAGACCGTGCGCCCGACGAGCCGCGAAAAGAACATCTCCGCGTTCTCGCCGAGCGCCACCTTCGTCTGCAAGTCGCCCGTGCCGAGAAGCGCGGAGAGCATGCCGTCCTCGCCCTTCACCAGCTTCGCCTCAAGTCCGAAGAGGTGGAACGTCTCGGACTCCTGCGCGTTCGCCGTGTGCATCTTGTACGCCACCTTGAAGAGCGTCGCGAAGTTGTTCTGGAGCGCGACGGTGGCGAGGTTCTTCTCGTTGACGGCGTTCTCGCCCTTGCAGCGGCGGTGCTGCGCCTCCAGGAGGTCGGAAAGCTTGCGCTTCGTGGAGAGGAGCGAGAGGGCGTCGGTCAGTTCCTTCGGGATGTTCCCCTCTCTCTTCGCAAGACCAATGGCGGCGCGGTTCACGGTGATGCGTATCTCCTTGTCGGCGCCGGACATCGCCGCGGTCTTCTTCGCCGCCGCGAAGTCCTTGGGGCTCACGGCCGCCAACGCGCACGTACTGGCGCGTCAGGGGCCGGAAGCGGGCCTCCATCATGTCCTTCATCTCGTGCCTGTCGGTGGTAAGCTTCACCTCGGTGGGGATGCCGAGCTTTGCGCGCACCTCGTTGATGCTCGCCTCGTCGATGCCGCCGCCCCGCAAGGCCTGGATGAACGCCTCCTTCACCTCCAAGATGCGCTCCGGCGAAAGCACCACGTTGTTCTCGCCCGTCTTGTGGACGTGGTGGTTCACCTTCTTCAGAGCGTCCTGGACGTTGCCGTTCTCGTCCGTCATGAAGTCCACGAGGCCGGCGTTGTAGTCGCCGGTCGCGAGCTTGTTGAACTGCGCGAGGCTGATGTTTGGTGCTGCCATTGCCTTTTCTCTCTTTCTGTTGTTTGTCAATTATACTAAAAATCTGCCCTGTTTACACGCCTCACGACAATAAGTTACAAACATTTTCACAATTCATCTAAGTTTGATGACAAGCGGGATGTTATCCACGGAACACTCCACGCGCAGATTCGGATCGGACTGTCCCCGGCGGATTATCTTAGCAGCGTTCCATGTCGGATCAAAAAGGAACGGCGGCGGCGTGACCAGTTGCGTGAACGTTGGCTGGCCGTTCACCGTTGCGGCAAGCGAGCGCGGCGTTCGATTCCCATTGAGGCGCAGCTTCCAGTCGAGCGCATTGCGTCCAGAAGTGCCAGAACAGGAAAACTTGTCACCGGTCACGATATTCATGACCTTCCACTCGCCGCAGTCGTACCCGACGGACATCGTCTCTTCTGCCTTCGTACGGCAAACTCCTTCGCGTCAACTCGCGAAGCGTCAAACACGCAGTTGGTCACGACTTCGCAGTCGTCGTACTCCGGCGGCGGCATCGACGGCACGACAAGTGCGGCGGCAATAAAGGCAGTTGTAAAAGTCACAGCAAGTTCTCCTTCAATATCAGTTTCCACCTCCGCCGAAATTGATCCAGGGCAACGGCTGTCCGGCTGAGAGAAGGTCATTAGTTATAGCGATCAAGTCTTCCTTAAGAAACCTCCAGTCAGAGTTATGAGTAATATTAGTATTAGACAATCCGTTCTTAACAAACTCTAGTCTGTTTGAACTCATGGCATATCCTGAATAGTACTTCTCCCAAAAGTAGTCATATTCTCCAGCCAACTGCCACTCGGTCGGATCGCGGGTAAAGACGCTCGCCGCCCTGTCGCAGACGCTTTGCGAGACAAGATTTGACTGGCTTGCGGCAACGACCTTTGCAGCATAGTCAAAACACTTCTCTCGGTCTTTCCACGTGAAGTCAACTCGGTTCGTGAATATCGTTTCAATTGTTGCCGTGGTTTCATCGTTGACAGGCGAAAATTCTATAAGTTTGCCAATTTCAGTTATGCGCCTCCATCTGCTCATCGTCGGGTTCAGTACGAGACGGCGCATGTACGGAAGCGCGTTCGTGTAGTTCATCTCTGCGCACTGTGCCGTTGCCTTATACGGCAGGTCCCTGTCGACGTTAGTCGCATCCGTAAAGTCCGTGTCCGCCATGACCGCGAGGTAGGCGTCAAGGGCTGCCTTGCGCCGCTCAATCGGCCAGTCGCCCTTGAGCCGGATCATCCCGAAAAACACCTCGGGTAGGCTGTAATTGGGCTCAATCTCGACATAGTCCCAAGTCAAGTTGTCCTGAAACGGTTTCTGGGCAACCCGCAGCATTCTCCTCACCGCATACATCGTATCCGGCGGCAACGGATCCGAGCTAAAAGTCACCACGGCGAACAGCAATACCGCTCCAGTGATAATTCTTTTCATTTCGCGTACACTCCTTCATTTGTCGGTTTCATGTTTGTGGCGCCTATCTCGCCAAATCCAAAACTTACTTCCGAATGGTTGTTGTTGTTGAGACATTCCACCGCACCGGCTGGTATGTCGAAGTTGTAGTGATTCTCTATTTCTTCTCCATACATGAGAAATTGCTGGAGGATGCTTTCAAAGGTGTCTGTCGAGGCGTAGAAACCACGGCCTGTTTCATGGCCCCAGTCACATTGGTTAGACTGGAAACGAGATGCAGAAATCGGCAATTTGGCATCAGGTACCTTTAGTGGATCTTCGTCGCTGTCCTCATCCTCTGGTGCCTTATATGTGTCGTAACAGTCCCACAGCCCCAATGCGTGGCCAAGTTCGTGGGCAAGCGTCAAGTCAGGGCTCTCGCTTTTCACAAACACACAACCTGGTAACCGAAAACCATTGGGACCCTCTTTGTCCTCAGTCTTCCTGCGGATGCTACCTACAAAGTATATGTTTATACAGCCACTGGCGCTGTGGTCCTGAACGAGAGACCTAACCTGGCTTGACACGATTTTCCTGTGCCACCACAACGTACCAGTCCATTCGTTCACGACAATATTCCAGTAATTTGACGAATCTGGTAGCGTCTCGATTTCAACGAGATTGAACCTGACCCCGACTTGGCTGAAGGCCAAATTGGCAGCCTGTACTCGAGTACGAATGTCTGAATCGCTCATCGCCAGCGTTCTTTTGTGGCCTTTCACATTACACACCACAAACGCCCTCACGTTCAGCACGCGCTCTTGGACGATCGGCAACACGAACTGTGGCTGGACATCGTCGTCGTTGAATCTCGCCTCAACCGTAACAACCCCATCTGCGGCGGTAGGTGTTACGACCACCTGCTTTCCAACAGTCGGATTGACGTCTGCCGATCCTCCCTTCACATGCCAGTGAATATCGCTTTCCTGAAATGGCCCGTTGTAGTCAACACACAGCACGGCGTTGGTTCCATAGACAAGGCGTGACGGGTTCACAATTTGTGGTACCGCCGTGTCCCGCCGTGAGTTAACAAGCTTCCGCAGCGGCTCGATGCAGCGGAACGTCACGGAGTCGCTCAGCGGTTCGCCGCCGTCCGCAGGCGTGAACGTGGCGGTGATAGTGCCCGTACCGAGGTTCGGACACGACATGTATATGGTATTGTTTTCCGTGTGCGCAAAGTCGTTAGTCACCGCAAGGGGGAATACTGTCGACTCAGTTACGCGGTTCGTTACGCCGTCCTCGACCTGGAACAACACGGGGTTAACGTTCCCCTGCACGGACAACCTCGCCGTACCGTTCGTACCCACCGGTCCGGTCAGGTTCAGCGTCACGGGTCGGATGCGCTCCGGCCTGTTGGAGGGACACGCCCCTTCGAGAAAGTCCGCGTCG
This sequence comes from uncultured bacterium, assembly GCA_902802945.1. Lineage (GTDB taxonomy): Bacteria > Verrucomicrobiota > Kiritimatiellia > RFP12 > UBA1067 > RUG572. The sequence goes on along the minus strand of CADCOC010000226.1, from coordinate 573 downwards.
TTCAAGAAGAATACCTCCTGGCACCCAAGCGAGAACGCGAGCGGCGGCTCCGCGTCGGTCCCGACCGTGACAGGCACGTGGTTCGTGAGCGTGTAGCCCAAGAACTGCGTGACCAGGTCGATGCCGTTGGTCGCCCATACGACGGCCGGGGCGGAGGCGTACGTCACGTCCGTCGTGAGCGAGTGGGGATTCGAGAATGTGATGCCCTCGCCGCCGCACCAGGTGCAGCCCAGATAGGCGTCGGAGTGGCAGCCCGTGACACTCGCCGTCAGTCCGGCGGTGTTGCCGGGGAAAAGGTGCGACACGTCGTCGCCGTCAATGGACACCCCCGCGAAGCGGCACATCCAACCAGAGCGCGGGCCGTCGAGGTGCACCTTCACGTCGTTCACGGTGCGTTCGTGCGGATAACCGTAGTTGCCCAGGAACTCGCTGCTCTCGGTCGTCGTCATTCCTTCGCCCGAGCGCATCGGCGGCTCCGTCGCAGTCACGGTAAGAGAACCGAGCCTCCCCGACGTGAGAGTGAACGGCACCCTCGCGCCACAATCAATGGCGAACACAAGTTCCGCCGCACCA
>CADCOC010000225.1 GCA_902802945.1 uncultured bacterium | reverse complement strand
CGGCGCCGCTGCTGCGGGTGTCCACGGCCACGCTGGGCGGCTCGGCGGGCGCGCGGCTCGTCTTCGACGTTCCGTCCTCAGGCTTCGCGGCGGCGCCGATGCAGATGACGCACGCTACCACCAAGATGCTCGCGACGTGCTCGGGTCCGGTTACGATCCAGGTCCCGGACAGCTCCGATGTCTGGGAAAGCAATCGGCCTTTGGTCGTGCCGCTCATCTCCGCGCCGGCCGGCATCGTGACCAACCGAATCGAGCTGGTGGCGCCGAAGCGCTCGTCGGGCAGGTTCGTCTGGGGCACGACGGACGGCAAGACGGATCCGACGACTCTTTCGTTCGTCTACCGCCCGGGCGGCACAGTGTACTACCTGCGGTAAGGCTTATTGGAACAAAAGGGTCAGCAACTGTAATTTTCAAATAAAAATTTCTGGCTTTGTCTAAGGGTGTAGATTTTCAACCTTGCGCGTCAGCGCAGGGAAAAGATAGCAAGGAGGATGAGGGGTGCTGGGGGAAGGAGGGAGGGAAGGGAAACCTCCGCGCCAAGAGGAATGTTATGCAGCCTTCCTCTTTCTGCCGGCAGTAGCGTTCCGTTTCGTGGATTCTGGTTCCGGGCTGGGGATGAAGTCCGGGTCTCTTGCGATTCGGTTCAGCAGCGACAGCAGCTTGCGCATGGTCGGGACTATCGCCCACTTGTGCGGATGGCCCTCCGCCCGCTTTTTGCGGTAGTAGCCTCCGAGAACCGCGTTCCACTGGATTGATGCGAGGCATGCCATGTAGAGCGCGTTGCGCACGTCCTTGCGTCCGCCCCAGATGCGACGCTGCCATTCCTTCGTCCCGCTCTGCTTCTCCTCCGGCGCAATCCCGACGAGCCGGTTGAGTTTCGCATCGGTGAGATTGCCGATTTCCGGAAGCCCCGCGAGAATTGACATGGCCGTCATGTCGCCAACACCGCCTACCTTGGTGAAGCGCTCCAGCAGGGCGTTCATGCGCTCGTCCTTTTTGACGGTGTCCAGACAAAGCCGCTCGGCCTTGCCGATGACTTTGTCCATATGCTTGATCTGCTCCTTCAGCAACGCCTTCATCTCAGGGTCTGTCTCGGTTTCGAGGCGGTTTGCCATGGCCGTTCGCGAATCCATCATCGTCTGGCGGAACTTCGCCTTGCGCTTCAGCTCCACGGCCTCGACCTCCTGCGGCGCGAGGGCGCGCACGCCGATCTTGTCGGCGAAGCGCGAGATGAGGGCGGCGTCGATCGTGTCGTTCTTCGACAGGCTCCCTTCGGCCCGCGCGAACTGCCGCACGCGCAGGGCGTCGGCGTACGCGACCGGGACCTCGAACTTGTGCAGGAAGGCGATCAACTCGAGCTCGTAGCCGCCGGTGGGCTCGACGCAGACCGTCGCCCTGGCCTTTCTCGCAATGTCGCGGATCTCCCTGAAGCCCGCGACGCAGTTGTCGACTCCCTTTGTCGTCGGGCGCATCCCTTCCTTCTGCGCCGGGACAAACACGTCGAGTTTTTCCTTTGAAACGTCGACCCCGATGTGCACGATTCCTGATTTCATGCTATACTACCCTTGTCTGGAGGCTGAACCGGGGAGATTGACCCCTCCCCGAAACGCCTATACAACTGTTGAGCCTTTAGACGAAACGCGATGGCGGGCTAAGCTGACCCGGAGGGTGATGCCCCTGGACCCAATAGAGCCTCGCCGTCGCAGGCCCGCCCGGGAAGGCCTTTCTCGGGCGGGCCGTTCTATCCGGACACTAGTCCGGCTGAACAGTAGCGTAGTCTACCAAATCTCGGTTAGACAAGACCCTTCCGTATATGTTTTACTGTATATGCTTGGATGAATGTTACTGGACTCCGCGGCGGTTTGCGCGGCGGTTGAGAGGTTGAAAGGTTGAAAAGTTGAAAGGTTGAAAAGTTGGGCTTCGCCGGTTGAGAAGTTGAAAGGTTGAAAAGTTGAAAGGCCGCGGCAGTTTTGGTTTAACACGCGGATTTGTTCGCGTCTAACGACGCTCACTTTTCGCCGCGTGGAGGCTTTGCAGCTGCTCAATCCGATTGCTGCCGACAGAAGAATTACATGTCGCTTGGCATCCGCCAGTCTGCGCGCGGGGAGAGGGAAAGCGTGATTTTCGGACCGTCAGGGACGCAGTTGCGTTTATACTGGGCGGCGCGGAAACGTCTGATGAACTTGCAAAGCGTGTCGTCGACCTCTTCGGGCGAATATTTGCCGGCAAACGCAATTCGCGCCATTTCGCGCAGCTTGTCCGCCGCCGCGCCATCCACAAGATAGTGAAAGAGGAAGAAGTCATGCAGCTCGTAAGGACCGAGCCGCACCTCCGAGTCGTTGGCTGCGGCATCGGGGATAAGTTCCGGCGTAATCGGCGATGAGGCCGTCCGGCGCAGAATGTCGCCCAGTCGTTCCTCCGATTCTCCCGCGATATGACGCAGGGCTGCGAGCACCATCGTCTTCGGCACGGATGCGTTGATCTGGTACATGCTCATGTGGTCGCCGTTGTATGTGTTCCACCCGAGGGCGATCTCGGAGAGGTCTCCCGTGCCGACTACAAGCGCGTGTTCCATGTTTGCGAGGTCCATCAGGACCTGTGTCCGCTCCCGCGCCTGGGCGTTCTCGTAGGCGATGTCGTGAACGCCCTCGACATGTCCTATCTCGAGGAGGTGCCTGCGGCACGACTCGCGGATGTCAACGACGCGTACCGACGCGCCGACCGCTTCCGCCAGCGCGACGGCGCGGCTCTGCGTTGTTTTCGTCGATCCGAACCCAGGCATGACGACGGCAAGAAGACTGTCGCGTTCAAGCCCCATCCGGTCGAGCGCCGCAGAGGCGCCAAGAAGCGCGAGCGCGGAGTCCGCACCGCCCGACACGCCGACGACAAGCCGCCCGACGGAGGCGCTCGCCATGCGCCGCGCGAGTCCCGCCGCCTGGATGTCCAGAAGCCTACGCCACCATCGGTCCTCGCCATACTCGTCCAGAAAGGGCGAGCAGGAGAGGACGGACGGCGTCGACTCCGGCACTTTGGCGGAGACGGCGGCCAGCTGCGTCTGCTGGCCGACACCGGCGAGGGAACGGGAGCAGTAGACAGAAGAAGTGCTCCTTCTGCGGTGACGGGCCGCGGCAACATCGACGTCCGCCGCGACGATCTGGGGCGCGGCGCGCAGCATCTTGCCCTCGGCAACCGTCCTGCCTTCCACGGCGATGAGCGGGCATCCGCCATAGACCGCGTCGGAACTCGACTCCCCAGTGCCGGCGCATGCCATCGCGTAGGCGCACCCGAGGCGCAGGCTCTGCTGCTCGACGAGCGACCGGCGCTTCTGCGACTTGCCAAGGAATTCCGTGCTGGCGGAAAGGTTGAACACCACGTCGACGCCGCATTCCGCCATCAGCGAACTCGGCGGCACGGGCGTCCAGAGATCCTCGCAGATCTCGACGCCGAACCGGAACGAACCGACGTCGAAGACGGCAAGCGGCTCGCCGGCGGGCGCAGGCGTGAACTGCCTCCGCTCGTAGTATTCGCCGTAGTTCGGCAGAGTGCGCTTGCGGACGGTTCCGACCACCTTTCCACCGTGGACGACGGCCGCCGCGTTGTATATTGCCGGGCCATCCGCAATCGGCAGTCCGACGACTGAGACCAGCGGCAGGGATGCTGTTTTGGCGGCAAACACCTCAACCGCCGCTGACGCGGCGCGGAGAAGCTCGTCGCGGAAGAACATGTCGCCACAGGTATATCCAGTCAGGCACAGTTCGGGGAATACGATCGCAGATACCCCATCCCTGGCGGCGGCCTTGGCGAGCCGCACAAGCTCCTTCGCGTTTGCCGCCGCGTCCCCTAGGTGGAGACGCGGCGTTGCAGCGGCAATCCTGCGCGCCGCAGGAAAATGTCGTCAGATGTTCGAGAAGAACTGGAACGAGGCGTAGGCGTCTTGGCCGTGTTCGGTCACGTCGAGCCCTTTGAGCTCAGTTTTCGCGCTGACGCGGAGGATGCCGAGTTTCTTCAGGGCGAAGAAGATCACGAGACCCGTTCCGAGCGCCCATACGGCGGTCATTCCCACGCCGACGAGCTGCACGCCGAGGAACTTGAAGCCGCCGCCGTAGAAAAGCCCGACCATCTCGTTGCCGTAGCCAGCCGCAGCAGGTGCCGCGAAGAGACCGACTGCGAGCGTGCCCCAGACGCCGTTCACGCAGTGGACCGACACCGCGCCTACGGGATCGTCGACGTGTATCCGGTCGATGGCGAACACCGATAGGACCACGAGCACGCCTGCGACGAGTCCGATGACAACTGCGGCGTTGGCGGTCACGACATCGCAGGGCGCGGTAATCGCGACGAGACCCGCGAGCGAGCCATTGAGAGCCATGGTGAGGTCGGGCTTGCCCATGATTACCCAGGCGGTGATGAGCGCGGCAATCGTGCCGGCGCACGCGGCGAGGTTGGTGGTCATCGCGACGCGGCCGATCGAGCCGATGCCCTGGGTGTAGGAGCCGGGGTTGAACCCGAACCAGCCG
>CADCOC010000224.1 GCA_902802945.1 uncultured bacterium | reverse complement strand
CGAATCAACGTAATGTCCCTCCGCATCGACCTTCACCAATCCTTCAAAGCTTTCGCGAACCGATTCGTTCTCCATCAGCTCGGGATTGGACGCGATCAGTATCGGAAGCTTCCAGCGGTCAATGTTCTTTTTCACCTGATCCATAGGTATCCATTCATCGTCATTATTCATTTTCGTCTCCAAGCCGGGCTTCCTTTTGCTTACGTCACCTTTCGGGTGCATCCTTGCAGATTTCGATCCGGTCCTTGAAGTAGGCGAGGCCGATCTTCTCGATGTCCGTGATGCCCTCGGCGCGGAATGTGGCGTCATACTTCTTTCCGTCGATCTGGGCGCGGGCGTCGCGCGCAAGGGCCTTGAGGTCGTCCGTGGCGGAATCCGCCGCCTTGACCTCGATGATGAACGCCGGGAACGGCTCGACGAGCGGCTTGAGGGCTATGTCGAAGCGTCCTTCGCCGGACTCGACGTTCGAGAGGACCCGGAACCGCTTTCTGAGGATCGCGAGGAAACCGAGCGTGAGGCCGTGGTAGAATCCCTCCGCCGCCGTGTCGAAGTAGCTGACGCTCTCCAGCAGAAATGCGGCGATCGCCTGGCGGAGGGCGTCGGCGTCGCGGTCGAGAAGCGCCCCGACGATGTCGCCCGTCCCGACGGCCAGCGCCGCGTTGATCTTCGCCTTGATGTCGTTGACGAACACGAGCGAAAGCTCGTGGTTCGGGAGCGCCACCTTGCACATGCCCTCTTCAATGGGCGACGCGATCTTCAGGTAGCCCGCCGACACGAGCAGGGCGTACAGCGAGCTTTTGTTCGCCATGACGTCCTTGTACGGCCCCAGCTCTTTCGCCATCTGCACGCGCGGCGTCTCGTCCCGGAGAAGCGCCTCCAGCGTCCGCACCATGTCATGCGGCAGATCGCGCACGATCGCGGTGATGAGGTCGTTGGAGCTCGTGTCGAGCCAGTAGGCGTCGGGCTTGCAGTTGCACTGGAAATACCGCAGCACGCTCCACGGGTTGTAGATCTCCGTACCGCCGAAGTCGTAGCCGTCGTACCACGACTTGATCTCCGGCATCTTGTCCTCGGCTCCGTAGTACCGCGCCATCTCGGTAACCTCTTCCTCGGTGAAGCCGAAATACTGCGAGTACTTCTGTTCAAAGACCGTCCAGACCTCGGGGTTGTTGAGGCCGGAGAGGATGCCCTCCTTCGCGACGCGCAGTACACCCGTCATGATCCCAATGTGGCAATGCTTGTTGTCCTTCAGCGCGCCCGAGAGGAACACGCGCATGAAGTTGCACATCTCGTCGTAATATCCGTTCGTCGAGGCCGTCGTAATTGGCTGGTCGTACTCGTCGATCAAGATGACGGGGAGCTTCTTTGTGAACGCATGGACCGCCTCGGAGAGAAGTCCAAGCGATTCGGACAACTCATCCTTCGTCCCCTCACGGTTCATCACTCTGCGCAGCGACCGCTTCTTGGCCCCGTCTCCCCATCCGTTCTCAATGCATTCGGAGAAACGCGCGACCTCTCCGCCAATCACGGCGGCAAGACGGGCGAATGCCTCTTCTACAGTGGTCTGCTTGATGTCCTTGAACGACAGGAAGATGACAGGATGTTTGCCCTGCTCACGCTGGTACTTCTCTCCAGCCGCCCAGATTTTCTTGTCCGTGAAGAATGCCTCTGTCTTCACCATGCCGCGGCCTTCCACCAGCGTCTCCGGCTCGTAGAACGCGCGGAGCATCTCCAGCATGGTCGTCTTGCCGAAGCGTCTCGGGCGCGTGAACAGCACCACCGTCGACTCTGCGTCGATGAGGTCCTTCAAGATCAGCGTCTTGTCCACGCAGTAGGACGTACGCGAGAACCTCGCCCAGTCGCTCGTCCCCACGGGCGGCGGCAAAAGCTTGCCTGTGCGCGCCGTCCTGCCTGCGCACACTTGCCTTCCGTCTTTGTCAATCGTTTCAGCCATTGCCGTTTTCATTTGTCACTTGTGAACAAACATTTCTCCATGGCGTATATTATACCCTATCAGCCGCCTCTCCCGCAAGGGGGTTCGTCAGGTTCGCCAGCATCGCCTTGTCCATCTCTGCGGCGGTCTTGAACGGACGGTCGCAGTACTTGATGATGTTCGTATGTCCAAAATGCTGATCTGACGTGAAATAGGTCATTGCGTTCTCCGTCCATTTCCTATTTCACCGACCCCTCGCGCCACTTCGCGAACTGCGGCTGGTCTCGGATCAAACACTCCCAATCCTCCTCAAATTCTTCATCCGACTGATCTGCCCAATACGCGCTATTGCGGTCGGCCAGCTCTTCCATTGAACACTTCCCGGCAAACTGGGGTTGGCACATTAGGAGGGAACACCAGAACTCACCGGACAACTTCTCCCATACGCAATGGTCAGCAAACTCAGGGTGCTCGCGAAGGAGCTCGCACCAGTGCCAACCGTTCAGTTTCTCCCAGACACAAAAAGCCGCGAATTGTGGTTGTTCTCTGAGCAGGCCGCTCCAAAACTTGCCTGACATCTTTTTCAGATCAAGTCGCTCAAAGATCCGCGGGTGCTTGCGAAGAAGCATGCTCCACTGCCTGCCGTTCAGCTTCTCCCACACACGACTTTCCATGAATCGTTGCTGATCAAACAGCAGCGGCTGTTTGAATATTAGAGGAAACAAAAACGAACTAGGTAATTTTTCCCACGGGCAACGATCGGCAAATCGAGGTCGTTCTATGAGCAGGCTACACCAATCGATGCCACTTAGCTCCTTCCACGGGCAACAATCAGCAAACTGAGGCTGCGCACTAAGAAGTCCTCTCCAATCCCTACCGTCTAACTCATTCCATGGACAGTAATCAGCAAACTGAGGCTGCGAGCCAATAAGATCGCTCCAGTTCTCACCATCCAGTTTTTCCCATGGGCAGCGATCTGCCAACTGAGGCTGAAATCTCAGCAATTCGCTCCAATAGTAGCCATCCTTCTTCTCCTCTGGGCAGCGGTCTGCCAACTGAGGCTGCCTGCCGACTAATGCCCCCCAATCTTCACCGTTCAGCTTATCCCATTCGCAGCGGACTGCAAACTGAGGTTGAAAACCAAGAAGATTACTCCAATCCCACCCGTCCAGTTCTCCCCATTCGCAATGGTCAGCAAACTGCGGTTGTATGCATAGTAGCCGACTCCAGCATTCCCCATCTAGCTCATCCCATGTACAATGTTCCGCGAACTGAGGATGAGCGCAGAGGAGTCGGCACCAATCTTCGCCTCTCAGTTTTTCCCACACACAACGATCTGAAAAATGAGGATATCTGCGGAGAAGCCAGGACCAGTTCCCGCCATCCAACTTCTCCCACGGGCAATGATCGGCAAACTGCGGCTGTACGCTGAGAAGTCTCAACCAGTCCGTACCCTCCAGCTTCTCCCATGGGCAGCCTTCGGCGAGGTCGGGATGGCTGTGCAGGACGGAGAGCCAGAAGCCCACGTCCCCTGCCAGTGCATCGGGCACGTGGGCGCGTATCTTCTCGTGTTCGTAAAGAAACGCCCAGTCCTCCTTGAGGAGAAGTCCGTAGGAGGCAAGGGACTTGCCTATAGCATCCTCCAGCCCTGGCTCCGCCTTCGCCGTCTGGAGAATCGCCGCGCGGTCGAGGCGGTGGATGCGCACGGGGTCGGCGGACTGGAAGAGGTTGTAGCTCTTCGCGAGGTCGACGACCTGGTCGAAGACCTCCGCCCGGTCGCCCCAGTCTTCGAGCCCCGGATAGACGAGCTCGTCCCAGAGATGGCGCAGGAGCTGCCTCGGGAAGCCGTCGGGCGAGAAGTCCCCATTCCGCCAGGTTGCCCTGCACGATCTCCCACAGGCGCGACGGCCAGTACGACTGGTCCACCGTCCCCGTCTTGTTGATCGTACCAAGCGCGTCCCTCTCCAGCGCCTCCGCCAGCTTCGCGTAGGTGCGGCAGACGATGCGCGCCTTCTTGTTCACGCCCTTCAGGATCGCAGGCACACGCCGCAGGAAGAGCGCGCGGCGGCCCAGCAGCTCCGCCACGCGCTTCGCCGCCTTCGCCTCCTCCTCGGTGTCGGCCTTCCTGTCCGCGAAGAGAAGCTCGAGCGCGGCCTCCGGCGAGAGGTCGCCGAGCGGAAACGCCTGCGCCCAGCCGTCCTCGCGCAGGGGGACGTCGCAGGTGCGCGCGGTCGCGACGACATTCACCGACACGCGCTCGGAGAACCCCGACGGGAACGCCTTCGCGAACGCGTCGTCCTCGCCCAGCAGCTCCTCGCACCCCTCCACGTTGTCGAGGACGAGCAGCACCGGCCCCGCCGAGCGGGAGCGCTTCAGCAGGGCGTCGCGCACCGCCGCGCCGTCGAGGGGAGAGGAGTCCTTCGAATCGCCGTCCTCGCCCGACCCCTCGAGCCCCAGGCATTCCTCCACCTTGATGCCGTTGTTCGGCGTTCCCTTGAGGATTCCGAGGAACGCGTCATCCCAGGTCCTGCACGTCTCCATGTCCACCTGGAAGACGCCGCCCGGGTACTGCACGCGCAGCTGCGAGGCGAACTGCCGCACGAGCTCGGACTTCCCCGTCCCGCCCGCGCCCGTCACCACGGGGAGACGCCCCGCGGGGAACGCGCGCGTCGGCGCGAGCAGGTCCGCCAGCCTGCGCAGCTCCGCCTCGCGCCCGACGAACGTCGGCGCCGTCGGCGCGGAGACCGTCGAGTAGATCTCCACCGTCTCGCCCGCGTAGCGCTCCAGCGACAGGAGGAAGCTCAGGCGCAGCGAGTCGGCGCCGCCGAACTGGCAGACGAAGTGGCCGAGACGCTCCACGAACGAGTCGCGGAACCGGACGAACTCCTCGGAGAGCTCCCTCCCCCCGTCGTCGCGGAAGAACACGTACAGCTTCTTCGGGTTCTCGCCCCGGCGCGTGCGCTCGGTGGCGTCGTCCATCTCCTCGCGCCCGAAGGCGCGCACGTTCGTGCCGTAGAGGACGAGCCCCATCTCGCTCGCGGAGACGAGCTCCCGCAGCGCGTCGCGGCCGAGCCCGGGCGGACAGAAGCGCAGCTGCACGCGCAGGTTGCGGAACTCCAGGAGGTCGTTGAGGTTGAGGACCGTGTCCGCGAACGCGTCGCGGTCCGCCGCGAGCTCGTCGTCCGCCGCGAGGAACGCCGTGATGCGCCGCACGTGCGCGTCGGGCGGCGCGTCGAGGAGGCGCTTGCCTGCTTCGCCGGACGCGTCCAGCTCCACGAGCCGGTCGACGAGAGCCAGAAGCCCGGCCTTCAGCCCCGCGAAGTCCGTGAAGACGCCGTACTCGCCCTCCTTCAGCTCCGCGCGCCAGGCCGCGAGCTCCGGGGTGGGCGCGCCGTCGCCTTCCTTGAAGAGGATGCGGTGCGCCTTCAGGCGCGCGTAGCCGCCCCGCTCGCGCTCCAGCGCCTTCTCCGTCTCCTCGCGTGTGTACTTGCCGATGAGCGTCTTGAAGAGGACGAGCGCCGCGTCGGAGTCGTACATCTCCTCCAGGTAGCGATCCTCCGTGCGCTCCTCGGTCATCTCCTCCTCCATCGAGAGCACGAGGAACGCGAGCTGGTTGCGCTCCGCGATCAGCTCCTTCGACGACGCGACGAATATCCGGATGTCCTTCATGGATGACGTCTCTGTCTTGATGATGCCGATTTACTTCTTTTTGGCTGTCTTCTTTGCCGCCTTCTTCGCGACGGGCTTCTTGGCGGGGGCCGACTCATCACGATAGGTGATCTTCAAGTCGTCGCAACAGTCGCAAAAGACACTTTCCTCGTCCACCTTACCTTTAAGACCTTTTGGAAGAGATACGCTCTCCAGATCCGTGCAACCACTGAACGCCTCATCTCCAATGTTCGTGACGCTGGCAGGAACCACCACGCTCTCAAGACTTTCGCAGTTCTTGAACGCACGATAATCGATGGTAGCAACGCCATTGGAAATCGTCAAGTCCTTCAGTTTCTCGCATCCATAGAACGCCCTATCCCCAATGTTCTTCACGCTGCCCGGAATCGTCATGCTCCTAATCTCTTCGCACGAATTGAAGGAAGACGCCCCGATACTCGTCACGCCATTGTCAATCGTCACGCTCCTAAGACCATCACACCCCGAGAACGCAGAATACCCGATGCCCATCACACAGCCAGGTATCGTAACGCTCGTCAATTCGCTACAGTAGTAAAACGCATTGTCTCCGATCCCCCGAACGCCTGCCAGATTCAAGTCACCAGAAAGCGATTCCTCGTGGCCGACAGCCCAACCGTCCACAAGTTTGACACCAGAAATTGTCTTCACGTCAAAAAGTGATTCGCCACACCCCTCGAACGCTTTTTCTCCAATTTTCGTCACACTCTTCGGTATCGACAAGCTTGTCAACCCGCCACATCCCGAGAACGATTTTTCTCCAATTTTCGTCACTCCGTTGCCTATCGTCACGCTCGCAAGTCCGCTGCAACCACAAAAAGCACTATCCCCGATGCTCGTCACCGAGTCGGGAACCGTCACGCTCGTCAAGCTTTCGCAACCACTGAACGCCTCATCCCCAACACCTCGAATGCCGGTCAGATTCAAGTCGCCAGAAAGCGATTCCTCGTGGTCGACAGCCCAACCGTCCACAAGTTTGACGCCAGGAATTGTCTTCATGTCGTAAAGCGAATCGCTAGAATCGTAAAACGCAAGTTTCCCGATACTCGTCACCGAGTCGGGAATCGTCACGCTCGTCAGGCCGCCGCAATCCCGAAATGCACAATCTCCGATACTCTTCACGCTGTTCGGAATCGTCACGCTAGTAAGCTCGTTGCAATTCCGAAACGCATCATCCTCAATAATCGTCACACCGTTACCTATCGTCACATTCCTGAGACATCTGCAGTCCCCGAACGAAGACCCCTTGATTCTCGACACGCTACCAGGTATCGTCACGCTCACAAGACCGCCGCAGTCGTGGAACGCACCCCACCCAAAACTCTTGACACCGTCACCTATTGTTACACTCGTAAGACTCTCGCAGTACGCAAACGCATGTTTCCCGATACTCGCCACGCTGTCGGGAATAATCAAATCACTGACCAATGTCCCGTTAAGATAAAGATTGTGAGCGTGAAGCAGTGGATTGGAATACAGATTAAGGAAGCTAATGCCACACCACATTTCTAGGTCTGTGATGTACACGCCTGCCAATGAAGCACATCCGGCAAATGCATTTTCCCGGATGAGCGTCACGCTAGCGGGGATCGCCACACCCGTAAGTCCGCTGCAGTCCTCAAATGCGCTTAACCCAATACATGTCACAGGGCAATCATCCATAGTGTCGGGGATTTCCAAATTCCCTTTCGCACGCAGCCATCTTTTGACTCCTAATATTGTCACCTCGCCATCTTCAACAGAATACTTCCATTGGGCCACTGCAGCCGTCTTCGCGACTGCCGCATTCTTCTTCGGATCTTTGTTCATTGTTATTGCCATTTTGTTTTCCCTTTCGTTTTTGGTTTGGTTTGTTTAAAGGTTTAAACTCCATCATCCGTTCACGCCTTGCGCCACTTCGCGAACTGCGGCTGGTCTCGTATCAGGCGATTCCAGGCATGCTCGAACATGCGGTCCGACAGATCTGTCCAGTACGCGCTCGTCCGATCAGACAGTTTCTCCATTGAGCAACGGTCGGCGAACTGCGGCTGCCCGGAGAGAAGGCTACACCAATCTCCTCCGTCCAGCTTTTCCCATGCACAACGACCTGCGAACTGCGGCTGCCCGCAAAGAAGCCAGCTCCACGCGTTTCCATCCAGTTTCTCCCACGAACAACGATCCGCGAACTGGGGTTGCCAATAGAGAAGCCCACCCCAGTTCTCGCCTTCTAGTTTCTCCCATGCGCAATGGTCCGCAAACTGTGGCTGTTCACCGAGTAAACCGCTCCAGTCATCCCCTGTCAGTTTCTCCCATGCGCAACGGTCAGCAAACTCAGGGCGCTCGCAAAGGAGATGACGCCAATTTCCGCCGTCCAACTTCTCCCATGCACAATGATCCGCGAACTGCGGCTGCGAGCACAGAATTCCGCTCCAGAACTTACCAGACATTTTTTTCAGATCAAGACGCTCAAAGATTCGAGGATACCTCCTGAGAAGCAGATTCCAGTGCCGGACGCTTAATCTCTCCCACGCGCAACTGTCCATAAAACGGTGTAATGTAAAAATCTGCGGTTGATTGAACAGGACCCCGAACAAGCCCTCTTTGGGCAGCTTCTCCCATGGACAGCGATCTGCGAACGAAGGTTGCGCGATGAGGAGATCAAACCAATTCCCGCCCGACAGAGTCTCCCACGGACAGCGATCCGAGAACTGTGGCTGCGAACCAAGGAGATGACTCCAGTCCACACCGTCCAACTTCTCCCACGGACAACGATCAGCGAGCTGAGGACGATAACTAAGGAGACCGCTCCAATATCCTCCATCCTGTTTCTCTACAGGGCAATAGTCCGCGAACTGTGGCTGCTTGCTAAGAAGCTCACCCCAGTCTCGGCCGCATAGTTTATCCCATGCACAACGATCCGAAAACTGCGGTCGCACTTTGAGGAGTCTGCTCCAATCCCCGCCATCCAACTTCTCCCATGCACACAATTCAGCGAATTGGGGCTGTTCGCTGAGCAAACTGCTCCAGCCATCCCCTGTCAGTTTTTCCCATGCGCAACGGCTTGAGAATTGCGGCTGGTCAAGGAGAAGGCCAACCCAGTCCCCGGAGTCCAGTTCCTCCCACGGACAGCGGTCCGCAAATTGAGGCTGCACGCTAAGAAGTCTCACCCAATCCCAAGCGACAAACTTCTCCCACGCGCAGCGATTTGCAAATTGGGGATGCTTGCAGAGCAAGGGAACCCAATATTTGCCCTCTAGCTTCTCCCATGGGCAGCCGCCGGAGAACTCTGGATGGTCACGCAGGACGCATAGCCAGAAACGAACATCCTGCGCGAGCGCTTTGGGCAGGTGGGCACGTATCTTCTCGTGTTCGTAAAGGAACGCCCAGTCCTCCTTGAGGAGAAGTCCGTAGGATTCGAGCGCGGCGCCGATCGCGTCTTCGAGCCCTGGCTCCGTCTTCGCCGTCTGGAGGATCGCCGCGCGGTCGAGGCGGTGGATGCGCACGGGATCCACGGACTGGAAGAGGTTGTAGCTCTTCGCGAGGTCGACGACCTGGTCGAAGACCTCCGCCCGGTCGCCCCAGTCCTCGAGCCCAGGATAGACGAGCTCGTCCCAGAGATGGCGCAGGAGCTGCCTCGGGAAGCCGTCGGGCGAGAAGTACGAGGCGATCTTCACGAGCTTGACGCAGGCCTCGCCGAGCCCCCATTCCGCCAGGTTGCCCTGCACGATCTCCCACAGGCGCGACGGCCAGTACGACTGGTCCACCGTCCCCGTCTTGTTGATCGTACCAAGCGCGTCC
>CADCOC010000223.1 GCA_902802945.1 uncultured bacterium | reverse complement strand
CGGGCATCTTGCCCGTTGCCGCCTACGGCCTTGCGCCCGACACGCCCGAACCCGAAATCGTCGCCCACCTTTTCAAGCTCTACGCCGACAAGTCGAAGGAGTGAAAATTCTCCAACACGAGTCATCCAAAATATGGTATAATACTTGCCACAGACTTCCAGGAGAAATACAGGAGAAATCCATGACAACTACATTGCGCATCGACGACAACCTGAAACGGCAGTGCGACATCGTATTTGAGGATCTCGGCCTCAACATGACAACGGCCATGACCGCGTTCCTCAAGCAAGTAGTCCGCACCCGTTCCATTCCATTCATCATCGGCGCACAAACCGTCGCGCCAGTCCCGCGCCAGTTCGACGGACGGCAGGCATGGGACATTTTCGAGCGCGGCAGGGCGGAGCGCTTCGCCAACGGCGAGCGCGAGTGGTCAATGGACGAGATAAATGCCGAAATCGCGGAAGCGCACCAAGTGGAATCATGAAGCTCGCCGTAATAGACACGAACGTCATTATTGCCGCCCAACTGACCAGGCACGACGACGCGGCGACTCGCCGGATTGTCAAGGCGGTATTCGACGGCATAGTCACGCCCGTCGCGACCCCTGCGATCCTCGCCGAATACGCCGAGGTGATGTCACGCCCGAAATTCTGCATCGCGCCCGAAACGGTTTCCGCCGTCGTCAGGTATTTCCGCAGCCATGGCCGATTCGTCACTCCAATCACATATTCCGAACCACTCCCCGACGAAAAGGACAGGGTGTTTCTTGAAGCGGTGCTGGCTTTGTTTGACGAGAATGCCGTCCTTGTAACGGGCAACGCCAAGCATTTCCCGTCCGCGCCGTTCGTCGTCTCTCCCGCAGAATACGCCGCGACGCTTGGCTGAAGATACGGCGGGTCGAGGACGCCCCGCGGGCATCTTGCCCGTTGCCGCCTACGGCCTTGCGCCCGACACGCCCGAACCCGAAATCGTCGCCCACCTTTTCAAGCTCTACGCCGACAAGTCGAAGGGTTTGGATAATCCGGCCAGAAAGCGCACCCGCCGCACCATTCGGCGCGGCGGGCGTGGATTGACTGGGAACGCCGCCATCTTGGCGGCAGAACGGTGGGGCGAGCCGTCCTCGGCGAGCCGCCCGCCCCACTGGTACAACGCGCTGCCAGCGCGTTGCAGTGACAGACTACTTCACGATGATAATCATGCCGCTTAAGACGTAGAGACCATCGTCCTTCTTGATGAAGGTGAGGCGACGCCCTTCATCCGCACGTATGAACTTCACCGTCGCGTCGGGCGCGGTCGCCGCCGTCCACGAAATGACGGGCGTATTCCGCGGAACCTTGCGGCCGCCGAGCTTCACGCCAATCGTCGCACCCTGCACGAAATGCAGCGTCTTCGCCCCCGGCGCGGTCGAACTGGCGCTGTAAGGCGCAACGACGTTCAGCGTCGCGATTCCAAGTTCACTTAGGTCGATTGTCGAACCGTCGTGCAGCGTCGTGCCGTGGAAGAAGCCTTGCGTACTTGGCGTGAACGTCCCGAATACATCGACATCGTGCGAGCCGAGGTTGTAGTCCTTGAAGCTTCTTATTTGCGTATAGTCGCGCACGGAGAAAGCACCGGCGATGTTGTTTGCGTTGGAATTGAGCCTGAACAACACGTTGTTCGTAGCGACGACGCTGTTCGTGACCGTGAATGTTCCGTTCTGGGTTCCCGTGTACACGCTTCCGTTTTCGAGCGTGACGTTGGCGAAGCTGAAGGTCTTGGTGCCGGCGATCTTCACTGAAAGTTCGTATCCGCCGAGGTCCGCGTATGCCGCACGGTTGTCCCCACCCCATCCGAACCAGGCGGTTCCGTAAGCTGGCAGGCTGGACGACGCCTCCATGTATGAATTCGTCGTGAGGCGCAGTTCCGTCACGATGCCGTCGCCGGGGTCCCGGATGTTGCCGCCATCAAGCACGTACTTGTAACCCGTGTAGCCGTACCTGCCCACCAACCCGAGAAGCCCGCTCGTCGCGCTCGCGGTTCCCGTGTTGTCGCCGTGTATGACGACCTCGCTTCCCTTCACGCCGAAAATGTCCTTGTTGAGAAGCGAAGTATTTGCAGGGCCGCCGGAAACCGAGCCGCCGCAGATTTCCGTCCCGCCGATGTACGTCTGCCCCTGCATGCCAAGCCAGAGCAAGCCCTCCCCTTCGATGAAGAAACGCAGGTTTCCGGCGAGCGACATGTTGTAGAGCTGGGTGCTTTCGCCCGACACCGTGCTCAAGTGCAGTTCGCCCTGCGTCGGCTTCAGGTGGAAGTACTCAAGCTGCACGAGTTCAAGGAATGTGCCGTACTGGTCTGCGCCGCCGCAGTTGTCCTCCACTGTAATGCGATAGTAGCGGTATGCGGTCTGATTGGGGAAAATGTAGGTGCGGTTTGCAACCGCGCCGGCAGGCCACTCCGCCTCCGCATTGCGGGAGTCAAGAAGCGTCCAGCCCCCGTTGACGTCGTTCGCACCTTCAAACCTCCAGCGCTTCGGCATGCGCTGTATTTCCGCCAACGACCCGACCCACATCCTGTACGCATCGACAACCTTCCCTTCGCCGAAGTCGTATATAACGGTGAGCGGCCAGTCCGCCTTCGGCACCAGCACGCGCTTCGTGTTGTCGCCGCGTGCGTAGTTGTTGTTGAAGAGGTTGCTCGCCGGCGTGTTGCCGCCGTTGAACGGCAAGGAGGTGACGCGCGATGCGTCCGTCGTGGTGAGGTCGTCGGCATGGTCGATGGCTTTCCCCTTCACCGTGCAGACGCCCGTAAACGCGGCTGCGCGGGCGTAGAGCTTGTGTCCGTTCAAGTCGATCACCGCGTTCGCCACGACCTGCAAATTCGTGCCAAGCCCGCGGAGGTCGCAGTCCGCCGAAAGGGTTGCGTTCGACAAGATGCACACGCCGCAGGCAAAAGCGGTGTTCTCCGGAATCTGCACGTCGAGAGAGGCGGGAAGATAGACACGCGTGGAAGAAGAAGGAAGTCCGTTCTCGATCACGCCGCCGCCCGCGTTCTTGCAGAGCCAGTTCTGCGGATTGAAGAGGTCGCCGTCAGACTCGGCACCGGTCCACCACGCCCACTCGGCGACATTGTCGATGTACCCGTAGAAGAGGCCGCGTTCCGTCATGACCGGCTGGACGCCGCCCGCCGCCATCGCCGCGTCGAACTTGAACGTCACGTTCTGCGGGATCTCAGTCCACGACATAATACAGTCGCCGGCATTGAGGGACCGCCCAGACACGTCTATCGTCACCGTCGCGCCTTCGTCGTACAAAAGCTTGAACCCGCTCTGATGTGTGCTCGTGCTGGCAGTGTTAAACACCCCGTTCCACGCCTTCAGATCAAACGTGGAGCCGTCCATCATGACAACGTACGGGAAATTGCTCGTTTCCGTCTTGAACGTGCCGTAAACCCGACAGCCATGATTTGCGTTCGCGCCTCCATGCGTGGTGAAACCGGAGCGGAGGGTGAGGTTGCTCGCGGATATGGCGTCGTACAAGCCAGTGTGCGATTCCAGTTCGAGTGTCGCCGTCTGCGCGTTCAACGAGTAGAGATAGACGGCGTTGTTGTCCCCGATGCCGCGCAGGATGCGCAAAGTTCCGTTCGTGATGTCGGCGTTCTTGATATAAGTCGGCTTGCTTGGCGTTACCTCTAGGACCTTTCCGCCAAGATCGATGGTCAGCGGCGCAAGGCCGCTCTTGACGAAGCCGACTGAATCAACGTAAGAGTTGGCCGTGAGCGTCATGTCGCCAAGCTGCGCGTTGTTGCCGTTGATTGCAGTGCCGCCGTTCATGGCCGTGCCGCCGTTCATGACGTAATGGTAGAGCGAACAGCGGGAGTTGCCGTTGATGTCGAACGCCGCGCCGGAATCGACTTTAATATCCGAACCGTTTGCGCCGAACAGCAAGTCAACATTCTGGGAAATCGGCTTGATCGTTCCCGCCGCGACATGGTTGCCGCCCGAATACGTCTGGTTCGCCTTGGCGGCGACGAATACACCTGCGCCCTGCTTCACAAGGCGGATGTTGCCGCCGATGGACACGGTGGAGTTGGTAACGAACGCGCCCGCCGGGACGTCGATGCGCAGTTCCGGCGGAATCTCCGGCACAGCGGACGAGTCGAAGTACTCGAGCTGGACCAGCTCCAGCCAGTCGTTTGCCGACGACGCCGTGAACGTAATACGGTACCAGCGGTAGGCGGTATCGTTCTCAAACGTGTACGTGCGTATCTCCTGCGTTGTCGGCCATGTTTCGTTGTCTTGAGAATGTAGAACCGTCCACGTACCATTTGTGTCGTCCGTTCCCTCGAAAGTCCACGTCTTGGGGCCGCGCTTGTTATAACTACCCAAGGGCCCGACGTAAACCTTGTACATATCGACCTTCTGGGGCGTTCCCGCGCCGAAGTCGTACGTCACGGCAAGCGGCAGGGCTGACTTCGCGACAAGCACACGCTCCGTATTGCCTCCTCTCACATAGTTGTTGTTGAAGAGGTTGATCGCCTCCGTGGTCGGATTCGTGCCAGAGAACGTCGTCGGGGAATACACACGCTCATGGTCCGGGTCGGGCGAGGTGAGGTCCTGGGCGCCAGCGGTGATCGTGCCGTCGCCGGCAAGACCCTTCACGGTGAGGTTGTATCCGTTGAGATCGACCGTCACGCCGCTCCCGACCGTGAGAACGCCGTCGACCGTCTCGTCGGCGGAGAGTGCGCAGTTCGCGCTGATCGTGCGGTCAGCCGCATACGACGGCGAGGACGCCGCCGCTACGCAGATTGCCGCAATCGCGGCGCGAATCATCTTTGCTTCCATACTTTTTGCCTTTCCTTCTCCTGTTGAAGATTGGGTGTGTGAAAAACGCGGGCCGCGAGGCGCG
>CADCOC010000222.1 GCA_902802945.1 uncultured bacterium | reverse complement strand
GCCCTTCGGATTGCCGTTCGCGTCGCAGGCGAGCGTATCCCAGTAGCCCGCGAACGTCCAGCCGGAGAGTTTCGGCGCCGTACGGGGAGTCGGCATCGCCGCGCCGTACGTCGCCGTCACGTAGTTGTCGCCGCCGGTGCCGCCGTTCTTGCCGAACGTCACCTTGCACGCAACGGTCTTGATCCACTTCGCCCAGAGCTTCGTGTCACCCCTCCTGTCCCAGACGTGCGCGCTCGTCCCGTCCGCGTTGTAGTACTTGACACCATCCGTGCCGGTGGTGCTCCAGTACCCGTCGAACACGTAGCCCGTCATCGTCGGCATCGTACGCTTCGGCATCGGCTGGCCCCTCGTGCAGGTGACGTAGTTGTCTCCGCCCGTCCCTCCGTTCTTGCCGAAGGTGACCTTGTTCGTCCACTTCGCCCAGAGCGTCGCCGTGGCCTTCTTGTCCCAGTTCCTCACGCTCTTCATGTTCGCGTCGTAGTACTGCTTGCCCTTCGGGTTGCCGTTCTCGTCCATGGCGACCGTGTCCCAGTAGCCGGCGAAAGTATAGCCCGAGAATTTCGGCGCGGTGCGCGGCGTCGGCATGGGCTGGCCGTACGTCACCGTCACATAGTTGTCGCCGCCGGTGCCGCCGTTCTTGCTAAGGGTGACTTTGAAGGTCGGCGCGACGACCGCGCGGATCGTGCGATCCTGCCACGTCCCCGCCGCAAGCGCGGCCGACCATGTGGCGTTGCCGGACAGCACGTACGTAACGAGGTCTTCTGGGTTTCCATCGTACAGATCGCTTCCGCAGGCTGGACGGTTGCCGTCGAACGTCACCGTCTTCAAGCCGTCGCATCTCGCGAACGCCCAATCCCCGATTTGCGTCACGCTTGCGGGAATCGCCACGCTCGTCAAGCCGTCGCAGTACCTGAATGCGTAATCCCCGATTTTCTTAACGCCTGCGGTTATCACCACGCTCGTCAACCCGTTGCATTCGTAGAACGCATAACTGCCAATGATCTCCACGCCTGCGGGGATCGTCACGGCGCCGGGGAGGCCACAGACAAGCGTCTTGCCGTCCTTTGTCAGCAGAAGGCCGTTGACCGCCTTGTAGTTCTGGTTGCCGTTTGCCACGGTGAACGACTTCAGCCTGCCGCAGCCACTGAACGCGCACTCTTCGATTTCCGTCACGCTTGCGGGGATCACCACGCTCGTCAGGTTGCCAAAATCGTAGAACGCGGAATCGCCGATGACCGTCACGCCGTCGGGGATCGTCACGTCGCCGTTGACGCCGCGGACAAGCTTCTTGCCGTCCTTGGTGAGCAGAAGTCCGTTGACCGACTTGTAGTTCCGGTTGTCGCCTGCCACGGTGAACGACCTCAGCCCGTCGCAGCCGTCAAAAGCCGCGGAGCCGATGTACGCCACGCTCGCGGGGATCGTCACGCTCTCCAATTCTGTAATGCCGCCGAACGCACCCTCCACGATGCGCGTTATGCCGTCGGGGACCGTCACGCTCGTCGCGCCGTTCAACCAAACCCTCTTCAGTTTGTCGTCATAGACGATAAACTCCACGCCGGTGGAATAATCGACGTATGTGAGCGTCAGCTCGAAGGAGCAGTACCCGAATGCCCACGATTCAAGCCCGGGGGCGCACAAGCGGACAGGCAGCCGAATGTCCCACAGTTTGTTGCAATTGAAAAACGCGTCCTTCCCGAGGAACGTCACCGAGTCCGGGATATCCACGCTCGTCAGGCCTGTGCATTGCTTGAACGCCCCCTCTCCGATCCCCTTCACGGTGGAGGGGATCGTCACGTCCGACAGGTCGGCGCAGCCCGAAAACGCATTGCCCGCAATGCCCCTGACGCCCGTCAGGTTCAAGCGGCCGGAAGGCTCAGCCGTCTTCCCGACCGCCCAGCCGTCCACCAACTTCACGCCAGGAAGCGTCGCCGTGTCGAACACGGAGTCCTTGCACCCCCAAAACGCCCCGCCTCCGACGCTCGTCACGGAGTCGGGGATCGTCACCTTCGTGATGTTCTTGGCGGATGGGTCGGAATCGCAGTCGAAGGCGCAGTCCGCTATGCGGGTAACAGCCGACGGAATGACCAGCGTCGCCGGGCAGTCGCCCGCCACGCCGCACAACGTTCCGTCGGCATTGGCATAGACCGGCGTCCCCGACGACGTGGTCCAATGCAACCGGAAGGAGCCCCTTTCCCAGTTGCCGGCCACGCAGATGTAGTAGGTCGTGCCGCCCGTGACCGCGAACTTCACCTTGCTGGTGCGGTTGTCGCAGCAGTCATCGTCCGCCGCGACGCGGGTGAGCGCAAGGCGCGAGCTGCCCGTGAACACGCCGAGGACCGTGTCGAAGTCGCTGTGGCAGGTGTGGAAGATGGCGGACTTCGCGTCGGAGGGAGCCGTCCACTTGAACCACACCGTGTACGCGACCTCGTCGGAATAATCCCTGATCGGCTCGTCCGACTCTTCCGTCGCGAAGATGTTGAGACCGGTGACAAGGCCCGAGGCGCCGGAGATGGCCTGCGCGTCCGCGAAGTCGTCGTTGCCGTTGGCCATCGTGCGGTAGGGCGTGTTGTTGAACGCGCTGTCGAAGTCGGCCTTTATTTCGCCAACGGGGCCGTCGAAATTCACCCGCGTCAGACCGGTGCCGTCGAAGGCGAGTTCGCCGATGGACTTGACCCACCTCGGAATAATCACGCTCGAAAGGCCGGTGCAGCCGCGGAACGCGCGGTCGCCGATTGCCGTGACGGTCTTTCCGCCGAGCACGGAGGGGATCGTGAGCATACCGCTCGGCGCGGGCGAGACTGCGGCGGTGCCGATGCCGCCCCCGCCGTCCTTCCATATCTCCGCCGTGCCGCCGTTGATCCGGTACGTCCACGTGTAGCCGCCGACGGTCTCGGTCTCGGCCCCGGACGAGAGCGCGAGCGCGAACGCCGCGACTGCAACCAGCATTGTTCTTGCCTTCATGTGTTTTCTTCCTGGGTTTGATAGTTTGATGGTCTGAAAGTTTGATGCCGCATAGTATACCATATTCCCAACCCAAACGTCACAGTTGAAAATGCACGAAAAAATCCCCCATCCCGAAGGAAGGGGGATTTCCGCGTCGTTGAATGCGACTAGACTCCGCCTGTCAGTTGACAGGGACGAGCGTGCCCGCTACTGGATCGAAGGCGTAAACCGTCCCGTCCTCAGTTGTCAGGAGAAGTGCGCCGCCCGCCTCTTCGGCCGTGCATTCCGCCGTGAACACGCCGCCTTCCGAGGCGACGTAGATGTAGGCCGTGCGTTCGTAGTCATCCTCCGGCTCATCAAGCATCAGCCAGAACGCGCCGGAGCCGTCGGCAAGGACGCCGGAGTAGAGGCCTGCGGGAATCGCAGCAAGCTCTGCGGCTGCGGGCGCCGCTGATGCGTTTGGCGCGGCGGTGTCAGCTGGCGTGACCTCGACGCAGCTGGACGTCTTCGTCCAGAGAGCCCAGATCGTCGGCGTGCCGCCGGTGGACCACTTCATCGACGCAGTGCCCGTACCATCCGGGTTGTAGCACTGGCCTGTCTTGCTGGACGCCGACACGAAGTAGCCGCTGAACGCATAGCCCGACTTCGTCGGCATCGTCCTCTTCGGGAACGACTGGTTGTAGATGACCGTCACGTAGTCGTCGCCGCCAGTACCACCGTTCTTGCCGAGTTTCACGCGAACGGTCCACTTCGCCCAGAGCGTCGCGGCGGACGTTTTGTCCCAATTCCTAACGCTCTTCATGCTGCCGTCGTAGTACTGCTTGCCGAGCGGGTTGCCCTTAGCGTCGCAGGCGAGCGTATCCCAGTAGCCGCCGAACGTCCAGCCGGTGCGCTTGGGCGCCGTGCGAGGTGTCGGCATCGCCTTCCCCGTCGTCGCTGTCACGTAATCGTCGCCGCCGGTGCCGCCGTTCTTGCCGAATGTCACCTTGCACGCGACGGGCTTCACCCATTTCGCCCAGAGGGTGACGCTGCCCGACTTGTCCCACGTATGTGCGCTCGTGCCGTCTGCGTTGTAGTAC
>CADCOC010000221.1 GCA_902802945.1 uncultured bacterium | reverse complement strand
GGCGTCACCGCGCATTTCCCCGAAGACGCGTGGACGGGCATTGTCGGCGCGAACGGCGCGGGAAAGACGACGCTCCTCAAACTCGCGGCGGGCGAGCTTGCGCCGACCGATGGACACATCCGCCAGATCGGCAGCGCGCGTTACGCCGTCCAACGCACGGACGCACCGCCCGACGACTGGCTCGCGTTCATGGATTCGTGGGATTCGCCTGCGATGGACGCGCGGGCGCTGCTCGGCGTCGAGCCGGAATGGGCCGACCGCTGGGATACTCTCAGCCACGGCGAGCGCAAGCGCGCGCAGATCGCCGCCGCGCTGTGGCGAAGGCCGGACGTCCTGGCGCTTGACGAGCCGACGAACCACCTTGACGCTCATGCGAGGGGCGTGCTGCTCACCGCGCTGAAGTCGTTCCGCGGCGTCGGGCTTCTCGTCTCGCACGACCGCGACTTTCTTGACGAGCTCTGTTCCCAGTGTCTTTTCATCTTTCCGCCGCGTATCGTGATGCGTCCGGGCGGAGTCTCCGCCGGCATGGAGCAGGGCCGCCTCGAACAAACGCGCGCAAAGGATCTGCACGATTCAAACGCAGGCAAGGCGCGCCGGCTCCAGGCCGCCGCGCAGCAGCGCCGCGAGGCGGCTGAACAGTCCGCCGCGCGCACGAACCGCCTCAAGCGGAAGAAGCTCCCGGAGAACGACCATGACGGACGCGCCAAGCGTCAGCTCGCGAAGCTCACGAACAAGGACGGATGGGGATTCTCGCAGTCCGCCGCGCTCAGGACGCGCGCGGCGAAGCTGCTTGCGCCGGACGCGGCGATACGCGTTGACTACGAAATGGGTTTTTGGCTGGAGGATTCCGGAAAGTCCGCGCGCAACTACGTGGCGGAACTGCCGGAAGGGGAGATCGACCTCGGCGACGGCCGCACGCTCGTCCATCCCACGCTGACGATTCGTCCCGACGACAGGATCGCGCTTGTCGGCGACAACGGACTCGGCAAGTCCACGCTCGTGAAGAACATCGTGGCGAACGCGAACGTTCCCCCCGAGAAACTGCTCGTCATCCCGCAGGAGATCGGAGAGGAAGAGTCGCAGGCGATCCATGCGGACGTCAAGCGGCTCGACCGCGTTCCGCTCGGTCGCGTCATGACGCTCATCAGCCGCCTCGGTTCGCGTCCCGGACGCCTGCTCGCCTCCACGACGCCCAGTCCGGGCGAGATACGGAAAATCCTGCTCGCGCGCGGCGTGGAAAGGGGCCCCCATTTCATCGTCATGGATGAGCCGACGAACCACCTCGACCTTCCCAGCATCGAGTGTTTGGAGAATGCGCTCGCGGAGACGCCATGCGCGCTTCTGCTCGTCTCGCACGACGAGCGCTTTCTTGCGCGGCTCACCACCCGCCGCTGGCAGTTGACGCAATTCGGAAACACTATCCGCTTGACCATGGGAAGCAGTATCCCCGACCGAACTTAACAGTGAAACATGATAAAACACAAGTGAAAGGAGAGAAAGAACAATGAAGAAACCGACAAAGGCAATTTTCGTCCTATCCCTCGCGCTTATGGTGGCGCTTACAGGGTGCAAGACTGGCATGTTTGCGCCGCGTACCGGACAGTTGTTCCAGACGACGCGGATGTGTCCCGGCCCTGGGTCCTTCGTCTATACCACACCTCTTATGATGGGAGTCTGGGGTGTGCAGAAGCGCGGCGGCGAATGGACGATACCGATTGGGATTGTGGGTATTCCTATTGCAGCGGCGGGTTTTGTGGTCGACGAGTGCGTTGTTTCGCCGCTTGTAGACCTGGTCTGCCTGCCATACGACCTTTGCCAGCCAAAACGCAATTTCTATATTCGCGTTGTCGATGAGTTCGACCAGCCTGTTCCCGGGGCGAAGGTCAGTGGGGGTATCAAAAAAGCCGATTACTATTGGATGGATGGAGAAAAATTCTCGAAAACAACAGATGCGGCAGGCGAGATTTCGCTGGACGGAACGTTTCTCGTGGAAGGCCATTGCTGGGTATCTTGTCCGGACTATGCAAGTTGGTGGAACAACAAGAAGTTCAAGACGGCGGAGGTAAAACCGGGCCCTGATGAGCGAATCGTGATTCAGTTTGTGCTGCCTAAGGCGAATCCAGGCGGATGGAAAGCCAAGAAAGACATTTCGCGAGAGGAGGTGCTGAAACTGCTTCCTGGCAAATGGTCGGCGGATCATGAGTCGCGTGTATGGCTTCAGCACGGGTTTAACTGCCGGTATGCGAATGATCTTGACAGGCACTGCTTCACGCTTGAAGCATCCGGCAAGGTTGACTCTCATGTTCCACACGAATATGTGTTTTACTTTGGAGCTCGTCATGATGATTGGGATCCCAGGATCTATTCCGTGTGGACGCTTGAAGGCAAGGACGATGTAGATGAGGCCAAAGCGCGAATGAATCACGAGCGTCTTCCATCAGGATGGCTTTGGCGTGTCCATCTTTCAAACGGCCCCAAGAATACGATTTGCTCCGATAGCTATTATCTTGGGGAGGATGAAAAAGGACTGTACCTTTCGCCGGGGCCATTTTCCGAGTGGAAGAGCTTAAGCGAGAAGTTGTCGTTGAAGTACCGCAAGGTGAAGCAGTAATTTAAGGAGAAACAGAACCCATGAAACCCTTTACACGAATGATTCTCGTCTCATCCCTCGCGCTTGCAGCGGGAGGATGTTTCACCATTGAGCGAACCGGCGAATATTATGTAGCGACGAAGACATTTGTAGGCAAGACGAGATATAATCGTGACGTATATCCTTCCTTTGGAATATATTTCGCGATGGCTGGCATTGAGTGTCCATTTCCGCTTCTACCGCTTGTTCCAGTGGGCTTTGTCGTGTTTGGCGCGGAAGCATTCGTCTTTGCGCCGGTATGGGACACGCTTTGTCTGCCAAGCGACTACTTCTGCTATCGTGAGGAGTATGTGAGAAAGGAGCAGAGGCGTCAGGAATTTCATGAGGCGGAGGAACTTTTGAACGAGAAGCTAGATGTTGCGCTCTCTGACGAGCGGTTCTTCACTATGGATACTCCACAGAGTGAAGCATTAAAGTTTTGGCTGTGGTACAATGCGAAGGACAAATTGAACGCGGAACAGGCGGCTTGCATTGTCGCAAACATGCGAAAGACCCCGTCGCTCTGCAAGCGGCTGTATGGTGTAGTTGACGCAAGTACTCTTTCAGACGCAGATTTTGAATGGCTTTATGTTCAGACGATTGACTTGATGAGGTGCGAAGGAGAACTAGCGTCGCGTGATATTGGGGCGAGAATCGCCAAGAGCGGACGCGCTACTGACCAACAGCTTGCCGAGTTCAAGCGACTTGGCATAGGCTCGTTCTATGTTGATGAAGAAATCAAGCGCCGCGCAAAGAAAAAGTCCGAAAAGGATAATTAGTGACTTACTTTGCTTGGTTTGTAGCCCTTGGCGTGTTAGGTGCGAACCGCTAACTTAAAGCCAAAGAAAGGAAAACGGCGATGAGGAAATTGATGAAGGCACTTTGTTGCGCGGCGATGGTCGCGCTTTTTGTCGGCGGGTGCATATTGATTCCGTGCGGCTATGAGTGTGAAAGTGAAAGGATCGTGGCGAAACGGGAAGGCGAATCCGGGCAGACGCAAGAGATCGTGCACAAGAAGATGCATTTGAATCTGTTTGTGCTGGGTCTGAATCCAGAAGGTGGATTGTTTGGCACGACATATTTCCTTTATTCCAGATTCGACTATAGGGCGAATGGCAATTCAAGCGAAATATGGGCGTTCGGACACTTCCCACTGCTGAATTACGACCAATGGCCGGCTGTATATGACTTGCCTGGCACAGATCGCTGGGCATACATTACGAGAAAAATCTTGTCGGCGGATGACATGGAAATGCGCCTGCGAATCTGGTCGGATCAGGATGGGCTCATCTATGACGAAAGTTTTGATAGGGTCGATAGGAATGTTCTGTGGGAGAAGACTGACAATCCACACATCATACAGGTCAACGACCGATCCGGCAAAGTGTACATCAATGTCATTACGGGCGAAGAAAGCGATACCGCTGAAAGGAGCACCCCATGAAATCCTTTGCACGAATGATTCTCGTCTCATCCCTCGCGCTGGCAACAATGTTCTCCGGTTG
>CADCOC010000220.1 GCA_902802945.1 uncultured bacterium | reverse complement strand
TTTCTCTTGTATTTGGCTTGATATGCCATGCAGTTATTACATTGAGAAGAAATGACAAATGATGACATATCCTGCTTTCTATACTTTTCGGTAATACCGAGTAAAAAAAGCCGCTGCTTTTGGCTTTCCAATAGCGGCGGCTTAATGCAAGCGGCGGCAAAGGGAAATATCCTTTGAATACCTTACAGAAGAAAAGTTTTGCAGCATTACAAAAATAAAAGCCTATACCATTTTGGAAAGAAAAGATACATAATAGTCAAGACGACAACAATCAGAAGTTATGGAGGGTAACAATGGAATATAGTAAGGAAGATTTAATGGAAGCAAAAAAGCAAATTTTGGGAGTGGGAGAGAACATGGGAACAGAGGAAAGTAAAAAAATCTGGGAGGAGAACGCACAATTTTGGGAACTGAAACACGACGGGAAGCGAATAATCGCGGCGGTCGGACAACGACCGTTTACCTACGGCGCAAATACATTCTGCAAACTGATACCGCTATTCGACCATTTGAATGAAACCGAGAAAATCCTAAACCCGCTTGATTTCTACAACGACGGCGAAATATGGTGGCGGCTGTCGTCAAACACAAACCCTGACTCGATCATCCCAGGAATGCTGATGGAGACGACGCTTGAGCCTTCGCAGGAAAAATCGGACGATCCGGGAAAATCGCTTTACCAGGCCCGCTTTACCTCAAAGGAAGACGCCCTTGAACAGTCGGCGGGAGCGGAATTGTTCCGGCCGTTCCGCGAAACGGCGCGGACGATAATGAGGCTAAAGGGACGCAAGAACGGCGTAAGGCTTCCGCACATATCCGCGAAGCAGGTGTTCCTTGCGGTCGACGGCCCGTCGAATCAAGGGGAGGGATGCCCAAGCTATACAAGATTGCGGAAACCGAATTCAATTCCCGATACGCCGTCCTCCGCGAGGAGATAACCGTGTCGCTCGACGAGAAGGGCAAGGGATCGAGCAACAAGACGAAGGTTGCATACGAGTATCTGCCCCCGGATGTCTGCGCGAGGATGCGGGAGGAATTCGGATCTGCGTGGGAGGAGCTTGACTGGGAGCCGCTGTCCGCGAAGTTCTCCCGTATGATGGCAGCGGTCAAGTCGTTCAGCAGGAACGAGCGCCAGCAGCTGAAGGATCTGGTGAAGCGGCTGGAGGAGTCTTCCGAGGCGTCGGGATTCGCCGAGGAGCTGAAGGCCGCCACCAGCGGCGTCCGGAAGCTCGACGAGGAGTCCGAGCTGGCGTTCAAGGAACTTGGCGCGGCGATGCTGAACTGCGACCTCATGGACGAGGCCCGCTACACAAAGGCCAAGAACGCCGCCATCGCGGACTGGATCGCCGGTTCCAAGGAGGCCATCGAGGAGGACATCAAAGACCTCAAGCAGGAGCGCGAAGACCTCGACAAAAAGAACGCCGACCTCGCCGAGCAGATCAAGCGCGAGCGCGAGCGCCGCAAGGAGCAGCAGAAACAGGACGAGCAGCGGGTCAAGGCGCAGCTCGACAAGATGCGCGAAAAGGCGAACAGGGAACTCGCCGACGAACGGCGGGCGTGGGAGGAGCGCAAGGCGAAGGACACGGCTGCGCTGGAGGAGCGCAGGAAGCACATAGACGCCGCCCTTGAGGAGATCAAGGCGCGGTCGGAGAAGAACGCCTCGGACTGCATGGCCATGTTCCCGTTTCTGAAGGAGATGGTCGCATCCATGCGCCCGGCGGCCCCCGCGATCCAGGAGCCCGTCGAGCGGAGGCGCGGCCCGCGTCCAGAGCCGTTCGAGCCGCCTAGGAACATCTACGCGCCCTCGCCCGCCGCCAAGAACGCGGCGATGCAGGAGGCGTTCCTCGCGAGGCTCGCAGACTACGCCCGCCAGTCGGGGCTTTCCTACGATGCGAACGACCTGCGGCGCTTCCACCTGAGCGTCCTTTGCGAGGGGCTGACCGTCCTCGAAGGACCGGCCGGCGTCGGCAAGTCCTCGCTTGCGCGCATCTACGGTGACGTCCTCGCGGGTGCGGGGGCGGAATATCCGAGGGAGGGGACGCACATCGTCCACGTGAGCCCGTCCTGGATGGAGCGCGCCGACCTACTCGGCTACGTGAACACGGTGACGGCGGAGTTCTCGCCTTCGGAGACTGGACTCTACCAGCGGCTTCTGCTTGCGGAGGCGGACTACGCGAAGAACGGCAGTGCATCCGCCCTGTACCCCGTCTGCCTCGACGAGATGAACCTCGCGCAGGTCGAACACTACTTCAGCGACTTCATGCAGATCATGGAGATGCCGGAGGAGAAGCGCGTCCTGCCCTGCTTCTCGAAGGACGCCGTGTCGGGTGACGCGGTGTTCAGGGAGCATTCGAGCGTGAAGCTCGCGCCGTCCGTCAGGTTCGTCGGAACCGTCAACTTCGACGAGACGACTCGCCGCCTCTCGACGAGGCTGCTCGACCGCGCCAACCTCGTCTACCTCGGCGACGGGCCGCGCACGTCCGCGCACACGCGCCTCGGCGGGGCGGATGCGGGTCCGGGCGTGGCCTACGGGACTTTCGCCTCCTGGCGCAGGACGGCGGCGCTGTCGGCGAACGTGGAGAAGACGCTCGCCGCGCTCGCGGAGCCGCTTCGGACGCTCGGCGTCGCCGTGAGCCCGCGCGTCCGCTCCGGCATGGCCCGCTACATCGCGAGCGCCGCGCCGCTCCTCGGCGCGAAGGCCGAGGCAATCGCCCTCGACGAGCAGATCGCCCAGCGCGTCATCTCCAAGGTGCGCTCCATCACGAGCGTCGCGCAGAAGAAGGCGCTCGGTGCGGTGGCGGACATCATGGACTCGTTCCGCGACGACGCCTATTCCCCGTCGAGGGCGGCAATCGAGCGTCTGCGCGCGAAGGAGCACTTCTTCGGATACGAAAGCGAGTCGTGACGCGCCATGAGGGTTGAGCTCATAGACTGCTACCTCCCGGACGATTCGAGGTGGTGGGGCTCGTGGCGGAACGTGCGCGAGCCGGAGGACGCGCCTGTATTCGAGGATCGCTGGTATTCGCTTGCGCTCTACGAGTACGACCGCACGGGGGAGTACAGGGTGTTCGTCGGCGACGAGGAGCTGAAGCTGGAGTCTCGGGAGTTCACCAACTCTCTGGAGTTTGCGCGCGGCGTATACTTCGAGAGCGCGTCGGGCGCGACCGAGCTTTCCGTCGTCCAGACGAGGGACGGCGCGGACGAGACCGTGTTCAGGGCTTCTCTTTATGTCGTCCCCTCGAAGATCGGGTGGGCGAACTACAAGGGCATGGTGTCCGACCTCCAGAGCGTCTGCCGGGCCCTCGTCACGGACGTGCGGGGCAAGTCCTCCGCAGGGCGTGGAGAGGCGGCCAGGGCGTGGCGGACGCTGGAGGAGGAGCTGATCGCCGTGTCGGGCGCGTGCCGCCGCCTGAAGCCGATCCTCGCGGAGATCGGGCGTTCGCCAAAGGCGGCGATGACCGTCCGACAGACAACCGTTCCCGCCGGACGCGCCCGTTCGCGGCGCGCCGTCGCCGCGATGATGAAGCGGGGTATCGACCCGACGGCGGAAGGTGCCGACAGCCGACTGTGCGCCGTCGGGCGGCTCGTCGAGTCCCGCGACATCCCGGAACACAGGCTCCTCAAGGCGTTTCTCAGGCTGATGCGCGTTCGCCTCGCCAGCTGCCGCGCCGGGCTGGCCGCCGACGTAAGGCGGCTGGAGGCCGAGGGCAAGTACCGCTCAAGGACGAGCGTCGCCGGTGAGTGCAGCCTGTACGAGACCGAGGACGTGCCGCGCATCCGCCGCCTGAAGGAGCGTGACGCGGAGGCGGAGGACATCCAGCGCTGGCTCGACGGCGAGCTTGGGGGCGGCTTCTGGGCGGGCGTGGGCGAGGCCGTGTTCGCGCCGGAGTCGACGCAGTTCGCCGAGAACGACTACTACCTCGAAGCGGCCAACATCGTCCTCCGCTACCTCCGCGACCTCTCGCACTGGGGAGGGACCTTCGGCTCTCCCTTCCGGGCGAAGAAGAACTCCCGCATGTACGAGCAGTGGGTTCTCGTCCAGCTCGTCGCGGCGTTCGCCGAGTGCGGGCTTGAGGTCACGACTTGGGACGAGGTTCTGGGCAGGAGCGTAGGAGCCTCATTCGGCGTCGACTTCGCGCGGAACACGACGTTCGCCGCAAAGCTTTGCGAAGGCTGCGAGGTCGTCATCCGCTACGAGCCGTGGATACTTCCGAAAGACGCCTCCTGGAAGTTCCCGAGCGAAAGCCTGTGCCACTTCGGAGGCGGGAACTGGAGCCCCGACATCGTCATCGAGCTGCGCGGCGCGAAAGGCCAGGCGCTCTACGCGCTTGCTATGGACGCCAAGTATTCCCGCCGTCCGACGAAGGAGATGCGCGAGAGCGTCCTCAAGTACGCCCGCATCCGCACGACCGAGGGACGCTTCGGGCGGCGCGTCGCGCGGCAGGTGTGGCTCGTCTACCCCGGCGACGGGTCGCGCAGACGCACATTCTGGCTGGATGACGAGGCGATGTACTTCTCGCCGAACGCCGGAGTCGCCTACAGGGACACGAACGTCCCTGTGGAGCCGGTCGAGCAGGTCTTCGGCGAGCTTGTGGCGCTGCCGAGCGAGCGGGCGGAAGCGTCCGCCGAGGCGAACGGCGTCGGGCTCCGCCCCAAGAAGGCTTTTCTCGACTTCGCTTCTGGTACGCTCGCATACTTCCGCCAGCTGGCCGAGGCGCAGAAAATCGATGGTGTGCAATGAAGAACTACGATGCCGCATTCGCCCGGCTTGGGAAGTCGAAGTTCAGGAGTCGCTTCCATCTTTCGGAAGCGGATCGGAAGTACATCGCAGAGAAGGGGATGGAGACGATACGCTCCCATTGCGAGGACTTCATCCGAACGCGACTCGCTCCCGCTAACCCGCCGAACGACGGGAAGCAGACGCCGATGCGCGGGCATCCCGTGTTCAAGGCGCAGCACGCCTGCGCGTGCTGCTGCCGCGACTGCCT
>CADCOC010000219.1 GCA_902802945.1 uncultured bacterium | reverse complement strand
GATGTCTGTGACGCTTCCCGGAATCGTCACGCTCGTCAGCCCTGTCAGGCCGTCGAAGGCGGATTCGCCGATTTTCGTCACGCCATTCGGTATCGTCACTGCGCCGTTCACGCCGTGGATAAGCGTCTTGCCATCTTTCAAAAACAGGAGATTGTTGACGGACTTGTAGCTCGGATTGCCGCTCGCCACGGAAAACGACTCGATCACGGAGCATCCGTAGAAAGCCGCGTCGCTGATGCGTATTACGCTCGAGGGAATCGAGACGAACGTTATGCCTTTCATGTCTTTGAACAAACCTTCGCACATTTCCGTGACATTGCATCCGAAGTACCGGTTCGGCACCGTCACCTCCAAAGACGAACCGCTGTAGGCGGTAAGTTTCGCAGTATTGTCGCCGCCGAGAGATGCAGTCCAGTTGTCGCGCTTGTCGCTTTCGTCCCAGGAAACGACAAACGCGCCGCCGCCTGCTACTGACGATGCCTCGTATATCTTGACGCTGTATGTCGTTCCAATCGTGCAGTTGAACCGTATGCCGCGGCCGACAAAGCCCTCCTTGTCGACGGTGCAGACCCAGCGCGACATTCCCGAAATATACTGAAGCGACGATGCCGACGACCCCTCGAATACATCTATCTGATTTTCGGCATCCGGATTCGCATTCGCCACATAGAATACAACGCTGCCCGAGAACGGCGCCGTCCAGGAATACCAGGCGGAACAGGCTGAATCCGCACTATACCTGGTGCCGTTGCGGATGTAGAACACGCCTGACTCTTTCGACGCGCCCAGCGTCGTACCGCCCGTGCGCCCCGACACGCCGACGATATTCCCGGCCTGGGAGAAGTTGTCGTTAAGCGGTGGCGTCTGAAGAACCGCCGTGGCATCGCCCGACGTCGTGTCGAAATCATAGCGCAGACCGTCGACGGTCATTTTCCCGGTATATTTCGCCGGCGGGACCCACATGAAAAGATTGCCACCCGCAACGGAACGGAAATCCTTCGTGCCGTAATATGTTCCGTCCGGTAGCCTGAGCACTACATCGACAGGATCGTGCGCCAGTTTCAAGCCCTCGACCTTCACCCTCCTGAGAGCAGTTCCTTTTTTCTTGAAATTGGCCGCGCCGTTTTCAAGATAGATGTTCCCTCCCGTCACCTCGCAGCTGGCAGGACCTCCGGTCGGGCTCCTGCCCGCGCCAATATCAAATACCACACCGTCCGAGGAGTCACCTTTCGCGAAAATCGTTCCGCCGGAGATTGTTATGGACGGCGTTTGCGAGTTGTAGCCGCCGCCGATGCCCGCCGCATTCTCGGCGGACCCGTCGAGAGCATTGATATCTCCTCCGGAAATCGTGATGTAAATGTCTGCAGATGTTTTGTAGCCAGCCCCTATGCCTGCCGCGTTCGTGCCGGAGCTTGTCCTGACCGAACCGCCGGAGATGGCGATATCCACCCCGGCTTCAGAAAAACAGCCGGCGCCAATGGCGGGACAATCCGACCCCGCAATGGCATAGACGCTGCCGCCGGAAATCTCGATACTGCAGTATCCCTCCGCGTCCGCATAAGCCCCGGTTCCTATTCCGGTAACGCGACGGCATCCCGCTCTGGCGACAACGCTGCCCGCGCTGATTTTGATTGTCGCACTCGCCTGGGACTCCTCGCACATCCCGATTGCGGCCGAACCTAATGCCACGGCACGGACGTCCGCCGCACTGTCGTCTATGCAGATGGTGAACTGGGACCATTTATCCCCCCACCCCTGTGCGCCTTCGCCGATGGCGCACGCGTCTCCGACTGCGGAGGCCTCGACCCCGCAGCGGATGTAGATGTTGCCGCAACCGCGAGCGTCGTGGGATCCGCTTCCGATGCCTGCGGCTTGGTCGCCGCCTGAGACATGGAGTCTGCCGCCTCCTGGGCCCTGCGTCAGGATTACCGTCTGTCCGTAGGCGACACGCAGTCCGGGACATCCGCTGCCGCCGGTGAGATAGACATCGCCGTCCACGCGCACCGTCACCGGCGAGGTCGTCGCAAGAGCGATCGGAGCAGCCACATTGTTTTTTTCGTTGTCCGGAATACCCAACTGGTAGGGACGCCGGGAGAGACTCTGGTCGATAGTAAACCCGTCCGAAAGGACGATTGTGCAACCGACCATCACCTTGATGCGGACATTGCAGTTCGTCTCTACCCCCGCGAAGGTATAGGTGGCGCCCGGCGAGGTAAGGCTTATCACGCCATCCTGCAAGGAATAAGTATAGCCTGGACCGCTTTTGTCCAGCGGCTGGCCGTTGATGTTGATCCAGGACGAGTCAGACGCCTGGGCGGTCAGCGCCGCGAACGCAAGCGCGATTGCGGCGAGCGCCTTCATTATACATGTTTTTATTGCTTTTTCCATCTGTCGTTCCTCTTTGTTAAACTGGCTGTTGAAAAGTCAAAGGATTTTCGATGGGGTGGGACACTTTACATTTCACATTTTACACTTTACACTTTACACTCTCAGCAACGCCTGTGGTCGGCCCCCACCGAATTGTCGTCACTCGCCCACTCACGGTAGGGCGCGATCACCGAGCGCGCCACCGGCAATGTCGAACCAATACGTGTTGCCGTCTTCCGTCGTCAGGAGAAGTACGCCGTCTGCCTCTAGGACTTCGCATTCAGCAGTCAGCGAGCCGTCCTCCGAAGCGACGTATAGGTAGGCCGTGCGGGGTGCGACTTTCTCTGCCTCGTCGAGGACAAGCCAGAACGCGCCAGTGCCGTCCGCAAGGATGCCGGAGTAGATGCCGGCGGGGATCGCGGGCTCCGCAGGAGCGGGCGCAGCAGATGTGCTCGGTGCAACTGCGGTTGTACTGTGCGCGACTGGTGCTGGAAGCTCCACGCAGGACGAGGTCTTCGTCCAGAGAGCCCAGATTGTCGGCGTTCCGCCAGTTGACCACTTCATGGAAGAAGTGCCCGTGCCGTCCGGATTGTAGCACTGGCCGGTCTTCGTAGAGGCCGAGACGAAGTAGCCGCCGAACGTGTAGCCCGACTTCGTGGGCATCGTCCTCTTCGGGAAGGGCTGGCCCTTTATGACCGTGACGGTGCTGTCGCCGCCGGTACCGCCGTTCTTGCCGAGCGTCACTTTCACCGTCCACTTCGCCCAAAGCGTCGTAGCCGCCGTCTTGTCCCAGGCGCGGACGCTCTCCATCTTCGAATTGTAGTACTGCTTCCCCTTCGGGTTGCCCTTCTCGTCGCAGGCGAGCGTATCCCAGTAGCCGCCGAACGTCCAGCCCTTGAGCGTCGGCGCGGTGCGCGGCGTCGGCATGGGCTGACCCGTGGTGGCCGTCACGTAGTTGTCGCCGCCGGTGCCGCCGTTCTTGCCGAACGTCACCTTGCAGGAGGCCGCCGTGACCCACTTCGCCCAGAGCGTGACGCTTCCGCCCCTGTCCCAGGCGTGTGCGCTCGTCCCGTCCGCGTTGTAGTACTTGACCCCGCCCGTGCCGGTGGTGTTCCAGTAGCCGTCGAAGACGTAGCCCGCCTTCGTGGGCATCGTGCGCTTCGGCATCGGCTGGCCCTTGGTGCAGGTCACGTAGCTGTCGCCGCCGATGCCGCCGTTCTTGCCGAAGGTGACCTTGTTCGTCCACTTCGCCCAGAGCGTCGTCGCGGACTGCTTGTCCCAGGCGCGGACGCTCTTCATGTTCGCGTCGTAGTACTGCTTGCCCTTCGGGTTGCCCTTCTCGTCGAGGGCGAGGGTATCCCAGTAGCCACCGAACGTCCAGCCGGAAAGAGTCGGCGCGGTGGCCGCAGGCATCGACTGTCCATTGGCCGCAGAGACATAGTCGCTGCCGCCCGTGCCGCCGTTCTTGCCGAACGTCACCTTATGCGAGCCTGCGCGATAGGTTATGACAAGGTCTGGCGAACAACTTGAGAACACGGTACTGCCGAGATTGCCGTTGAAGCGTCCGGGCAGAGACGCCGTTTTCAACCCGGTGCATTTGTAGAATGCAAAGTCCTCTATGCGCGTAACCGAGGATGTCTGTGACGCTTCCCGGAATCGTCACGCTCGTCAGCCCTGTCAGGCCGTCGAAGGCGGATTCGCCGATTTTCGTCACGCCATTCGGTATCGTCACCGGACCGTTCACGCCGTGGACGAGCGTCTTGCCGTCCTTCGTCAGGAGAAGTCCTTTGCCAGACATGTACATTGCGTTGTCGGCATCCACGTAGAACGACTTGAGCCCGGTGCAGGAGTAGAAAGCCGCGCTATCAATGAGCGTCACGCTCGCTGGGATTGTCACGTCAGTCAGGCCATTGGCGTTCTTGAACGCATACTGTGAAATGCTTGTTACCGAGTCGGGTATCGTCACACTCGTCGCGCCGTTCAGAACGACACCCGTAAGACTGCCGTTCTCGACGGTGAATTCGGGACCGTAATATGTAATAACAAGGCTCGACGAGCAGTTCGCGAAAGCGGAATTGGCGATCTTTCCCTTAAACCGTCCGGGAATCCTCGCCTTTGTCAAGCCAGTGCAATACGAAAACGCGCTGCTGCCGAGCTGTTCCAAGCTGTCTGGAAGAGCAATCTCGGTCAGTCCGGCGCAACCGGTGAATGCACTCGCGCCGATCACCGACAGGCCGTCGGTGAAGGAAAACTCCTCAAGACGCGAGCAGCCAATGAATGCACCCGGCCCGATCTCCCGCAGCTGGTCGCTTCCTGTCACGGACTTCAGCGCGGTGCATCCATTGAATGCGAGCATTCCGATCCCGGATATGCTATACGGCATGGACACCGCGGTGATCGACGAGCAATTGTAGAACGCATGACTTCCAATTGCCCGCACCTCGTGGGTGCCGAGAATCATCGGCAGATGGAGTACGCCTGAAGGCGCAGGAACGACACCACAGCCCGCCATCATGCCTTCAATCGTGGCGTCGTCGGAGCCGTCAACGGTGTAAGACCAAGTCTGGCTGCCCAGTTTCTGGCGATAGAAAACCTTGACATCGGACGGACATCCGCCTAGCATCCCTTTAGGGAGCGATCCGTCAAACCTGCTGGGCAGGGACAGGCGTACGAGGTTTGTGCATCCGTAAAAAGCATAGTCCCCGATACTCGTGACGCTGTCCGGCACTTCGACGTACGTGAGCCCGGTGCAGTTGCGAAAGGCTTGCTGCCCGATCGTCTTCAGTTTACCGCCAAGTTCTATACTCATCAGGCTCTTGCAATTGTAGAACGCATAGTTTCCGATGTTGGTCACGTTTTCAATTCCACCAACCGTCTCAAGGGCGGAGCATTCGTAAAACGCACCCACCCCGATATTCCTCACGCTGTCGGGAAGAGTCGCCGAAGACATCTCCCAGCAATTATAGAACGAGTACTCACCCAGACTTGTCACCGGATGTTCGTTTATTTTGGCCAGCACCGTCAGCGCGCCCGTCGGCAAGGGAGCTACCGCAGCGCCGCTGACGCCGCTGCGCAATTCCGCCTCGGTCCCGTTGATTACGTTGTAGGACCAAGTCTCCCCGTAGGCCGCGAACGCGAACACGAACGCCGCCACTGCGGCTATGACCTTTATTGCTTTTTTCATCTGTAGTTCCTCCTTGTTTTCAAAGCCGTGCACCGGAATCCGGGCCGCCCGGTGGTCGGCCCCTACCGAATTGTCGTTACTCGCCCACGCACGGTAGGGCGCGATCACCGAGCGCGCCGCCGGCAATGTCGAACCAATACGTGTTGCCGTCTTCCGTCATCAGGTGCAGGATGCCGTCTGCCTCCGTTACTTCGCACTCAGCCGTCAGGCTGCAATCTTCCGAGGCGATGTAGAGGAACGCCGTTCGCGGTGCGCCTTCCACCGCCTCGTCGAGGACGAGCCAGAACGCGCCGGTGCCGTCCACGAGGACACCGGAATAGATGCCCGTGGGAATCGCGAGCGCCACAGGAGCGGGCGCAGCTGATGCGCTCGGCGCAACAGTGGGCGGAAGCTCCACGCAGGATGAGGTCTTCGTCCAGAGCGCCCAAATTGTCGGCGTTCCGCCCGTGGACCACTTCATGGAAGACGTGCCCGTGCCGTCGGGATTGTAGCACTGGCCCGTCTTGCTGGACGCCGAAACAAAGTAGCCGCCGAAGGCGTAGCCCGACTTCTTCGGCATGGCCCTC
>CADCOC010000218.1 GCA_902802945.1 uncultured bacterium | reverse complement strand
TACCATACGCGCCAGAGGCAGAGCCCTCGCGCGGGCGCGCTCTCGACGCGCGCGGTGCGGAGGCGGGTGTCGAGGACCTCGCGGACGGCCTCCGGGCGCTCCTTGCCGGTGCCGACGGCGATCAGGAACCCTGCGATGGAGCGCACCATCTTGTAGAGGAAGCCCTCCCCCGAGACGCGGATCTCGACCTCGGGCGGCT
Organism: uncultured bacterium; assembly: GCA_902802945.1. Lineage (GTDB taxonomy): Bacteria > Verrucomicrobiota > Kiritimatiellia > RFP12 > UBA1067 > RUG572. The sequence continues at coordinate 3,985 of CADCOC010000218.1, read as the reverse complement.
CGGAGGCGTCGACCTCGACGGCGTAGACGCGGCGCACGGTCGACTCGACGGGGCGCTGCGGGTTGGCGGTGAAGGCGGCAAAGTCGTGCTCGCCGACGAAGAGCGACGCGGCGCGGCGCATCGCGGCGAGGTCGAGCGCGCGGGGGACGCGGTGGCGGAAGCGGCGCAGGACCGGGTCCATCACCTCGGCGTTCCAGACGCGGTAGCGGTACTCCTTGCCGTGGGCGCTGCGGCGCGCGTCGAAGTCCGGCGGGGCGGGCTCGGCGGCGAGGACGCGGACGTCCTCCGGCAGGCGGTCGTTGAGCGCGCGGCGCAGCGACGCGCCGTCGATCTCTCGCCCGAGGTCGAAGTGCGCGACCTGCCCGCGGGCGTGGACGCCGGCGTCCGTGCGGCCGCTGCCGTTCACCGCGACGGGGGCGCCGCCGGGCGAGAGCGGGAGGAGCGCCTCCTCGAGCGTCTGCTGCACGCTGCGGCGGTCGACCTGGCGCTGCCAGCCCGAGAAGTCGGTGCCGTCGTAGGCGACGAGGACGCGGTAGCGGGGCATGGCGGGCGCGCCGGCTACGCGTTGCGGATGGCGTCCGCCAGCGCGGCGCCGAACGCGCTGCACTTCACCTCGCGGGCGCCTTCCATCTGGCGGGCGAAGTCGTAGGTGACGACCTTGCTCGCGATGACGGTGTCCATCGCCTTCTCGACGAGATCGGCGGCCTCGCCCCAGCCGAGGAAGCGCAGCATCATCGCGCCGGAGAGGATCAGCGAGCCGGGGTTCACCTTGTCGAGCCCCGCGTACTTGGGCGCGGTGCCGTGCGTCGCCTCGAAGATTGCGGCGCCGGTGTCGTAGTTGATGTTCGCGCCGGGCGCGATGCCGATGCCGCCGACGGTCGCGGCGAGGGCGTCGGAGACGTAGTCGCCGTTGAGGTTGAGCGTCGCGATGACGTCGTACTCGGCCGGGCGCGTGAGGATCTGCTGCAGGAAGGCGTCGCAGATGCAGTCCTTCACGACGATTTCGCGGCCGGTCCTCGGGTTGGCGAAGCGGAGCCACGGGCCGCCGTCGATCGGCGTCGCGCCGAACTCGCGCGCGGCGAGGGCGTAGCCCCAGTCGCGGAACGCGCCCTCGGTGAACTTCTGGATGTTGCCCTTGTGGACGAGCGTCACCGACTTGCGGTCGTTGGCGACCGCGTAGTCGAGCGCGGCGCGGACGAGCCGCTCGGTGCCTTCCTGCGAGACCGGCTTGATGCCGATCGAGGCTGTCTTCGGGAAGCGGATCTTCTTCACCCCCATCTCGCCGAGCAGGAACGCCTTCACCTTCTCCACCTCCGGCGTCCCGTTCATCCACTCGATGCCGGCGTAGATGTCCTCCGTGTTCTCGCGGAAGATCACCATGTCGGTGAGCTCGGGGCGCTTCACCGGCGAGGGCACGCCCCTGAACCACCGCACCGGCCTCAGGCACACATAGAGGTCGAGCTCCTGGCGCATCGTCACGTTGATCGAGCGGATGCCGCCGCCGACCGGCGTGGTCAAGGGACCCTTGATGGAGACGAGGCAGTCGCGGCAGGCGTCGAGCGTCGCCTTGGGGAGCCACTCGCCGGTCTGGTCGTGCGCCTTGCCGCCGGCAAGCACCTCGCGCCAGGCGATGGCGCGGCTGCCGCCGTAGGCCTTCGCGACCGCGGCGTCGAGGACGACGTGCGCCGCGCGAGTGATGTCGGGGCCGATGCCGTCGCCCTCGATGAATGGGATTTCGGGATTCGCGGGCACGTTGAGACGCCCGCCCTGCATGGTGATTCTTTCGCTCATGGCGCGTAGTATACCAAAAATTCGGCCCATGAAATGGTGGAGGTGTGGACGCCAAAACGGAACTTTCTCTATTTATTATGGAATAGGGACCATTGATTCTATGATACATTCCTGCTTGCCGCATATTCCTACCAAGGCCAAACAAACATTAGTGCCACGACAACGCAATACAGCCAAAAGCGGTTGAAGAGTGATGCGGCAAGTGCAGAAAAAGAAAGGCAAATTTTGCAAAGAGCTGGCAACATCCCATTGGGAGTCTGTTTCCAAAGAAAGCCCCCGCCCATGCGTATGCTCCGACCAAATGCGAGGCTGCAATATGGCTCATCATCGCTCAACGCATTCCAGATCGACGCATAGGCGGAGTTGTCTCTCATCCAGGAAATGAGTCCGTCTGCCAACATCACGATGCCGACAATCCCCAGCAAACCGCAGGCGAGGCGAATGATAAGCCAGCCAATCTTGCCGTCCATCTCGCCAATTTCAATCGCCATACAATATAACGAATTTTCCCTTACACAGACTGCGGCATTTGAAGATTGTAGTCATGGTCGACGATGCGGACATGAAGTCAGTTAGAAATGACGGCGAGCGAATTCATGCCCAGATCCTGTCTTTAAGTACCGTTCAAAAGCCTGTGCTTTGTCTAACGATTCAAACGCGAGGTAAGTCTCGACCTTCCATGGACGGAATTTCGCTGTATGAGGAGACTTACCAGAATTATGCTCCGCAAGGCGAATGCGTAGATCAGCGGTATGGCCTGTATACCGTTGCATAGGATTAGAAATGCTTCTAAGTATGTAGGTGTAGTACATAGCATCCAGTTTGTTTTATCTATCATCACGGTCTTCGGTCCTCCTTCGCGGCTGCGCCGGCTACGGAGGACACCATCCTTCGCACGGCCTGCCATCCGAAGCCACGGCCGGCAGGCCGTGCGAAGGATGGTGGAGGTGAGGCAACTCGAACCCAGTGTCCGGAAAATAGGGGAAACATTATTTTGAGATAACCCCATCTGTCGGTTTTCGGGACTGCCGCACCGCTGTTCCTCTCTATTTTTCAAGACTGGGTGGCTGATTGACGGGCCTTGCAGATTGTGATACCATTTCAGGCATGAAAGCGACTACCGAACATCCATATCCGAAGAACTTTGAGGAGTTCCTTGATTGGTTCTCAACCGATCAAGACTGTGCAGATTACCTTGAATGGGTGAGGTGGGGCGATGGATTCACTTGCAGCAAATGCGGCGGTCACGATTACTGGCAGATGTCTGATGGCATTCGTCGCTGCAAGAGATGTCGCTTCAAGAATCGAGTTACCGCCGGTACCGTTTTTGAAGATGGCCGGAAGTCGCTACGACTTTGGTTTCATGTAATGTGGTTACTCATGGCGCAAAAGACAGGGATGAGTGCCCAGAATTTTCATGATGCGTTTGGCTTCGGTAGTTATCAGACTTCCTGGGGTTGGTTGCAGAAACTCCGAAGTGTTATGATTCGATCAGGCCGAGAGAAGTTGGCCGGACGCGTTGAAGTCGACGAGACCTATGTTGGAGGTCAAAAGGAGGGAAAACGAGGACGCGGCGCGGAGTCGAAAACGTTGGTTATTGTCGCAATAGAGGGGGAATCCGGCAAGAAACTCGGCCGCGTTAGATTCAAAATCATCAATCGTGCCACATCAGCCGAGATCAAGCCTTTCGTGGAGGACTGCATAGAACGATCTGCGACGATTGTAACCGATGGTCTGAAGTCATATGACTTTCTCGACGGATTGTCTGTCAAGCACGAGAAGTATGTTCAGTCGGGGGCGAATACTACAAAGGAAAACGAAAGTCGCCTCGAACATGTGCACCTAGTAATTTCGTTGTTGAAGCGTTGGCTGTTAGGCACCCATCAAGGTGCTGTCACACCAATGCACCTCTCCGAATATCTTGATGAATTCGCGTTTCGGTTTAATCGGCGAACTTCAATGCACAGGGGAAAGTTGTTTCATCGGATGATTCAGCAAGCCGTGACAATGCGCCCTAAGTCAATAAAGGAGTTCTATGTCTCATCACCCAGAAAGGACGGCCCGGAATGTTAGGCCCGTCAATCAGCCACCCAGTAAAGTATTTTACTGCTGGGGATTTTTATGCCCTTCGGGGCAGTAAAGGGAGGACAATCACATGAAAATAATCAATATTGGAATTCTTGCCCATGTAGAC
>CADCOC010000217.1 GCA_902802945.1 uncultured bacterium | reverse complement strand
GGCGGCGTGGAGTCCGTCTCGTTCGCCGGTAATGGGCGCTTCTCCGACTTCGGCGGGCGCGAGGACGATGGCGAGGCGATGCGCGTATTTCGCTGGACAGGTGGCGCGTCGGGCGACTGGAACGACGCCGCGAACTGGACGACCAACGGCGTCGCGGCGGGAATCGTCCCTGGCGCGGCGGGCGACGTCGCCGTGGTCGATGGCACGGTGTCGCTTACGAACGGAACCGAGATCGGCACGGGCAGCAACCTCACCATCGGATTTGGCGAAAACGGCGAGGCCCGGCGCATGGGCGGCGGACTCGAGACGGCGATCTCGCTCGACACGTCGCGTCCACGCGCCGGAAGGGCGATTTCAGCGACCTTCGACACGTTCCTCGGTCTCCAGCCGACGTATTCATTCGCGTGGCGGCGCGGTTCGACGGCGAAGAAATACGATGCGGGCTTTGTCGGGGACGGTGCGTCCTACACGCCGACCGCTACCGACTACGACCACTGGTTTTTGTTCACCGCATACGGCGAAAACGGCGCGGCGGTGCTGCAGAAGGAGTTCTTCTTCTCGAAGCTGCCGGTTCTCTACCTCACGACGGACGACGGGGCGACGCCGAGCGCGAAGAAGGAGACGCACGACGGGTGGCTGTTCGCGCAGGGAAACGACGAATGGAAGTCGCTCTACGACGGCGCGATGGAGATCAAGGTGCGCGGCAACACGACGTCGAGCTATCCGAAGAAGCCGTGGAAGATCAAGCTCGGCACGAAGACCGCGATGTTCGGCATCCCGAAGTCGAAGCACTGGGTGTTGCTCGCGAACTACAACGACCAGTCGATGCTGCGCAACAAGCTCGCCTATGACTTCGCGAACGACATTGGTTCGCTGGGGATGAAATCGACGTGGGTTGAGTGCGTCCTCAACGGCACGTGGCAGGGCACGTACCAGTTCTGCGAGCACATCAGGATCGCCAAGGAGCGCGTGAACGTACACGACTGGGAAGGGGACGCGGGCGACATCGCGGAGGCGTTCGCGAAGGCGCACGGTCTCACGGATGACCAGGAGGACGCGCTCGCGACGCAGCTGGAGCAGAACCTCTCGTGGGTCACGTCCGACTCCTTCACGTTCGCCACGAACGGCGTCACGCTCACCGGCCAGCCGTCCGCGCTCCTCAAGAAGTTCACGGACGACATCACCGGCGGCTACCTCTTCGAGTTCTCGAACGAGTACGACGAGACTTCGAAGTTCACCACGACGAGCGGCCGTCTCGCCCTGAAGACGATGCTGAAGAACCCCGAGTACCTGCGCACGAATCCCGAGATGTTTGGCTACTGCCAGACGTTCCTCCAGAACTACTGGGACGCCTGCACGTCCATCGACGGCTATTCCACGGAGGGCAAGTACATCGGTGCGTACTGCGACTTCGAGTCGATGGTGAACTACTGGCTCGCGATGGAGCTCTTCGGCAACAACGACGCCGTTTACAAGAGCCGCTACGGCTACAAGGGACAGGGCGAGAAGTTCGCGTTCGGTCCGGTGTGGGACTTCGACTGGGGCGTGGGGAGCGTGCGCGTGAGCACAAATGCCGAGGAGTGGAAGTGCCAGGATCGTGGCGTGCCGCAACAGGCGTTCTTCAAGGAGTGGTCCGACAACCCCGAGTTCTGCACGCGGCTCTTCGTGCGCTACTGGCAGGTTCGTGGCCGGTTCGCCTCCTGCATCGCCGAGGGCGGGCTCATCGACCAGGCGACGAACTACCTGAACGAGGCGTGCTGTGCGAACTCCGCCAGGTGGGATCCCGTACACGACAAGAAATACAACCTCGGCGCAGAGAGCTTCGCGGCTGACGTCTCGCGCCTCAGGACGTACCTCACGCAGCGTCTTGCGTGGCTCGACCAGCAGTTTGCGGACGTGCCGACGCTGATGGCGAGCCTGAAGCTGACCACCTCAACGAATCCGTACACGGCAGATCCGGCGACGCTGCCGATCACGTTCTCGAACCTCAATCGGCGTGGCAACATTCCCAAGGGACGCAGGCTCAATGTCGATTTCACCGTCGGCGGCTCGACGGCGGCGAGCGTTTCGTGCTTCGTGAACGGCGTCCGCGTGGTGGACCGCCAGACGCTGGACGAAAATCGTGCGTTCCATGCGGCGATACCGTCGGACGCGTTCACGGCGGCGCAGGGCGAGCCGAACTGCGTCGCGTTCATCGCCTACGATTCGTCGGGCACGGTCGTCGCGCGCAACTACGCGCTCGTCACGCAGGCCCCGTCGGAATCCACGACCATCCTCCTACGCTAGAGCAATCTGCGCTCAACAATAACTTGCACACTTGTCGGTGCGATTGCGATTGTTCACAAATCTCAATTGTTCACAAATGCCACCATTGCCACCAATACAAATAGGAGGCGCCTCCTCCACCCCGCAATTGATATTTGTGATTTGTGAACAATGTTGGCAATGAAGATTTGTGAACAATACTCGATGGAGTGTTCAAGTTATTTTTGTGTGATGACTGAGATTCAACGACGCGCTTTCACCTAAACGCAAAAACGCAAATAGGTGAAATTATCCAGTTGCAGGGGATGATCTGCGTCGTGGAGGTGAAGAGGCGCGACATCGACAAGTCGATAATAAGATGGATTTTTCCGTCACCGACACCCAGCACTCCTAGATTGTGATATACTGTGCGCCATGGAGAAAGTAACGTCCATATTGAAAGTTTCCGAGCAAGGTGTTTCAAGACCGTATCTTTGCAAGGATGGAATGGGTCGGGTTCGGTGGTGCAAGGGGAACCACACCGGACTCCGTTCCGTCATTTCAGAATGGATTTGCGCCCGCTTGGCAAGGCAGCTTGGGCTGCCCGTTCCGGACTTCTCCATCATGAAGCTCGATCTCGAGCTTTTCACGGATTGGCGTAGGGACCGGGGGACTGTGCCGGAAATCGTAACGGAATCCAATCAGTACGTCTTTGCGTCCCTCAACGTCGAGGATTGCAAGGATGTGCTCAGGCCATCGTCGGAGCTCGCGCACATTGACGGTACGCTGCTTGCAAAGATCTATCTGTTCGACCGGATCATACGCAATACAGACCGTACGGACTACAACAGCAACCTTCTTGTCAACGGCAAGGTGTACATAATAGACCACAACAATGCGTTCGACCCCGCCTTTTCAGAAGAAGCATTCTCCGGCGAGCATATCCTCCGAGGTTATCGGGATTTGATTTCCGACGAGGAAAAGGCTGACTTCGTCCGTTCTGCGGCGGAGTTGTGCGGAGGTACGTTCATCGACGAGGTCTGGAGCGAGATGCCAGAGGAATGGACGGATGCAGGGAGCGTCGTTCTGCCGTTGTCAAGCATACGGAAATCCCTTGAGGAGTCGACCCATGTTGGAAACGTGCTATAACTGCATTGTGGTGACGGTCAGCCTTCGTCCGAGTCCGATCTCGGACGAAAACGCCTGCTTTGGCGTAATCCTAAAGTGCGACAAGGCAGGATTCTTCAGCTACAGGCTTGCACAGCAGGACGAGGCGGTGATTTCGCGGATAACCAATTTCTTTCCGAGATACGGAAGGGAGAAGCTCTTGCAGATCATGGAATGGGCCGCGAACGACATTGAGTTTACAATCGAGAACGCGCCGACGAACCTCGGCGCGTTCCAGAACCTGATACGTCCGCGCGAGAACATCATCCGCTACGGTTCGCCGTCCGCAGTCGCGACTGACGATCCTGCGGCGGAACTCGATAGGCAGTACGACATCTACGTGGTAAGACGGTAGGGCTCGTGTTCGACGAAACCATCGCGCCGACGGTGGAGGCGAATGGGTATTTTGATGCAATCATTCCGTTTCGCCGCTTGCTTGGATTGTGAACGAATCGGGGAAGCGACCGATTACAAGCTGCGGAGTTGGCGAGGTTTCGGTTGGCTTTAAGCCAATAAGTTTGGTATAATGTGCGCCGACATGCACACAGTCCTTCAACATCCGCTGGTCAGGCACCGCGTCACGCTGATGCGTGACATAAATACGAAGCCGAAGCAGTTTCGTGAGCTCGTCAACGAGATTACGGAGTTCCTCGCAATAGAGAGCCTCCACGACCTCCGCACGGTGGAGGTTCCCGTCACGACGCCGGTCGCAAAGACCGTTGGCGTCAGGATCAAGGACAGCATCGTGATTGTCCCGATTCTCCGCGCGGGGATGGGGATGCTCGACGCG
>CADCOC010000216.1 GCA_902802945.1 uncultured bacterium | reverse complement strand
ACGCACGGCTTACGCCGCGCTCCTTGCGCAACCGCCACCGCGCATCGTCTGGGAGACGCCGAAACCGACCAAACCTTTCCCGCCCGGTACGGAGAAGGTCTCCATTTCGTATACCGCCGACTCGCCCGGCATGGCTGATCGCGTCGTGTTCTCGCACCGCCTGTTGCCGCGGCGCGCGAAGTGGAATTTCGTGCGGCATTCGCGCACGGCAAACTTCTACAACCTGCCTCCTGGCGACTACAGGCTAGAGGTCGTTGCACGGCTGCCGTTTGGCGATCTCAGTCCGCCCGCCATATTCGAGTTCAGCATTGCGCCTCACTTCTACGAGACAACGGCGTTCATTGTCGGAGCGAGCGTTTTCCTGCTGCTCGCGATATTTCTCGTCGTACGGGCCGTCTACCTCCGCCGTGTCCGGGCCAAGCTTCTGGCCGCGCGGCAACGCGACGTGCTGGCGGCGGAACGCGCGCGGATCGCCCATGACATCCATGACGATGTCGGCGCACGGCTGACGCGCGTCTCTTACATCACGGAAATGGCCACCGAGAAAGATCCAAGCATAGGCGAGGTGGCCGACGAGGTCCGCGACGTCATACGCGCGCTCGACGAGGTGGTGTGGGCCGTCGAGCCGCGCAACGACACGCTGTCGGCGTTCGCCGACTACCTCTACACCTACGCCGAGCGGTATCTCAACACGATGCACGTTCGACTGCGGGCGTCGATCCCGTCGGAACTCCCTGCGGCCTCCGTTACCAGCAGGACGCGGCATGCCGTCTTCATGTGCGTCAAGGAGGCGCTCAACAACATCGTCAAGCATGCCGCCGCCACGACGGCGTTCGTGTCGCTGTCCATCCACGGCAACGAGGTGCGCGTGACGGCGGGCGATGACGGCAAGGGCTTCGCGGGACCGCGCGAGGGCGGCAACGGCCTCGCGAACATGCGGGAGCGCATGGCGGACATCGGCGGAACGTTCGCCGTTGGGCCGCGCGAAGGCGGCGGATGCGAAGTGGTGCTTTCGTTCAAATTGAATGGCAAACCATGAAAGAAAAGAATTCCATCATCAAGGTCGCGCTCGTCGAGGACAACGCCGGCATCCGCAAGTCGCTCGAACGGGTCTTCGCGGAGAAGGACGACATCGAGGTGACGCGCATGTTCGGAGACGGCGAGTCCGCGCTCGCGGAACTTGCCGCGCTCGCGCCGGACGTCGTGCTGGTGGACATCAACCTCCCCGGCAAATCCGGTATTGACGTCATCCGCGAGGCGAAGGCGGCGTTGCCGCAGGTGCAGTTCCTGGTGCTGACGGTCTACGACGACCCGGCACGCATCTTCCAGGCGCTGGCGGCTGGCGCGAACGGCTACCTGCTCAAGCGCGCCACGCCGACCGAGCTGCTGGCGGCCATCCGCGATCTTTACAACGGCGGCTCGCCCATGAGCGGCTCCGTCGCGCGCAAGGTGGTGCAGTCGTTCCACCAGATGGGGACGGCTCCGAACGAGACGGATAACCTTTCGCCGCGCGAGAACGAGATCCTGCAGCTGCTGGCCGACGGCTACCTCTACAAGGAAATAGCGGAAAAACTGTCCATCGGCATCGAGACGGTGCGTACCTACATCCGCCGCATCTACGACAAGCTGCACGTCCGCACCCGGACCGAGGCCGTCGTCAAGCACCTCACTCGCCGTTGAAAGGAGCTTGCAATTCAGCTGACGAGGCAGAGAAAGGTAGAGATCCATGCGCATCGTGCAACGTACAAGGATTGCCATCGTCCTGATCGGAATCGCATACGGCATCCATGCCGCAGAATTCCAGTTCAACGTGCAACCGGGCGGACGATATCTGGCGGTTCCTGTGGAAAGTGGTGCCCCAAAGATACTGCTGGAGATATTCGAGAACGGAAGGCGCTTGACGTACGATGCCGTCGAATGGGCCCGCCGCGATCCTACGTGGGTCGGTTCTCTTGACCTCGGCGAAGTCAAGGGCCGAACGCTAAGGTTTCGCTTCTCGGGGACGGAACTGCCGTCCATCTCCGCACGCGACTTGGTGTTTGCCGATAGACGTTTTCCTGGCGCTAAAGAGCAATATGCCGAATCGTGGCGTCCGCAGATACACTTCACGCCGCCGACTGGCCGGTTAAACGATCCGAACGGGCTCTCCTATTTCAAAGGCGAGTGGCACATGTTCTACCAGCATAGTCCGTTTACGCTCGGAAGAGGCCCAAAGCATTGGGGCCATGCCGTTTCGCAAGATCTGGTCCATTGGCAGGATTTAGGGGATGCGCTTGCGCCAGACGATTCCGGGAGGATGTTCTCCGGCAGCGCCGTAATGGATTTCGCGGACACGGCTGGCTTTGGCAAGAACGCGCATGTGCTGATCTACACGTGCGCAGGGGATACGTTCGATTTGTTCACCCAGCGTATTGCCTGGTCGCATGACGGACGAACCTATACCAAGTGGCCAAAGGCCGTCATAGAGAACCGGCCGGACGCCAATCGCGATCCAAAGGTTTTCTGGTATGCTCCCGGCAAACATTGGGTCATGCTCGTCTATGGCGAGGTGGCAAAGCTACGCCACGGCATATCGTTCTTCACGTCTCCCGACCTGAAGAACTGGACGTGGGCAAGTTGTGTGCCGGGAGACTTCTTTGACAGCGGGTGTTATCTATACGAGTGCCCCGACATGTTCGAGATGCCCATCGAGGGCGAGATGGCAACTCGCTGGGTACTGACGGCGGCGAATCGGCAATACGCAATCGGCACGTTCGACGGGCAGATGTTCGTGCCGGAGGCCGAGAGGCTGGAGCAGATGCGTCCGGTGGGCAATGTCAGCACCCCCGTCTATGCGTGGCAGACATTCTCGGATGTGCCTGATGGACGGCGCATACAGATTGCATGGAGTAAATACGACCCACTTGCTGGCGGAAACAAGGCAACGATGTTCAATCAGGCGATGACCCTGCCTATGGAACTGAAACTGGTTCGAACGGACACAGGCCTGCGATTGTCGCGTTTCCCTGTGAAAGAACTCGAGTCCCTGCGTAAAGGGCCTCCAATGTCGCTGAAAGATTTCAATGGAGAGCTTGTGGAGATCAAGTTCTCGTGCGTGCCAGTTGCCGACGCCGTAATAGCGTTAGACCTGCGCGGTATCAAGATTGAATATAGAGCCATTCAACATACACTGTCTGTTAATGGCCAATCGACTGCATGGAATCTGGACGCGGAAGGACGACTTGGTCTGCACATATTCATTGACCGCGTGGGGCTTGACGTATTCTCGCTGGATGGTATTCAGTACATTCCCATGCCGAACATAAAGCCCAATCCATCAAAGACGCGCCTTTCCTGGAAGGCTAGCGGCATGAAGCAATCAGTACGTGCAGTAACAGAACAGGCCTGGCACCTGAGGAGCGCCATGTGAAAATCGGCATGATTTTCGCGGCGGCGATTGTGCTGGCGGCTTTGTCCGCGCCATGCGACATCGCATCCGACACGTGGGTGGCGACGGACGGGCTTGGCCGTTCGCTCCCCACGGCGGCGGAGGCCGGTCTGCCCAGGACAAACCGTACGGTCGCGGTGTTCTACTTCATCAACCGTCCCACCGACGAAAACGTGCCGGGACCGTTCGACGTATCGAAGATCCTGTCGGCGGATCCAGATGCCCTGAAGAAACCGGACTCGCCTCTATGGGGTCCGATGTGCTGCAACCACTGGTGGGGCGAACCGCTTTTCGGCTACTACTGCTCGAACGATCCGTTCGTTCTGCGCAAGCATGCGCAGATGCTGGGTGACGCTGGTGTTGACGTCATCGTGTTCGACGTGAGCAACGGGCCGACGTTCGACGCCTCGTGGCAGGAGATCGTCCGCGTGTTCGCCGACGTGCGCGCGTCCGGCGGGCACACGCCTCAGATCGCATTTCTGTGTCCGTTCCCCGCGTACCCGCCGTACGGCCTGCGTGGCGGCGAGCTGCGGCATCTGTGGAGAACGCTCTACGAGCCCGGCATCCATCCCGAACTCTGGTTCCGATGGAAAGGAAAACCGCTTGTCATCGCCCATCCCGCATACGCCGCCTCGGAGCCGGTGGCGAGCGGCTTCGGCCCGGGCGGGAAAGGCAAGCTCGTCGCCGAGCGGCTCGCGCCCGGACATGCGCTCGGACAATCGTTCGCCGCCAAGGCGCCGTTCGGGAACATACGCATCAGCACTCCCACGTTCGGTTCGCATCCGGATTCCGCGGCGACAATGCGTTTGCGCAAGGACGGTCCGAAAGGCGCGGTTGTGGCGGAGCAACGTTTCACCAACATCGCCGACAATGCCTACTACGAG
>CADCOC010000215.1 GCA_902802945.1 uncultured bacterium | reverse complement strand
CGGAATCGCGTTTGCGGCGAATGCGGCGGCGGGACGGGCTCTGCCGGTTCCCACTGCTGCGCAGAGGCGCTGGGCCGACATGGAGCTCGGGATGTTCTTGCACTTCGACATCCCAGTATTCAAGCCAAACTGGAACTGGCGAAGTTTCAAGGACTTTCCCGATCCAAAGCTCTACAATCCCGCGAAGCTCGACACGGACCAGTGGATGGAGGCGGCGAAGGCCTACGGTGCGAAGTACGTCGTGCTCGTCGCGAAGCACTGCAGCGGGTTCCTCCAGTGGCAGAGCGATCTCTATCCGTACGGCCTTAAGCAGGCGTCATGGCGGAACGGAAAAGGCGACCTTGTGAAGGACTTCGTCGAGAGTGCCCGCAGGTACGGCCTTTTGCCCGGTCTTTACGCAAGCGTTTCCGGCAACGGATTCCTTGGCGTGGACAATCTTGGTCGTGTCTTTGTGAAGGGCTGCTGGCTGGGCGACCCCTCGCCCGAGTCGAAGAAGCGGTACGCGAAGATATGCGAGAGGATGACCGAGGAACTCTGGAGCCGCTACGGAGAACTCTTCGAGATATGGTTCGACGGCGGCGCGCTGGCGCCGGAGAAGGGTGGCCCCGATCTCTTGCCGCTCATCGAGAAGTACCAACCGAACGCACTTCTCTTCCAAGGACCTCCCGAAGCGAAGAACCTGATACGCTGGGTTGGCAATGAACGCGGTGTGGCACCGTATCCCTGCTGGGCCACGGGAATCGACGGCACGGCGGACGACGGCACGAAGGAGATGCAGTACAACGGCAATCCCGACGGCGGAAGGTGGATTCCCGGCGAGTGCGATGTCCCGCTTGGGCGCAACAGGTGGTTCTGCTACAATAGGGGACCGAACTGGACGATGGACTACCTCATGAACATGTACGACCGTTCCGTGGGGCGCAACTGCAACCTCCTCCTCAACGCCGCGCCGCAGCCTGACGGTCTCATTCTCGAAAGCGAGATGAAGACCTACGCCGAGTTCGGTCGGCGCATCAAGGGGCGCTACGCAAACAGACTCGCGGCCGCCGAAGGAGAAGGCGACCGACTCGAACTCGCGATTCCGAAGGATTCCGGTCCGGTGAACCAGGTGATCCTCGCAGAGCGCATCGAGCAGGGCGAGCGTATCCGCAAGTTTGACCTAGAGGCGCTTGTCGGCACGGAGTGGAAGAAACTCTATTCTGGCACGTGCGTCGGGCACAAGCACATCGTCCGCTTCGAGAAGGTCGCCGCCTCGCGCCTGCGACTCTCCGTCGCGGCCTCCGCCGCGAAGCCGCTCATCCGCGATTTCTCCGCATACTGCAACTGAAGTTTGTGGGGAAGAGAAAATTAAAGGCTACTGTGGCGATTCATGAACCCCAGAATACCCCAGAATAGCATGCCATATTTTACACTTGTGTCTGCGGCGGGATTTTTGCTACACTTACTGTCGTGGACGCCTCGATTGTGTTCTTGCAGTTATGCGGCTTATTTCAGACCAGGAGGCTTGATCCGCAACTGCCACGAAAGAGGGTTTTATGAGTTGCCTCGTATAATATGAACATGAAAGTAACAAGAAGAAATTTTATCGGATCAATGGCCGCAGGAGGTGCGTATGCCGCGCTTCCGGGCGGAATCGCGCGGAATCGCGTTTGCGGCGAATGCGGCGGCGGGACGGGCTCTGCCGGTTCCCACTGCTGCGCAGAGGCGCTGGGCCGACATGGAGCTCGGGATGTTCTTCCACTACGACATCCCGATCTTCGGCGGCGGAAATGCGCCAGATCCCGGTCGCTACAACCCCGAGAAGCTCGACACCGACCAGTGGATGGAGGCGGCGAAGGCGTATGGCGCGAAGTACGTGGTCCTCACCGCAAAGCACGGCGCGGGCTTCATGCAGTGGCAGAGCGACATCTATCCCTACGGCGTGAAACAGTCGCCGTGGCGCGGCGGGAAGGGCGATCTCGTCAGGGACTTCGTGACGAGCGCGCGGAAGTACGGGCTCAAGCCAGGGCTCTACACGGCGATGCAATACAACTGGTTCCTCGGCGTGAGGCGGAGCAACGGACTCGTGTCGCACAAGGGCTATTACGGCATCGGACCTGAGGCGCAGAAGAAGTACGCGGCCAGCTGCGAGGCGGCGCTGACTGAACTGTTCACGAAGTACGGCGAGCTGTTTGAGATCTGGTTCGACGGCGGGGTGCGTCCGCCCGAGGAGGGCGGTCCGCGAGCGCGCGAAATCATCGAAAGGCTTCAGCCAAATGCAATCCTCTTCCAGGGGCCGAAGAACGCGCGGAACGTCGTGCGCTGGGTCGGCAACGAACGCGGCGTCGCTCCCTATCCGTGCTGGGCGGCAGACTCGGACACGACGCAGGAAGACGGAACGAAGGAGGGCCGCTATTGTGGCGATCCGAACGGACGGGTGTGGTGCCCCGGCGAATGCGATGTCCCGCTCGGCCCCGGCAAGTGGATGTGTACGTGTACGAAGGACAGATACTGGACGATGGACGAGCTGATGCGCATCTACGACTGCTCCGTGGGGCGCAACTGCAATCTCCTCCTCAACGCCGCGCCGCAACCGGACGGCCTCATCCTCGAGAACGAGATGAAGACCTACGCGGAGTTCGGTCGGCGCATCAAGGGACGCTATGCGAACAGGCTTGCCGCCGCCGAAGGAGAGGGCGACCGCCTTGAACTCGTGATCCCGAAGGATTCCAGTCCGGTGAACCAGGTAATCCTCGCAGAGCGCATTGAGCACGGTGAGCGTATCCGCAAGTTCGACCTGGAGGCGCTTGTCGGCGCGGAGTGGAAGAAACTCTACTCCGGCACGTGCGTCGGACACAAGCACATCGTCCGCTTCGAGAAGGTCGCCGCCTCGCGCCTGCGCCTCTCCGTCACGGCCTCCGCCGCCAAGCCGCTCATCCGCGATTTCTCCGCATACTGCAACTGAAGCTTGTTTCGGGCGGCAGACGGCCGACTTGTCTCGCCGGTGTATTCGATGGGGTTGTTCGATCCATCCACGCCGACTTCTTCCACTCCCGTACTCCAGACTCCACGACTCGCCTTCAAGGGCATCACTCTTGATGAGCTAAAGGCAATGGTCGATGAGGGGTACTCTCTTTTTGGCTGCATGATTGGGAGTTATGTATCTGCCAAGGGCTCTCTTGGCGGATTCTACAACCTCCAGTCTTATCCACAGAGCGGCCCGACAACATTGCGCAGCTCGCGTCCGTTCGCCTTACGAAGGACTCGTCGTTCAACTTCCAGAGGGCTTATGGCCTGATTGGCTCCAACTTTGCGCCTACCACGCTCGATCTTGGTGGTAACAGGCTGTCCGTGGTGATCGGCAGCGTCAACTTCTACCTCTTCAACGCGACGGTCATGAACGGCACGGTTGACATCACGTCTGGAGGTACGTTGAAGCTGGACAAGACCGGGACGGCTCGCCCCACCATTCCGCCACCGAGACGGCGGCGTTCCCAGTCAATCCCGCCCGCCGCGCCGAAAGGTACGGCGGGTGTGTTCGTTTCATCCAACACGGCTGCGCGGAACTATGGTATAATATCCCGCGTCTTGAAACAAGAGAGGTTGTTGCATAATGGCGTATGTAATAGAGATGCCTCCTGTTGTCATTCAGGAGATACGGGACTACGAGCGGGCGACCGGGCGGTCGCTGGAGGCTCGTATCGTCGAATTCATCAAAAACGAACTACAGCGCAGACGCGAGGCGGATGAATGGGAGGCTAAGTTCGACAGCTTGGTGGAATCGAGTTCTTCGCGCATGGCGGGAACGGATGCGTACAAGTTCAATCGCGCAGACGCATATCCCGATGGAGAGTTCGCATGACGTTTCTGGACTCCAATGTGCTTGTATATGCCGTTGATGCGCGCGACGCGGGGAAACAGAAAATCGCCAAGGCCATTGTCATGTCGGCAAGGGATTCCGCTGAATACGTCATATCGGCGCAAGTGCTTAATGAATTCTCCAATGTGGCCATGAGGAAGCTCGGCAAAACCCGAGTCGAGGTCATGGGTTTTGCAGAACTGTTCAAGGCGATAAGATCGGTGCCCGTTAAATCGGAGTGGACCATGCTGGCACTGGAGATGATGGGACTGTATGACTTGCAGTTCTACGACGCTCTGCTGCTTGTCGCCGCCAAGGAGCTTGGCTGCGACAGGTTCCTTACCGAAGATTTGAGCGATGGGCAGACATACAGTGGGATATTGGCTGTAAATCCATTTAGGCAATGAATGCGTCTGGTCGCGCAGAGTGCTTCACGGACGCCGCGCACAACTACACGTTCTACATGTTCTACACGGACAGAGACACCGTCCTCCCGAAATCGCGACTGCGCGAAATATCCAGTTCATCATCCTGTAATTTTGCACGTCATTCATCATCATTGCGACGGGCATGGTACGATTCCTTTCTTGAACGGGAGACATTATACAATATTTCTGATAACCAATGTGGGGGAATTCTCACCCCTTCACTTTTTCGAGCGCATCTGCGCAATTCACCGCCGAGCCTTCTGATGATTGGAAACAACTATTTGAAAACAACTTGCCTTTGGCGCGCGGGCTAACTCGCCCGCGCCCATTTGCCGATCCTCAAACGACCACATTTCTGAATGTTCAAGGTGCGCCCGTAGGACCATGTTGTTTTTGAAAGTTGTTATGGTTGTTTCCTAATCCCAATACGCGTGGGGCAAAAACGCAGATGCGTCCCATGAATCAACCGGCCGTTGTGACGTCTTGATTTCCCGAAAGGGAGTGTGGTATAATGCGCGCCATGAGAAATAGCAAAGTCTGGTCTGCCGTGCGATTTGCCGTCGTGGCGGCAGTATTGTTCGTCGGATTGGTTGCGCCCGTACAGGCGCAGGCGGCGTCACACGCCGAGCAGGTACTGGCCCTCGTCAACGCGGAGCGCAAGAAGGTAGGGCTTAAGCCCCTCGCGCTATCGCAGCGTTGCCAGGCCCAGGCCGACAAGCGCGCGAAAGAGATTTGCCAGCGCGGGCGTTTCAACCACAAGGGAGCCTTCAACGGGCTGCGCGGATATGGCTGGATGGGCGAGAACATCGCCAAGGGCTACCGCTCGCCGGCTGCCGTCGTCAGGGGCTGGATGCATTCCAAAGGACACAGGGCCAACATCCTTTCGCGCAGATTCACGCATCTCGGCGTCGGCGTCTGCAGGGGATGTTGGGTTCAGACCTTCGGCGGCGGCAGACCCAAGATTGTCCGCCGCATCGTCCGCCGGAAGCGCCGTTGAGGAAATCGGGCGGCAACGGGCGGGACGCCCGTTGCCCCAGTTGCGGGCGGGACGCCCGCCACCCCGAACGGGCGAGATGCCCAGTGGGGTGGGCGGCGCTACTGGCAAGTCCGCGACCGATTCGCCTCCTGCATCGCCGAGGGCGACATTCCCAAGGGACGCAGGCTCAACGTCGATTTCACCGTCGGCGGATCGACGGCGGCGAGCGTTTCGTGCTTCGTGAACGGCGTCCGCGTGGTGGCCCGCCAGGCGCTTGACGGAACTCGCGCGTTCCGCGCGGCGATACCGTCGGGCGCGTTCACGGCGGCGCTGGGCGAGCCGAACTGCGTTGCGTTTATCGCCTACGATTCGTCGGGCACGGTCGTCGCGCGCAACTACGCGCTCGTCACGCAAGCCCCGTCGGAATCCACGACCGTCATTCTGCGCTAGCGCAAGTTGCGATACAGCATCGGTTCGGTTTCGGTTGGCTTTAAGCAAATAAGTTTGGTATAATATGCGCCGATATGCACACAGTTCTTCAACATCCGCTGGTCAGGCACCGCGTCACGCTGATGCGTGACATCAATACGAAGCCGAAGCAGTTTCGCGAGCTCGTCAACGAGATTACGGAGTTCCTCGCAATAGAGAGCCTCCATGACCTCCGCACGGTGGAGGTCCCCGTCACGACGCCGGTCGCAAAGACCGTTGGCGTCAGGATCAAGGACAGCATCGTGATTGTCCCGATTCTCCGCGCGGGGATGGGGATGCTCGACGCG
>CADCOC010000214.1 GCA_902802945.1 uncultured bacterium | reverse complement strand
CGTAACGGTTCGGACACTATTGACCGATATTGCAAAGGCCGACCCTCTGCGCTCGCATTGTCTATGGGACAGCGAGCATAGGATTGTCTCGTTTCTTGTGCCATCTGAACTGAGCGAGGCCGAATGGCGGGAGTTGATACGGGGCAGGGGAGAGACTGTCTATGCCACGCAGGAGAAGTGATGCGCAGATTGACGGCAAAGGACTATGCTGTTGACGCGGTGACGGCGGCAAAGGCGCTTGTCGGCGCGTGGCTGTGCCGTCGGCTGGAGGATGGGACCGTCATTCGGCGGCGCATTACCGAGACGGAGGCGTACTGCGGCGAGGAGGACACCGCCGCCCCGCGCATCGGCATCGACTACGCCTCCAAGCGCGACCAAAACCGCAAGTGGCGCTTTACGCTCCGTCCCGAAGGGCGAAGCTTGGCGCGGAGAGTTTTTTAGACGGGAGTAACAGAATTGAGAAAGGTGCGAGTGCATGAAAGGCATTGAGCGACTTGAGGAAACTGTTGTTAGCGGGACGAAGTCGCAACGTTCTGCCGCGGCCTATCAGCTTTATTGGATTATTAGGGATGGCGATGGAACGTCGCCAGACAAGAGACGTGCGATGAAGTATTTGCGTGTCGCGGCAGAGAACGGCTCGGTTGATGCCATGTACCAAATGGGTTGGCATTACGGCACTGGCACTTTTGTCGGAAAGAATATCGTAAAGGCCATTGACTGGTATCGCAAGGCGGCGGATAAGGGCGATGCGTGGGCGCAGGTTGATTTGGGTCAGATATATCTTGATGGCGAGCGTGGCGTGAATAAGGATTATATCCAAGCCGTAAGATTGTTTCGCAAGGCAGTGCGCAAGAACGATGAACTTGCTTTCTTCAACCTCGGTCTTTGCTACGACTTTGGGAAAGGTGTGCGGCAGTCCGACAGGCTGGCGTGCAAGTTTTATTCAAAGGCGGCTTTGCGCGGTCATGTGGCTGCGATGTGCAATCTTGGGGCTATTTTGGTGGATTACGAGGGTTCTCAAAGGGATGGTATATTATGGACGCGCCGTGCGGCATTGCGGGGGGACGACAAGGCACAACAAAATCTTGGCGAGTGGTATGCGAACGGAGAGTGCGGTCTGAAGAAGAATCGCAGGCTTGCGCTGAAATGGCTTAAGATGTCTGCTGGGAATGGAAACAAGAAAGCTGCAAAGTCATTAGCAAGACTCACGGCTCTCCAACTCAGAAATCCTGTCTAAAACAAAAACGAAAGGAAATTACGAAGTGAATATGCGAATGATATTTGGTACGATAGCTGTGGCGGTTGCGCTGGCGGGGTGCGTGAGTGGACCGAAAGTTGACAATGCGCCGATGACCGCACTTTTCTTCGCCCCAGCAGGCGCACTAGTGTGGGCGGGAGAGTCGTTGGTTCTCGCGCCTGTCTGGGATACGCTTTGTCTGCCTGTTGACTTTTATCGACGCGACGAGTATTTGAAGAAGGATATCTGGCAATGAAGACGCAATGGATCACGAAGAGGGCAATTGCGGCGCTTGCATCGTGCGGAGATTATGTGGTATAATATCCGCAAAACATGCGGAGAAAAACGTGCGCTACATCTATCAACATAAAGACTGGCCCAAGTTTCGGTGGAGTTCCGCCGAGCTGGCGGCGGAGCTTGAAGCGGCTTCCTTTTCAATAGGGAAGTTTTCGGGACGGCTTGCAGCAATCGGTTTTGAGATGCAGAGCGATGCTGTTTGCGAGACGCTTTCTGCAGAGATACTGAATTCCGCCGAGATCGAGGGCGAGCGCCTCAATCGCGACGACGTGCGTTCAAGTGTGGCGAAAAGGATGGAAATCGTCTTGTCGGGCGTAAAAAGTGCGACATCCCGCGAGGCGGAGGCGCGTGCGGACATGATAATAGACGCAACGCGAAACTGGGAAACGCCCATAACCTTGGAACGGCTTTTCTCCTGGCATGCGGCACTTTTCCCGACGGGTTATTCCGGGCTATCCAAGATAGCGGTCGGACGCTTCAGGGACGATAGCGAAGGGCCGATGCGCGTCGTGTCGCGCCACGGGATGATGGAGCGTGTCCATTTCGTCGCGCCCGACGCGCAATTGCTGGATGGCGAGATCAAACGTCTCCTGGGTTTTGTGAACGGCGACGATGCGGGAACGCCCTGGCTTGTCCGTGCGGCGCTCGCGCACCTCTGGTTCCTGACTCTCCATCCGTTCGACGACGGCAACGGACGCCTCGCGCGCGCGCTCACCGAATATCTGCTTGCGAAGGGCGAACGTTCAGCGATGCGCTTCTATTCGCTATCTGCGGAGATACAGGTGGAGAAGGACGCCTACTACGACGAAATCGAACGCGCCCAGCGCGGGACGCTTGACGTGACGCGGTGGCTCAAGTGGTTCCTCGGTTGTCATCGCCGTGCCGTCGGCGCGGCGGAGCTACGCCTCAAGACGATACTGGACAAGGCCGAATTCTGGGAAGCGCATGCTTCGGACGAACTCACGGCAAACCAGCGCACGATGCTGAACAGGCTCTTCGACGGATTCAAGGGAAATCTTACGTCTTCCAAGTGGGCGAAGATATGCAAGGTGTCGCAGGACACCGCCTCGCGCGAGATCAACGCCCTTGTCGCAAATGGTATCCTCCGCCGGGAAGGCCAAGGCCGCTCGACGCACTATGTGCTGGAGTTGTAATGTTGCCAATGTGAGGAGTGACAGATGCCAGCGATGGCTGCATGAGTTGTCACAGAACGGAGCCAACTCTGCCACGGTAAGTGAAAGAGGTAGATGAATGATGAATAAGAGAAGATTGAGAATCGTCAAGTTCGCGGCGATAGGCGCGGCGGTGATGGTGCTTGCGTGGGCTGTCGCGGGAATGTGTAACTGAAATGAAATTTGGATGTATGGGCTTGCCAGAGGATTGAGATATTGGCAAGTCGCACTTACCAAATGTGAGTGGGGTGTGGTATAATGCCTGCCAAACGAAGGAGAAATTGCGACGAGAGATGAACTGATGTCCGGCATGCGCGAATTCTACCACGCCACAGAGTTGCGGGCGAGGAAGAAATTTGTTATACTACTTGCGTTATGCCAAATGGTGTAATGGATGTGGTGTAATGAGGAGAAGAAGATGGAACCGTTCAAGTTCGGATGCATTGTGAAGGATGAATACTACTGTGCGAGGCCCGCGCAGGAGGCGGAACTGCGTCGCCACATCGTAGGTGGACAGAATATCGTCCTTCAGGGTGAAAGGCGAATAGGGAAGAGTTCTTTGGCCGTGAAGTCCGTGCACAACGTAAGGGGAATGGGGCTGTTGTATGTTGACCTGCTTGGCATAGCCAGTCCAGCTGACTTTTGCAGGAGAGTGATGGACGGTATCGTGGAGCTAGATTCAAGCCGTTCGTTCCTGAAGGAGACCATTTCGCTGATTTCGTCGCTTCGTCCGCTCGTTGTCCTCGACCGCGACACGGGGTTGCCGACAATTTCCATAGACGCCCGGAGCGCAGCAGATCCGTCAAGTGTCCTTTCCGTGATGTCGATGATTGCCGCTCATGCGCGCGAACGGCGCATTTGCGTGGTATTCGACGAGTTTCAGGACATTCTCGACCTTCCGGAAGCAGGCAAGACGCTTGCTGAAATGCGCTCGAAGATTCAGTTCATGTCCGACACGTCATTTATCTTCCTTGGAAGCGTGCGGAACAGGATGTCCGAGATATTCTCCCACCCGAAAAGTCCGTTTTTTAAGTCCGCGCTTGAAATCTCTGTGGATAAGATTGATCGTGGCGCATTCTCCGAGTTTCTTGTTGCAAGATTCATCAAGGGCAGAAGGAAGGTCTCCCGCGAATTTGTTCTTGGTTTGATGGACAGGGTTGACGGTGTTCCTGGCGACGTGCAGGAATTGTGCGATGCGCTTTGGTCTGTGACGGACGATGGAGACGTTGTTGACGAAATGCGGATTCCGGCCGCGCTCGAATATGTCTTTTCGCATCAAGGTTCTTCTTACGAGATGTACTTGAAGCAGCTGACACTTCATCAGCGAAAGGTCATGAGGGTGCTTGCAGCGCTTGGCGGACGGCATGTTCTCGGATTTGATTTTCGCGATGCGGCGGGAATCCACAATGCTTCATCCATAAAGAAGGCGTTGAACAGGCTTGAGGAGATTGGCCATGTCTATTTCTTCCACGATGAATACAAGTTCACAAGTCCTTTTTTCCGCGAGTGGATCTTGCGGAAGCTGGGGTGAGGGCAATGAGTGGTTCGATACACCATGGCCACTTAATGTGTGAATGGTTCACCGCCGCCCCACGCATCGGCATCGCCTACGCCTCCAAACGCGACCAGAAGCGCAAATGGCGTTTTACTCTCAAGAGCGATGTCAGCTAGTTCATCTGCACCCAACCTGAA
>CADCOC010000213.1 GCA_902802945.1 uncultured bacterium | reverse complement strand
CAGGCCTCGCCGCCCGTGAGCGTCACCGTGGTCGGACCGTCGCCCGCGATCTGCGCCTTGCCCTTCTCGGCAGCCTTGATCGTCTTCTTCTTGCCGTCCAGGCCGATTACGGTCGCCTTCACGGCGGCGAGGCCGGTCTTCGCGTTCGGCTTGCCCACCTTCACCTGGATCGTGCCCTTCACGTTCCCGCTGGCGTCGCACAGGTAGCCGTCGTAGGTCGCGGCGGCCGTGCCGGGCAATGCACCGGCCACGGAATCGTAGAGGTAGTGATCGTCTTCATCGACGTAGTAGGCGTACAGCACCTTCGTTGCCGCCGACACAATAGTCGAGGAGGTGACGCGCGTCCCCGTGCCATTCCTGCCCGTGAACCAGCCCACGAAGCTCTTGCCCGGGATCGTCTCAACCTTCGGCAGGTTTACGCCCCACGTGTCCCCGTCCACGACCTTCACGGTGGTCTCCGTGTCATCGATGACAACCGTCACCGGCCTTGAACCTCCCGACGTCCAATGCGCATAGTAGGTCACGTTCGCCGTCACTTTGGTGGTGGCGGAAATCTGCGTGCCGCCGACCGCAGCCGTGAACCATCCCACGAACGTGTGACCGCTCCACGTCGCCGTCGGAAGCGCGCCGACCGCCGAGCCGCTTGCCACCTGGCGCGTCGCCGGCGAAAGCGTTCCGCCGTTCGCGTTGAACGTGACGGCATAGCTCGTCGGAACATCTCCGTCCAGATATCTCAACTCCATTCCCGCCCAGGTCTCGGCAGGAAGGCCGTCCGGGTAACTCTCATGAAAGACGTAGCAAGTCGTCCTGCCATTCGACGTATTTCCGCCTGAGATCGTCGGCAGCTTCCCCCTGCAGATGACGCTGCGCAAGTTCGGTCCTTTGCCGAAACCGTCAAGGTGTACCGACTTGACGTTCACGCCCAGTTCTATGCTGGAAAGCGCCGTGCAATCCCACAGCGGATCCATGTCGATTCCACCGCCGACGAGGTTGAACATCATGCCCCCAATCCACTGCCCGATGGCAATGTGGCTCCCGGAGGAAAAGTCGCTCTCGACGTCCAGGTACTCCAGCGACTCGCATCCACCAAAGGCGCTTGCCCCCAAAGAGTCCACGCTTTCCGGCAGGGTCAGCATCTTAAGCGATGTACAGTACAAAAACGCACCGCCGCCTATCGTGGCGACATTCGCGCCCAAACGCACGCCTTCCATCCCGGAACAGGACGCAAACGCGCAATCCTCTATTGTCTCGACGGAATCGGGAATCGTCACCTTCGTCAGTTTTCTGCAATAGGCGAACGCCCATTGGCCTATGACTCGGACGGGGTATCCCCCAAGGCTCGACGGAATCGCCAGTTCGCCCGCCGTCGATTTGTCTATGGCACCGGTTTCAACAATGCCACCACCGGAAACGGGGTAGTTTCCGTCGCCAACTATTTTTACGTATAGATCCGGATGCTCGGCAGTGCCTCTGTCCAGTATCAGATATTTCCAGAGAATGCCGTTTGCGTCCGTAAAAGCCCGTGGTTCTCCCAGCCGAATCCAATGCGCATAGTACGTCGCATCGCCGGTCACGACCGTGTCGGCCACCACGGCCTCGCCGCCTTCAGCCTCAGTGAACCAGCCAAGGAATATGCCACCATCCAATTTGACTTCAGGCAGTTCACCGAGTTTTTCATCCTCCTCGCGCATGAGCTCAGAAGTGTTGCCAGTTCCTCCGCAAGCATCAAAGTTGATGGTGAAGCTGGTGGGAGTGGCATCTTGGACTACCGTGATTTTCTTAACGACCATGCCGTCTTCAGCAGGAACGCCTATAGATATAATGGCCGTCCGTGCCTCACCAGTCTCATTAGGATTAACGGTGAACAAAATGCTGTTTGTTCCTGGATTTAAATATGAGACAGAGCCCCTGTTGTTGGCACCAGACAATTTTAGCCAATCGGAATTAGATGTCGCTGTCCATTCTGCTAATGACGCACTGATTCCGACTCCTTGTTCAGAGATGCTAGTCACTTCCTTCTTCTGCACACACACTTTAACGGAATTTCCCCCCCCCTTCTTCCCCAAATGAAACATTTCTTTCTCAGCCCATGCATCATAATTCATGTAACATAACTGAGTTATTGCAGGCGAATACGCAGGTCCAAGCGATGACGACACGAAATATGTGTATGACTCGCCTGGAATTGCGTCTATATCGCGATAATAAAAAGGCCATCGTGTATCATTAACTTTGCCAATTTCTTTTCCATCTCGCCAGATGGTAAATTGATCCCATGTATTTCCTTGCGTAGTCGAGGCTACGCGCCCATCGGGAAGCCTCCCTTTTCTCAAAAAATAAAAACTCCACTTCAACAGTATGCCAGGATGCTTGTCTGGGCGAGAAAGACCTATGTCGCTCAAGCTCTCAAAGCCCGTGATTTTATAACTAGTGCCATTGGAATCCTCAGGACTCCATTCCCCGTCAACCGCCCATGCGCCGAAGGGCGCGAGCATTCCGACGACAGCCAGAAAGGCCGCCGCCAACGTCTTCAACTTTCCTTTGATGTTCATCTGCTTTTCCTTTCCTTTATGGTGGGTGAGGGTGTTGGCGACTGGACATCTGACACGCCTTGGGCAGAAAACCTGCTGGATTGCCCCCCTCGGCGTATCTGCCCCCGCGCCGGCGGCTACGCCGGCTCCACGATGGGCATGTCGATGTTGCGTTTCCTGGGATTGAAATTGATGCCGATGAGCGTCACGGGGCGCTTGCCTCCGATCCACTTGTCGGCGTAGCCGCGCTCGCGGATCTGCCTGATCGCCGCCTTTGCGCTCTTTCCGTACTTGAACTCGAACACGTATACCGCAGACGGCGTCTCGATCACCGCGTCGGCGTAGCCGCGCACGGACGGGAACTCCGGCGCGGGGTTCGCACCAAGCATCGCGCTGAAGAGGAGGAAGTATCGCTTTGCCTCCGCCTCGTCCTTGATCCGCCAGCCAGGCGGAACCTGGGCGTAGAGCGAGAAGAGCATCGTTTCCGCCACCTCGCGAATGTCGCCGGACGCAATCTGGCGCTTCGCGGCATCGACGAGCGTGTTAAACGGACTCTCCCTCAACCCCATCACCTGCGAGAGGTAACCGCGCTTCAACGCCTCCCGCACCTCAAGATTCGGCGGCGCAAGGACGAAGCTCTCTTCCTTTCCCGTATCCGGATCGCCAGGTCTTACATCCTTGATCGTAAGATACCCGCCCTGGTACAGCAGTGACTCCATCGGCAACGACTCCGCATCGCACACATCGAGCATAAAAGCATCAGCCGACACGTTCTCAATATCGCTCGGCAGTTTCCCAGCCCTCTCAATGCGGTTGATAATGAGCGACGTCTTGCCGGTCGACTCCCAGTAGCCCTTCAGTTCGCCGCTCTCTAGCGCGCTGCCGAGCGACACGGGATTGCAGACCCTCTCTTTTGACCTCGGCGCGAAACGGTATCCGTCATACCATGCAAGGATGTTCTTCTTCGCCTCCGCAAAGCCCATGCCGTTCTTCGCTCCGAACGCCTCCACGTTCTCGCGCAGGGGGCCGTCCAGCTCCTTTGCCGTGTAGCCGAGGAGCGTCGCGAAGCGCGCATCGGACGAACGGTCCTTCAGGTGGTTGAGGCCGGAGAACACGGAAAGCTTCGTCAGCTTCGTGACGCCGGTCATCATCAGGAACCGTATGGAGCCGGAGTTGACCTTGAGCTTCTCGTAGAAGTCATGGAGGGTGGAACGTACCTTCTTCAGCGTTTCGAGGTCGTCAAGGAACTTGGCAACTGGTTCGTCGTATTCGTCGATGAGGACGACGATTTTCTTGGTCGGGGACTTCGCGGCCGCATTCTTGAGGAACAACTCAAAACGTCCCGACACGGCACCCTCGTCATCATACGGCACCTTCGCCTCGGCGCAAAGTTCCTTGACAAGTTTCGCAAGTTGGCTGACGAAAAGTTCGTACGTCTCGCCCACCGCGCTGGACATCGTGAAGCTGTACACCGGAGTCGGACTCTTCCATCCCTCCCACGGCAACTTGTCGATGGCGAGCCCCCTGAACAAATCGCGCCGCCCCTCGAACATCGCCTTGAGAGTGGAGAGCATGAGCGACTTGCCGAACCGGCGCGGGCGGGAGATGAAGAGCTGGGAGTCCGCCTTGCGCCGCGCAAGCTCGTAGAGAAGCGCCGTCTTGTCGACGTACTTCGCCTCCTCGTCGCTGATCAGCGTCTCAAAGTCGAACGTCCCCGTAGTCGGAACCCTTATGACCTTCTTCTTTCGCATGGCGACGATTATACCATAAATTCCGTCCGTAGTACAACGCGCTGCCAGCGCATTGAGGGGGGCTGAACGGGCTGGCAGCCCGTTCTACTAGCCCCCCCGTTCGCCGGGGCAACGGGCATTTGCCCGTTGAAAGACCTACTCGATCGTCACGGGTGTGCTGGCCTTATTGAGCGTGGCGGAGCCGTAGCCCACACCGTTCACCAGAACGCCCGTCACCTTCACGGTCG
>CADCOC010000212.1:3670-8221 GCA_902802945.1 uncultured bacterium | reverse complement strand
CGCCGCCGTGCACCAGCACGACCCCCGGAAACCCACCAGACGGCACAGGTCCGGCAGGCCGCCCATAATAGCAGAAGAAATCGGCCGCCGTTCCATTGGGTCCCTTCCCCTCCACCAATAGTGCCTTCAACCCCTGATACTGGCTATCAGAAAACTTCGCCGCCCGATAGGCCGGCGGTACTGCAAGTTCGGCCAACCGCCAATACCGGGACGGATCGCCCCAACCTTCCGGAAGCGCTGTTCCGCCGCCCGCCCCCAACGCCCAGACTGGGATTAATAAGGTTAGGGTTGCCAGCATTCTGTCGAGACCGCAAAGTCCGTTGAGTAGACTTCCACGCCTCGGCGCTATCGCCGAAACGTCTCCTCCCGTCAGGCAATCTCGTCTATTCACATTGTCCTTCTTTCTTTCTGCACATTGTCAACCGAAGACACCCCAGAAAACGACAGGCCCATCAACGGGAGCTTTTGCCCGACTTCAGATAATCCACGAGCCGCGCGAGAAGCGCATTGCCCTCCGGGATGTCGGAATCGAGATCAAGCCCGTGGCACTCAAGAACCCTCGAATTCCCGATCCGGCGCTCGGCCATGTAGACGAAACAGGCTTCACCTCCCTCGCCGACGATTATCATGTCCTGCGGCGCGATCCCCTTCGCCGGCAGCGCAAGGCCCGTGTCCTTGACGAGACGGAACCACAGCGGCGTCATCGCGCCCTCGCACGGGAAGTCGCCGAACGCTGGGTGCTCGCGAATCGCAGTGCCTACCTGACTGCCCATCCACCACCAGCCAAGTCTGATGTTGGGCTTGCCGTCGGCACCGTCCACAGTGATCAGGTTCTCTCCTTTCGCCAAAGCCGCCTTCGCTTCAGGGGAGTCCTTCGCCGCGACCGTCACGCCGCAAGAGGCGGCGCCTGCCACGACCTGCGCGTGCGTCGGCCCCTTCGGGAATATCCAGAACGTCCACGAGTTGGCGACAGGCGCCATCCCGCCTGTCACGGTTGCCGCGAACTCCACCTTGGTCGGCTTGGCGACCTTGGGCGCCACAACCGAAAACGCCGCGACCTTGCGCACGCCGCCCAGTTCCTGGCGGCCCGCCGCCGCCGCGCCCGACGAAAGCGTTTCGCCGCCCTCCGCCACGAAGGCCCAGCCGACCGTCGCCTCCGCGATTGGCTCGTCGCCATAATGCGCGAACGAGATGTCCGCCGAAAGCATGTCGCCTTCCGTAAGCACCGCCGAAGTCGGGGCGAAGTCCGCAAGCACGCATGACGGCGAATTGTACACCGCGAACTGTGCCGCCGTCGTTCCGCTTCTCTTTTCCTCCCAGAACGGGTCGAAGAGCCCCTGCGACGCGAAGGAGTCCGTCTTGGCGTTCCACACTATTACGTCGACGATCGTCCAGTAGATGTACCCGCCGCAATGCGGATCGGCGCGGGCCGACTCGATTCCCTGCTTCTGCCATACGCCCTGGAGGACGTGCTGAGCATCCTGGAGCCTGTCCCCCCAGTCGAGCCCCAGCCCGAAGCGGGCAAGCCATTCGCCTCTCGCCTTGCGTGTCGCCGGCGGCATCCACACGCCGGTGTACCTGCCTTCCGAACGCGAATCCGTCTTGACGCTGAGGTTGAGGTATTCGTGGCAGACGGCGGGCCTGTCCGACTTGAACGTGCCGCGCGGCCATGGCCTTGTCGGCCCGCCGCTGTAGTCCGAGCGGTCAGGCGCGCTTATCTCGGGCAGGTTCGTATCCTGGTTTATCTTCAGGCGGTCGGGATCCATCGCCTTGACGTACTTGTGCATGCGGACGTCCAGTTCGTCCCCGAACGACCCCTCGTTGCCCATTGAATACGTCGTGAACGAGGGATGACGGCGGAAGTTGCGCCAAAGCTCCGTGACGTCGCGCTTCGGATCGAACTCGAAGCCATCAGTCGGAAGGTCGCTGTAGTAGGGAAGTTCCGCCTGTATCATGACTCCCGCCTCGTCCGCCGCCTCGAAATATTCCGGCACCTCGCAATGGGTGTGCAGGCGCACGTAGTTGAACCCGGCCTCGCGCGCCTTCGCCAGATGCCGTCTGTGTTCGTCAACGTCCGGCGGCGTGATGCCCGTGATCGGATATGCGGCGTCGTCTCCGAAGCCGCGTATGAAGAACGGCTTGCCGTTCAGGTAGAATTCCCTCCCGCGCACTTCGATCTTGCGCACTCCGAAGCGTTCGCGCCGCGTCTGCAGCACGGTGCCGTCGCCCGCGACAAGCTCTACCTTCGCCGTGTACAGGTTCGGGTGTTCCGGCGACCAGGGGCGGAAGTTCCGAAGGGGAAGTTTGAGTGTTTGAGAGGTTTGAGAGGGTGCGCAGCGACTTATCCCCCTCGCGCAGCGAGCCGCGAAGCGGGCTCCATGCGGGGTGCACCTCGCCGTCGATTGGAAGGCTTGCGAGACGGTCGTTCCGTCGATGGTGACGCGGAGCTGGTAGGGCGGTTCCGAAGAATCCGCCCCGCCGATTTCCACATGCGCCTCGGCGCACTTGGCGTCGAAGTCGCCGCGCACCCAAGCGTCGTCAATGAACGTCTGCGGCGTCGCCTCCAGCTCCACGTCCCGGTAGATGCCGCCCCAGCGGTGATGCACCCCCGTCAGGCCTTTGCGAGAGGGTCGCAGGTTCGTGACTTCCACCACCACTTTCGCCGTCTCGCCGGGTTTGACGACGTCCGTGATCTCGTACTTCTCGGTGGCGCAGTAGTTGTCGATGTACGCCACCTGCCGCTCGTTCACCCACACCCATCCGGCGTTGTTGACGCCGCCGAACTTGATCCAGATGCGCTTACCCGCCCAAGAGGACGGAATCTCGACGCTGCGCCGATACCAGCACTCGCCCATCAGGCGGTGACGCAGGGGCTTGATGTTGTTGTCCCACGTCGCGTCCCAGCTCACGGAATCGCCGGGCTCGCCCACGCCCTGCGCCTCCCAGCAGCCGGGCACCATGATCTTGCGCCTGTCGTTCCAGAACTTCGTGGTCTCCTTGAACATCTTCGGCCAGCATCCGTTGCGGTACGGCTTCGCCGTGTCGAACGAGACGAACTCCCACTCTCCGCGAAGCGAAATCACTGCGGCGGGATCCTCGCCGAGGAGCGGATTGACCACCGCCGGATGCGGCGCCCTTCCCCCCCATGTGAATTCGGGCTCGACGGATGCCGTCGCAACTGCCGCTGACGAAATCGCGGCCGAAAGGACGGCCGCTCTGTTCAAAAAGACGGTTGCCATGTTCATTTCCCATCCTTCGCAACAACGAAATCATCGAGATAGTAGCGCCCTTTCGCCCCGCAGCTGTATATGCCGATCCAATGCAGAGCCAGCAACGTCGGCGGAAACGGCACCTGGAAGGCACGGCTGTCGGCGCCATGCGGCTTGACCGTGACGGTGCAGACATGCTTTTCCCGGCCTTTGCCCAGCGCCAGCGAAATCGCTATCGTGTGCCACTTCCCCTCTTCGATCTTCATGAGAGGTCCGTCCGCTGAAGTCAGCATTCCGTCTGCGGCGACCCGCAGAGGGAAGCCGACGCCGTCGCCGTCGCCGCGAAGCTCTATGCGCGGCTGTGCGCCCCCCTCCACCATCAGCGCAAACGATATCTTCCACCTGCCTTTCGGACGGTACACGGAACGCGAGAAGTGCGGCCGCCAGTCCTTTTTGTCGTCTATGACCTCGAGCGAACGTCTTCCGGCGGCGGCGAAGCGCTCCGTCACGCGGATGGTGTTCGTGCCGTCAGGCTGGAGAACGGACCATCCCGGAAACGCCGTGCCAACCGGCACCTCCTCGAAATCCTCGCGTATGTCCTCTATGATCGGCTCAGGCGCCGCAAAGAACACGTCGGGCACCTTCGGCATATCCGCCGTGAGCGAAACGGGCGACGTCTTGCCACAGCCGTCTATGGAGAACGGCACGAAACCCGCCTTCGTCGCGACGTTCGTGTCGGCGAGGCGCAGGTCGCGCGCGGCGAGATCGGCGAACCTGATCGGCGCATACGTGCAGCCGCGCGGATCCTCCTTGGGGCGGATGTCGTCCGGGCACCAGTAGAGGTTGTCCCTCATCGCGATCGTGTCCTCGCCCTGCTGCGAGTAGGTGAACTTGCCTTCGTCCCAGGCGAGGATGTTGCGCGCGAAGAGCGTAGGCCTGGACGAGGGATTGCGCGGCAATGCGTGGACCTGCACCCGCGGACCGCAGACGAATACGTTGTTCTCCACGCGGTTCGACGCCGAGATCGCGGCGAGGAAGAAGTTCGTGTCCTCGCAGTCGTGCACGACGTTGTTCGTCACCGTGACGAGCGACGTGCCGGAGTCGAAGTACACGCCGAACGCGCAGTTGCGCGCGCGAGTCACGTGGTGGATGTGGTTGTACCGCTCCACCGTCCCCGGCTGCCGTCCAAGCAGGTATATGCCGCCCATGTCGGAGAGCACATGCCGCCCGATGTCGTAGATGTGGTTCCATTCGAGGGTGTTGTCGCGCGCGGTCTCCGTGAAGCCCCAGTTCCAGCCGGCTGAAATGCCGGAATAGTAGAGGTCGTGGATGGTGCAGTGCG